>JAWVYW010000153.1:0-9169 GCA_033722535.1 Promineifilaceae bacterium (SeqCode)
CTATCCGTATGGCCCGAAGCAGCCGAAAGCACTCCTGGAAGTGGGAGAGCGCACGATGCTGGAGATGGTGGTCGTCGCTCTGCAGGCATCTGAATACGTCGACCGGGTTGTCGTCGTTGGCCTGGAGGAGGAGGCGGTTGGGGAGCTCCACTTCACGCAGCCGGTCTCCTCGTGTCCCGATCAGGGAAGCATCGTGGCCAACGTGTCTCACGGTCTCCGCTGGCTATGTAACCACCACGCGCGGGAGGGACCCGTCCTCATCTGCACCGCCGACATCCCGCTGCTGACGGCAGAGGCGGTGAGTCTTTTCGTCGAGAGCTGCCGGCCTTTCGACAGACTGATCTACTACAGCGTCGTCTCCCGGGCAGTGCTGGAGCGCCGCTTTCCTGCCTCACAGCGCACTTTTGTCCGGCTGCGAGATGGGGACGTAAGCGGTGGCAACCTGTTTCTCATCCAGCCGCACATCCTGCAAACTGACGAGCGACTGTGGCAGAGGTTAAGCGAGGCTCGCAAACATCCGTGGCGGCTGGCGCGCCGGGTCGGGCTGTGGACCCTGCTACGCTTTCTCCTGCGCCGCGTCACACTGGCGGAGGCGGAGCAGCGCGCCTCCCGGCTTCTGGGGAGTCCCGTCCGCGCCGTCCTCTGCGCCCATCCGGAGCTGGCGATGGACGTCGATAAACCAAACCAGCTAGAGCTCGTCAAACACCATGTCTGAAGTACGAGTATGTAGCAGTGAGCGGCGTACAATGGTACTCAGGGAACAGTTGAATCGCCGGAGCACTGTGACTAAAATAGGATCATCATGAACGAGTCGTTTCCATCCGCTCTCACTTCACCGTTTCCGCAAGAGGAAGCCGATCACCTGCAGAGCCTCTACGAGGTCAACGACACATTGAAGCAGGTGGTCGCGGACGGGTTGGAAATCGATGAAGTTCTGCCGCGCGTTCTGGGCCTCGCGATGAATGAGCTAAACGCTGGTGGCGGCAGCATCGTCGTCCTCGACGAGCAAGGGAAGCCCCAACACGCCTGGATCATGACGGAAGATGAGCCGCTGGAAGAAGATCTTCCTTTCTTTGAGCGCGCGCTTAGTGGCGGGCTCATCGGATGGGTAACGGAGGAACAGCGCACCCTGCGCGTTGCCGACACACGCAACGACAGTCGCTGGCTGCCGCGGCCCGGGCATATCACCAGCGAAGAGAGCTGGACTGCCGTGTGCAGCCCACTTCTCGTCCGTTCCCGCGCCGTCGGCGCCATCACGATGACGCGGCCGGGACAGGACCAGTTTACCGACGACGAAATCGCCTTTCTCGATGCTCTGGCAAACCAGGCGGCAGCCACCATCGAGAGCGCACGCCTGTACGAGGAAAGTCAGAGGCGCGCCGGCGAGCTGGGCCAGCTCGTGGCAGCGGCGACCGCGATCACCGCTACTCTACATGTAGACGAGGTTCTTGAGACGGTGGCTAACCAGATGTGTGAGTTGGCCCAGGCGCAGGGATGCATGATTTACGATGTCGATCGCGAGAGTAGCCGGCTGACGCACCGCATACTCATTGTCCCGCAGGCGGCACGAGAAAACCTGATGGTGGAAGACGTTCCCCATCGTCTCCGGCGCGCGCTGGAGGAGCTGGGGACGCAAATCCTCGAGCCGCGCCAGATCGCCGCCAATAGTTCCGATCTGAGCCGCGCAGAGCGCGCGGTCCTGGAGCTAACTGGCGCGCGATACGTGCTCCTCGTGCCGCTACGTGTTCGTGGGCAGTCTGTCGGCGTCGTTACCCTATTTAATTTGACGGTTGAGCGGCGCTTTGAAGAAGAAGTCATTAACTTGACACACACCCTGGCCAGCCATGCGGCCATGGCGCTCGAAAATGCGCACCTTTATGAAGCTAGCCAGCGCCAGGTCAAGGTGGGTGCGCTGCTCAACGAGGCAAGCCGAGTCCTTAATTCCACTCTCGACACAACCGAAATTCTACAGTCGCTTCTGGGCCAGATGAATGAGCTGTTGCACGCAGAAGCGATCTCGATCGCTCTAGTCGACGAGCAACGGAATGAATTGGTTTATGAAGTCGCCGCCGGCATTGGCAGTAAAGAAATCGTCGGCCTGCGCCTGCCCTCCAATCGCGGTATTTCTGGGTGGGTGATGGAACATGGGGTTCCCGCGCTCGTTCCCGACACCGCCGTGGATGAGCGCTTCAACCTCCAGGGCGACCGCAGGACCGGCCACAGTACGCGAGCCATGATTTGCGCGCCCCTCCAGGTGAAAGGGGAAGTTCTGGGCACGGTACAGGCGATCAATCCCCTGAAAGGAACATTTACCGCGGCCGATCTACAGCTACTGGACAATCTGGGCAACCTCGCCGGCAGCGCCCTACACAACGCACAGCAGTTCGCACGTACGCAGGCCGCCGAAGCACGCTATATGCGCCTCTTCGAGGACAGTGTCAGTCCCATCCTGCTTACGAATTCTGAGGGATACATCGTGGAGGCGAACCGGCGCGCCGAAGTCTTTTTTGCCTACGCAAAAGACGAGTTGCGCGGGACGCCACTCCAACAGATTCACGCCGCAGAGCCACCTGAACCGCTGCCCGATTTTGAAGCCATCGAGCACGATGCGGTGACAAGCTTCAACAGCCTGATTCAGCAACAAGAGGGGCGTACCGTCCCCGTCGAAGTGTACGCGAAGCGAACGAGCTCTGGCGAGACGGAGCTGCTGCAGTGGATCTACCGCGACATCACCCATCAGGTCGAACTGGAAGAGATGCGGGAGGATCTGACTGCCATGCTCGTCCACGATCTGCAAAGCCCGCTGGCCAACGTCATTTCAGGTCTCGAAATGCTCCGCTACGAGCTCCCACCTGATAGCGATCCCCTGCTACGCTCCATCATGGAGATCGTGGCCCGCTCCAGCCAGCGTCTGCGCACGCTGATCCGCTCACTGCTGGATATCACACGGCTGGAGGCGGGCCATCCCATTGCCGATGCCGGTTACCACGACGTGCGCGCGCTCATCGCCGACGCCCGTGAAGTCGTCGAGCCCAGCATGGCCCGGCGTGAGGCAGAACTACTGGTGGAGATGCCAGATGAGCTACCGCCGTTCTATGGCGACGATGACATGATCCGCCGGGTCTTTGTGAACCTTCTCGACAACGCCTCCAAGTACACACCTGAAGGTGGAGAGGTGACTGTGAGGATCCGGCAGACGGAGAACGGCGAAATGCTGCAGGTCTCTGTCAGCGATCAAGGGGTGGGCATCCCACCGCAATACAGGGAGCAGGTCTTCAAGAAGTTCAGGCGCGTTCAGAAAGAGGGAGGGCCCAAGGGGATGGGCCTCGGTCTCGCCTTCTGCCGTCTGGCGGTAGAAGCACACGGCGGCGACATCTGGATTGACGATGCGCCGGACGGCGGCGCGCGCTTCAATCTGACGCTGCCTACCACTCCAGCCGGTCTGCACACGGAGCACCGATAAACATGGATGTCGGCGGACGCCTCTACTATCGTGATGCCTACGAGCGGGAATTTGAAGCGCGTGTGGTCGAGCGGCTGGAACATGAAGGGCAGCGGGCGGTTGTGCTGGATCAAAGCTACTTCTACCCTACGTCCGGCGGGCAGCCAGCAGATCATGGCCACCTTAACGAGACCGCGGTGCTAGATGTCTTCGTCCGCGAGGAGGACGGCGCAGTTGTGCACGTCCTGCAAGATGAGCTGTGGGAGGAGACCGTTCGCGGAAAGATCGACTGGACGCGCCGCTTGGACCACATGCAGCACCACACAGGGCAGCACATTCTTTCAGCCTCTTTTCTCGAGGTAGCCGATGCGCCAACGGTCGGTTTTCATTTGAGCCCCACTAGCGTCACCATCGACCTCGACCGCGCGATGCCGGACGCTGCAGCAATTGGAAAGGTCGAGTTACGCTCCAACCGTATCATTTGGGAAAATCGGCCGGTGCGCGTTCGCTTGCTGTCGCCGGAGCAGGCAGCGCCCCTGGAGCTGCGTAAGGTACCGGAGGTAGCGGGTGATCTCTTGCGCCTGGTGGCGATAGAGGACTTTGATCTCACCGCCTGCGGCGGCACCCACGTGGCGAGCACCGGCGCGGTCGGTATGATCAAGATCGTCGGCGTCGAGCGGCGCAGTGGAGGGCTCCGGATCTCCTTTCTCTGTGGCAGACGCGCTCTTGCCGATTACGGGGAGAAAGACCGAGTACTCAGCCGGCTGGCGGGGCGCTTTACCACCGGCTATAGCGAGTTGGAAAAAGTAACCGGCGCGCTTCAGGATGATTTGAAAGAAGCCCAGCGCACGCTACGGCGCCAGCAGGAACAGCTGGCCCAGTACGAGGCGCGTATGCTCGCTCGGGAAGCACTCGTGCTGGCCTCCCCAGCGCATGACCGGGGTCACGTGCGCCTGGTGAAGGAACTCTTTCGCGACCGCGATCCGGCGGCGCTGCGCCAGCTGGCCAACGCATTGGTCGAAGAAAGGGGTATCGTCGCGCTCCTGGCCCTGGCGTCTCCTGAACGAACACAGCTCATCTTTGCCCGCTCAGAAGACGCGCCGGGCGACATGAGCACGCTCATTCGCTCCACTCTTAAGATGGTCGGCGGCGGCGGTGGTGGCTCGCCCACATTTGCCCAGGGCGGTGGTCCGGCGGCTGAAATAAAAGTGGTGCAGCAGGCACTGGAACACGCCACAAAGCTCCTGCGGGCCCAGGTGGACTGACCGAATGGCCGGCGCTCTACGCTCGACGTCACTCCTCCGAGTCAATCCCGCCGCAGAATCACCTTGCCGACGTTCCGATTCTGCCGCACGTACTCATGGGCAGCCTGGGCCTCGGGCAACGCAAACAGCGAGTCGATGACCGGCTCCAGACGACCCTCGCGCAGCAGAGGCCACACCTCAGCGCGGAAGCGCCGGGTAATCTCAATCTTCTCCTCCCAGGAACGAGGCCGGAGGCGCGAGCCAATGATGCGGATGCTTTTTCCCAACACCTGCGACAGGTCTATCTCCGCCTGCGCGCCGCTCAGCAGACCGATCTGCACAAGGCGCCCACCCGGCCTCAACAGCGCCAGATTACGTTCGAAATAGTTGGCGCCGACGGGATCGAGGATCAGATCGACGCCGTCGCCGCCCGTAATCGCCCGCACCGATTCAGCAAAGTCCTGCTCGTGATAGTTGACCGCCAGAATCGCCCCCAGCTCTCTCGCCCGGGCCAGTTTCCTGTCGGCGCCCGCCGTCGTGTAGGCGCTGGCGCCCGCATTGCGCGCAAGCTGGATAGCCGCCGTACCTACACCGCTACCTCCGGCATGGATCAGCACCCCTTCCCCGGCGCGGAGGTTACCTTCTAGAAAAAGGTTGACATAAGCAGTGTACCAGACTTCAGGTACCGCGGCCCCCTGCGCAAATGTCCACTCATCCGGAAGCTCGAGCAGCATCCCCGCCCGAACCGCAGCCAGCTCCGCATAACCGCCGCCCGCTAAGAGAGCGCAGACGCGGTCTCCCACAGTCCAGTCGCTGACGTCCTCTCCGACGGCAACAATCTCCCCCGCCATTTCAAGTCCCAGGATGCTGGTGACGCCGCTCGGGGGCGGGTAGTTGCCGCGCGCCTGTGATAGATCGGCGCGGTTGACCGCCGTCGCCTGCACTGCAACCAGAACTTCATCTGGGCCATAGGTCGGATCAGGAGCGTCCTCCCACACAAGTGATGGAACCTCGCCTTCTCTATTATGGACGATGATCGCCTTCATAACACCTCTCTTCACAGTGCATCTCGAGGCTTATTATCGGCGTTAAAGGTGTGCACGCAACAGCCGATTGCCACCGCCGCCGGCTGCGGTTAAACTAGCCGGTGGCGTTCATCATCTGGTACGCGCAGGAGGAAAGAATCACAATGACAACCCGCAAAATGTATACTGTCGAGGTTGCCGGATTGACGCGGCAGCTTCCTCTTTTTGAAGTGGCGCCGGGAGTTCGCATCGCCATCTTTAACATGCTCGGCGACACGTATGTCGCCAAAGCTGCCGCAGCCGCGCTAGCAGAGCGCCTGAAGGAGACTGAGGCCGATGTACTGGTAACGGCGGAGGCGAAGAGCATGCCGCTCGTCTATGAGATGAGCGCACTCATGGGCCTGCCCTATGTCGTCCTGCGCAAGGCCTATAAGACGTATATGGGTGACGCCGTATCGGCGGATACCGTCTCGATTACGACCGGTGCCACGCAAACCCTCTACCTCGACGAAAAGGACCAGCCGCTCGTCGCCGGAAAGCGGGCAATCGTCGTCGATGATGTCATCAGTACCGGCAGCACCCTGGAGGGGATGAAGGAGATAGTTAGTAAAGTAGGCGGCAGCGTCGCCAGAATTGCCGCCGTCTTTACCGAAGGCGATCGCGACTGGAGTGACATCATCAGTCTGGGCAATCTTCCCGTTTTCCAGGATGAAGCGTAGGACGGAACCCCCTTCGGAAACTGCACCTTCACCGGCAACGCTCTCCATCTTCAACCATCTCTTCGCTTCTGTCGCCGAAGAGATGGGCGTTACGCTGGGGCGCGCCGCCTATAGCCCTAATATCAAGGAGCGCCTCGACCACAGTTGCGCTGTTTTTCTCGGCGACGGGCGCATGCTGGCGCAGGCGGCGCACATACCGGTGCATCTCGGTGCAATGCCTGCCTCAGTCCGGGCGGCGATCGCCAGCGCTGCGGAACATCCCTTTCAACCGGGCGACGTGGTGGCGCTCAACGATCCGTATTTGGGCGGTACACACCTCCCCGACATCACACTCGTCTCCCCCGTTTTTGAAGACGGCGCGACCACCCCTACCTTTTTTCTTGCCAGCCGCGCCCACCACGCCGACGTCGGCGGCGCGTCGCCCGGCTCGATGCCCCTGTCGACCGAGCTCGTTCAGGAAGGGCTGATCATTCCGCCAATCCGGCTGGTAGAGGCAGGCGAGCGGAACAGAGCGGTATGGGCGCTCATCCTGCGCAACGTGCGGACACCGGCGGAGCGGGATGGCGATCTGGCGGCCCAACTCGCCGCCCATGAGACAGGAGCCCGACGGCTAAGCGACATCGTGGCTCGCTACGGCGCTGCCGAGGCGCTCGCCAGTGCCGATGCTCTCATCGCCTATGCGCGCCGTCTAACACGAGCAGCGCTGGCGCGTATTCCTGACGGCGTCTACACCTTCCGCGATCTTCTCGACGGCGACGGGCAGGGAGCGCGCGATATTCCGATTCAGGTCAGCATCACGGCGGACGGGGAGACGCTGCACGTCGACTTTACCGGGACCGCGGCGGCCGTGCCCGGAAATCTCAACGCTGCTCCGGCGATTACTCACTCCGCCGTCGCCTACTGCGTTCGCTGTGTCGCCCTCGCGCTTCTGCAAGTAGAGCTACCGACGAACGAGGGGGCCTTCGAACCAGTGTCGATAACGATCCCGGCCGGGAGCTTACTGGCTCCCAATCCACCGCACGCTGTCGCCGCCGGTAACGTAGAGACTTCCCAGCGTGTGGTCGACGTTGTCTTCGGCGCTTTAGCGCAGGCGCTTCCTTATCTCATCCCTGCCGCCAGCCAGGGAACGATGAATAACCTGACATTTGGCGGTTCAGAAGCGGGGGAAAGCTTCGCCTACTATGAGACGCTCGGCGGCGGCATCGGCGCCGGTCCGCGCGCCGACGGCGGCGGCGGCATGCACAGTCACATGAGCAACACGCTGAACACGCCGGTCGAGGCGCTCGAATACGCCTTTCCCCTCCGCGTAGAGCACTATAAGCTGCGCTCCGGCTCTGGTGGTGAGGGCCGGCAGCATGGGGGAGAGGGGCTGGTACGGCAGATTCGCTTTCTAGCGCCCGTCACTGTGACGATTACCTCGGAGCGGCGCGACCGCCCGCCGTACGGCCTGCAGGGAGGCCAGGTCGGCGCTCCCGGGCGGAATGTACTGATGCGGGGCGACGAGGAGCAACTACTACCCGGCAAGGTAAGCCTGCAGCTTCAGGCGGGAGAGGGGATCCGAATCGAGACGCCCGGCGGCGGTGGATGGGGAAAAGCGGAGGAGGGCGAGACAGGGGCGCTCGTCGGCGAGCTATAGGGCTCCTGTCTCACTCTCCAGCAACGCACACAGTTTCTGACGCACCTCGTCCGGCAACAGGTCATCCTTTGCAATTGCACGCAGCACATCGCGACGATTTATCGCCTCCTGTTCTCCTTCCCAACAAGGAAAGGCCAGTTCGCGAAAAATCCGCTCGAGATGGCTGCGATCCTCCCGCCATATACCACGCAGCTGCTCCATGTACGGCAGTAGATCAGGGGCAACAATGGACTCGGAGACGCGATCCAACGCCTGACGAAAGCCCAGCGCGAACTCCACAGATGGCTCAACGGCGTCGCCACTGGTGACGTCGACATGGGTGACAAGAGGGGAGCTATGAGGAGTAAGGGAGAGTAAGGCCACCGTCTGCAGCCGTTGGCGCGTATAAAAGTTTCCGGATGCCAGGGCGCCGGGATTGATCAGCAGCAGATCATCGGTCGTATGGCAGAGGGGAATATGCATATGTCCAAACACAATAATCCGCGCGTCACACGCCGATGCTCGCCGGGCGAGGCGCACCAGCTTGGGCTCCCAACGATCATCTCGGCGACGGGCCATTTCTACAGCGCGCTCCTGAAAGTGGCCGTGCCATAGGAGCAGGCGCCACCCGGCCACCACAACCAACTGCTGCAAAGGCAGCTCTTTCTGAGCTGTGCGCGAATCATCGTTCCCGTGAACCGCGACGACCGGCGCTATCTCACTTAACGCATCGAGAACAGATAGCTCACCCACGTCTCCCGCATGGAGGATAAGCTCTACCTGCGCAAATATCTTCGGAAGGAGGGGCGGCAGACTACGGCGGCGTGCCGGCAAGTGGGTGTCTGAGATCAGGCCGATCGTCAGGACCTCTTCTGTGGTACTGTTGCTGAATAACTCACTCATGTGATTCTCCTCGACATTTGCAACTCCCGCCTCATGAGCCACAATTAGGCCATGCGACAATTGCTTCTCGTACTTATCTACCTATCGCTCCTAATTGCGGGTGTAGGCTGTCAGCCGCAAGCGATCGAAGTCGCCGCCGTGGGCGGCCGCGGGAATAATGATACGCGACCGGTCATCTACGCGGCAACCGTCAGTCCCCCCACGACCACTCCATCGGCAAC
>JAWVYW010000154.1:0-9158 GCA_033722535.1 Promineifilaceae bacterium (SeqCode)
AAGCGCCGGGCGCATCTGGGCACCCGGCGCTCTTCAACTCACGTCACATTACGTCATCATTTAAAGATCACCGGCAGGAACAGTTCGAAGACCGTCCTCACCACGTCGACCACCTCCGTATCACTGTTCTCTACACTCACCAGCGGGAACTGGTCCGCCGTGGCCACGACCTCATTGGTCAGCGTGTCCTCGTTGTTGGGGGCCAGCGCCACGATCGTCGCCGTCGCCGTCCCGTTCGCCGCCAGGATGCCGATGTCACAGACTACCGTTATGCCCGTCGCCGTGCACGTACCGACGTCGACATCCGCACTCACGAATGTCATCACCGCCGGCAGCGTGTCCGTCAGCGTCACACTTGTCGCCACGTCCGGCCCGGCGTTCGTCACCACGATGGTGTACGTCACCGGCGCGCCCGGCGAGACCAGCTCCGCGTGCGCCATCTTGCGTACGTGCAGCGTGACCTCCTCCGGCCCCGTGACGAACGACCATTCCACCGGGTGCTGCTGCTTGCCGCCGTTCATGGCAACCTCGCCGTCCACGACCACCGTGTACATCTCCGTCGCCGCCAGCGGCGCGTCGGGCACAAAGATCGTCGTGTTCGTGGTCGCGTCCTGCGTAAACGTCCCGGCAACCGCGCCC
Source organism: Promineifilaceae bacterium (SeqCode) (assembly GCA_033722535.1). Lineage (GTDB taxonomy): Bacteria > Chloroflexota > Anaerolineae > Promineifilales > Promineifilaceae > JAAYYY01. The sequence continues at coordinate 640 of JAWVYW010000154.1, forward strand.
GTAGGCCCGGCCACCTCGAAGTCAGTGTCTGTCGCCATTGAGATGCTCCACGTCACCGAGATAACGGTATCGCGGCTTACACCCTGCGCATCCTCCGGCGGGTAGAAGCTCTCCACCAGCGGGTCAACCCAGTAGCGCACCGCCTTCTCGTCATCTGGTCCGACGCCCCAGTCCGTCGCTGTATTGTCCACCAGCTGCTCGCCGGTGTCGCCGTACTGGATCATCACGTGGCGGTTCGCCAGGTTCACGATCGTGCCCCAGCTTTCCACCCGTTCCCAGGAGCCGCGCGTGTACTTGTACTGCAGCTCCGTGCCGTCCGGAATCGTCAGCGTCGTCTCCCAGATCTGCGGTGCCACGCGCGTCATCGGCCACAGGCCCGGGTCCCACGGACCTAGATCCGGAATGTCGCCCACCAGGTACACCAGGTCCTGGTCCGGCGTCGCCTCCGGCACACGGACGCGGAACGTCACGTCCACCAGCAGCCGCTCCGCCGTCGCGGAAACGATATTCGACCGCGGCGAGACGTTAAAGTGCTCGTCAAAGGCCCGCACGTAGTAGGCGTAGGTGGCGTTCGTCTGCACCTGCTCGTCCACGTAGCGCGTCACCCCGGCGTCCACCGTCGCAATACGCTCGTAGCTGACCGCCTCCGGCGCCAGGCGCGCTGGCCGCGCCGGGTCTATGTTCGCCCGGTAGATCCAGTAACCCGCCAGGTCCGGCGCGTCGCTGGGAGCCCACTCCAGGATGATGCTGCTCGCCGTCGTGCCGGCCACGCGCAGCGCCTCCGGCGCTTCCGGCGCCACAGTATCGTCCGCCGCCACCACGTGCAGCACGCCCGGCTCGTTAAAGCCGTCGCTCGGGTCGTCTGGGCCGCCCTGGTCCGAATAGAACCAGGTGCGCCCACCGTCGCCACTCCAGCGTGTCACGTAGTGGTAGTCGCCCGTGTTCTCCGGCAGGAGCTGCCCGAAGTACTCGTCGTTGTTGCCCACGTCCGTGTTGAACGCCATCGAGACCCACGTCCAGTCCGCCGTCAGCGGCGTGGTACCCGTTGGGCCAAAGCCGACCTGCTCCAGCAGGCCCGGCGCCGGGCCCGGCTCCGATGTCACGCCGTCGATCCAGATCTGCCCGTAGATATTATCCGTCGGCGTCACGGCACTGATCGTGTGCGTCATCTCCGGCGGCCATTGCAGGTTGTACCACGCCGCGCCCATGTCATAAGCCGGCACCGCCAGCACCTCGTTCGAGAAACCGCTCTCCAGCCCCGTGCTTTCGTCCACACTCGTCACGACGTAGAAGTAATCTGTTGCCACTTCCAGCCCTGTGTCGCTGTACGTGGTCGCGTTCGTGTTCGCCACCAGTGTGTAGCCGCCGCCACTTACCAGGCTGCGGTACACGTTGTAGCTATCCGCTCCCGCCACGCCGTTCCACACCAGCGAGGCCGAGTCGCGCGTCGTATTGGTGACCATCAGATTGTTCGGCGCCGCCGGCTCCGAGACGTTCAGCGGCTGCGAGAGCACCAGCACGGCGCCCAGCTCGCCCGGCACCTCCACTACCAGCGAGCCATCCATGCCCACCGTGTACGTGTCCCCCGACAGCACGTCCTCAAACTCCGCGCCATACGGCAGGTAGCCGCTGACGTCCAGCGTCACCGTCTGCGTGATCCCGTTGTCGATCTCGCCCGCACGGTTCACGATCACCACAGCCGCGTCGCTGTAATCGTCCATCAGTCGCCCATACGCGTAGAGCTCGTTCGCGTCGTCGATCAGCAGCGTGTCGAAGCTGCCCGTGCGCAGCGCCGGGTGGTTGTTCCGCGCCGTCGTCAGCATCGTGTAGAAGCTGCGCAGCTCGTCCTGGCCTTCCGGCGTCTGCAGGTGCTGGTAGAAAGGCGTCCCGCTCTCGTCCAGCCACGGGAACGGCTGCCGGTTGTACGGGTCATCCTCCCATTTGCCGCCGTAGTAATACGTCGGCCCCACCAGGCCGACTTCGTCGCCATAGTAGGTCGTCGGCGCGCCGGGCAGCGTCATCTGCAGAATCCAGACGCCCTTCTGCCGGTGGATCTGGTCGCTCCAGTCATAGTTCGGGTCGAGCAGCGGGTTCGGATCCTCCTCGCTGTCCACCACCTCCACCGCGTTGTGGTCCAGGAAGAACAGCGGCCGGTTCGTGTCGTGGCTCCCCAGCAGATTCATCATCGCGTACAGCGCCGGCTCCGGATAGCGCTCGATCCAGTTGCGCAGCCGGTTGTCCAGCTCCGACGGGCTCAGCGGCTCAATCACCCCCGCCGAGCTCCCCGGGTTGTGGTCATTATCCGTAAACGCCGTATCCCGCCAGAAGCCCAGCATCGCCGTGCTGAACTGATAATTCATCGTGGCATCCATCTCCTCCCCCAACGTCCAAGGAGTGGCATTGCCCCATTCCTCGATGACGATGTAGGCGTCAGGATCCACAGAGCGGACGGCGTCGCGGAACTGCTCCCAATAGTTGTTGTCCGGGTCGCGCGTCCAGCCGGGGTCGACGTCGCCGCCGACGTCCAGGCGCCAGCCGTCGGCGCCAGTTGTGGTCGCGTCGGCGGGCAGGCTCAGCCAGTAGCGGCCGATGGCATCTTCGCCGCCGGCGTAGAAGAAGTCGCGCACCTCCTGGTTCTGGGCGTTGAGCTTGGGCAGGCTGTCGAAGCCGAACCAGCTCTCATAGTCGGCGGCGTTGGCGGTGCCGTCGCTGCCCACACAGGCGCCCGTGCCCGGCGTCACGTCGGTAAAGAAGTACCAGTCACGGTAGGGGCTGGCCACGCTCTCACACGCGCCGAGGGTGTCAAAGTTGCTGTAACGATCGAAGTAGATGCTGTCCGACGAGGTATGGTTGAAGACGCCGTCGAGGATCACGTGCATCCCGCGGCTGTGGGCCTCGTTGACCAGCGTCTTGAAGGTATCCAGATCGCCGAAGTCGCTGGAGATCTGGGTGAAGTCGCTGGTATCGTACTTATGATTCGAGGGCGACTCGAAGATCGGGTTCAGGTAGAGGGCGGTGATGCCGATCGACTGCAGATAGTCCATCTTCTCCAGGATGCCCGGCAGGTCGCCGCCGTAGAAGTTGAGGCTATAGGTGCCGGGGCAATCCTCTGCGTCACGCGGATCGCAGATCACGGTGTTCCATTCGCTCTCGTTCGAGCGATAGATCGTGCCGTCGAGCTCATCGTAGAAGAAACGACCGGCGGGCGGGTCAGGCCAGCCACCGTCGCGGAAGCGGTCGGTGAAGATCTGGTAGATGATGGCGTTCTTCACCCACTCCGGTGTCTCGAACGCCGGGTCATAAACGGTGAGCTGCCAGCTGTTGTCCGGGCTTTCGCCAAAGGTGGCGCCCCAGCCGCCGTCGCGGTCCGCATCGTCTTCGTAATAGGCGGTAGCGCTGCCGTCGATGGCGATGAAGCGGTACCAGTAGATCGTCTCGATATCGCTGGCAGGAATGGTCGCCTCCCACCATTCGTACGTGTCGTCCACGGCCACCCGCTCCATGTCGAGCACGAACTGCGCGTCGAGGTAGTCGTCCCAGACCCGCACACGGGCTTCCGTCAGGTCGCCGGCGGCGGCGCGCAGGCGCACCGTCACCGAGACGCCGGTCGTCACCGGCCCCTGCGGCGTGCGGTAGAGCGCCATGCGGCTGTTGTGGCCGAGGTCATTCCACCAGACGTCGTCGTCGTGGGCGGCGTCGCCGCCGATCTCATGCGAGACGGCGTTCGTATCGCAGTTGTACATGAAGGTCACTTCTGTGGGAGCGGCCAGGTTCAGCGAGACATTGTTCGCCGGGTACGATTCGGCCCAATCTTCGTCCAGCGCGACCTTATACTCCCAGCTGCCGGCGGGAATAATCGCGCGGAAGATATAGTTGTCGCTGCCCGGGCTTTCCTGCCACATCATGGTGCGCAGATTTGCCGGGTCCCAGTCGTTCCCGCCGAACGTGCTCTGGAAGTTCCCCGCGACGGTGGCGATGCACTGATTTATGCTATCGGCCACCATACCTGTGTCGGGATTAAAGTAGAAGCGGACTTCGCCGCCGTCTGCCGCCAGGCTAACGTTGCTGGCGGGGTAGGCGTTGCCCCAATTGTCATACTCGACGACCTTATACTCATAATTTCCTGCGGGGATGGTATCGGTCACGAAGCGGTAGACGCCGTCACCATTCTCGTCCTCCATGAGCGTCGCGTCGCAGGTGTTAGTCCAATCGCCGCAGGTGCTAATCTCGCTCTGGAAATCCCCGGCGACGACCCAGAGGTCCTGGGCAGGCGCCGCGGGATCGGCTTCGGCAAGGGCGCTTTCCGCACCACCGCCTGTGCCCAGCAGGGCCAGCAGCAGAGCACACATTAAAGCGCCCAGCATTACCGGCCAGATCAATCCACTTTTGCTTTTCATGTCTTTCCTCCATTGATGCTATTCCCACGGGAATAACGGTGAAGCTGGACGTCAAAGAGGGCGGCCTATCTCGCCGGCCCCACACTTCCCTTCGTAACAAAAAACAGACCGTAGCACGGCCTGTTCTCGGTATCTGATCCTATTTACGCTGGTAGCAAAGCTCCATCCGCCCGTGGGGCTGCTCTCGTTCTTGAGTATCAATCGCCAGGTCCTGGTTCGCATACACATCGACCGAGATTAACCGAAGATGAGTCCAACAGAGATGATACTATCTGCGCTTCGGTGGGCTGTCAAGTTGTCTGCAGAGGGTCCGATTCGGTGGTGGCGCTCCCAACGACGACGCTCATATATCCCCTTAGAACCTCCCCCTGCTCCGGGTCTAATTGGTAACATTTTAGTGTCATTATGCGGAGATTCGGTTATACTTGGTCGAGTCGTCCGTCTACCGTAGGGCATCCGTCCCTCCACACTGCTCACCCTATGGTACACTATCCCGGATCAGTAGTATAAATTGCCCAAGGGCGAGAAATCATAGCAGGAGAACAGTTCCTATGACCGATGTCGCGATTGATGTGCAGGAAGTCGCCGGGCGTATTGTAGAAAACGTGGAGCGCGTTATCGTCGGTAAGCGCGTCGAGGTCCAGCTCACGGTGCTTGGCCTGCTCTGTCAGGGCCATCTGCTGATCGAAGACGTTCCTGGCGTGGGCAAGACGGTGATGGCCAAATCGCTGGCGCGTTCAGTCGGCTGCAGCTTTCAACGCATCCAGTTCACGCCCGACCTGTTGCCCTCAGACATTACCGGCGTTTCTATCTTCTCACAGAAGACGCGCGAGTTCGAGTTTCGCCCCGGCCCCGTCCACGCCCAGATTGTGCTCGTCGACGAGATTAACCGTGCCACCCCCAAGACGCAGTCGGCGCTGCTGGAGGCGATGGAAGAGCGCCAGGTGACGGTCGACGGCAAGACCTACACGCTGGAGCGCCCCTTTATGGTGCTCGCGACCCAGAACCCGATCGAATACGAGGGCACCTTTCCCCTGCCGGAGGCCCAGCTCGACCGCTTCCTGCTGCGGATCCGCCTCGGCTACCCGGAAAAGCGCGAGGAGATCACCATCCTCAACCGGCAGCAGTACGTCCATCCGGTAGAGGAGATCGGGCAGGTGGTCACCGTAGAGGAGTTGCTGGCGGCGCAGCAGGCGGTCAAGGACATCTACGTAGACGACAAGGTCAAGGAATATATCGTGGATCTCGTCCGGCGCACGCGCAGCCATCCCGACGTCTATCTCGGCGCCAGCTCGCGTGGGGCGCTGGCGATCTTCCGTCTGGGGCAGGCGCGCGCGGCAATGCTGGGACGCGACTATGTCCTACCCGACGACGTCAAGGCGCTGGTCGAGCCCGCGCTCGCCCACCGGATCATCATCGGCCCGGCGGCGCGCATCAAGGATGTGGAGGCCGAAGCTATTATTGAGGAGATCCGGTTGCAGACGCCGGTGCCCGGGGCGCAGGTGGCGACCCCGGCCGGTGCGCGCGGTGGGCGCGCCCGGGATGGACGGCGGTGAAAGGTCGCCGTACCACGGCCTTCCTCCTGGCGCTGCTGTCGCTCATCGGCGGCCTCGCCACCGGGCGCGAGATCCTCTTCACGCTCGCCTATCTGCTCGCCTTCTTGCTTATCCTCAGCTTCGCCTGGGCCTGGGTCAATATTAACCACGTGCACCTCTCGCGCGTGACGCGCGCGCGGCGCACGCAGGTCGGCGGGCCGCTGGAGGAGCGCTTTCAGGTGCGCAACACCGGCGTCGTCCCCAAGCTATGGCTGGAGGTGCGCGACCACTCGACTGTGCCCGATCACACCGCCAGTCAGGTTGTGAGCAACCTCGGGCCGCGGGGCGTCGAATACTGGCGCGTGACGACGATCTGCACCCAGCGTGGGCGTTACCGGCTGGGGCCGATGACGCTGGAGACCAGCGACCCCTTCGGCTTTTTTCCCATGCGGCGCGAGCTGCCGGCGACGACGCACGTGGTCGTCTACCCGATGACGGTCGACATCGATAACTTCCACCTGCCGATGGGCGTTCTCCCCGGCGGCGACGCCCTCCGCCGGCGCACCCATTACACCACCACCAATGCCGCCGGCGTGCGCGAATATGCTCCCGGCGACAGCTTCAGCCGTATCCACTGGCCCAGCACCGCCCGCCGCGACCGGCTTATCGTCAAGGAGTTTGAGCTGGATCCCCTCGCCGATATTTGGATCGTGCCCGATATGGCCGCCTTCGAACACGTGCGCGCCGAGGGCTCCCCGGCGACTCCTGACAGCACTGTGCCACTCTGGCGTCGCTTCAAGGAAGAAGAGTTCCAGCTGGCAGAGACGACGGAAGAGTATACGGTGACCATCGCCGCCTCGCTGGCCCGCTATTTTCTGCGCAATAACCGCTCGCTCGGCATGGTAGCGTACGGCCAGTCGAGCGAGGTGGTGCAGCCGGACCGCGGCGAGCGCCAGATCAACCGGCTCTTGGAGACACTCGCCGTGCTCCACGCCCGCGGGCGTGTACCGGTCGCCGACGTTCTCGAGGCGGAATCGCACCTCTTTCCGCGTGGTAGCACCGTCATCGTGGTGACGCCGACGACCTCTAACGAATGGCTCAAGACCGCGCGGGAGCAGTTGCGGCGCGGGCTGCGGGTGGTGACGGTGCTGGTCGACCCCGCCTCTTTTGGCGCGCCCGACAGCTCGATCCACCTCGCCGAGCTGCTGCGTGCCAGTGGCGTAACGACCTACTTTGTACAGAACGGAGATGATCTGACCGCCGTGTTGAGCAGCGGGCGCGCGATTACCGGCTTTGGGAAGCGAAGAGTATGAAGGAACTGGAGAAGTCGACGCTCGTTCACCTCTTCCAGCACAACCTCTGGGCCAACCAGCGTCTCCTCGACACCTGCGCCGATGTGGACGAAGCGGTGCTGGAGGCGGACGCCGTGGGCACCTATGGGCGCATCAAGGATACGCTCGTCCACCTGTTGGCAGCCGAGGAACGCTACGTGACGCTCCTGACTGGTGACCCGCCGGAGACGCCGCTCCACGAGAAGCAGGGCTTTCCCGGCTTCGATGCCTTGCGCGAGCACGCCCAGCGCAGCGGCCGAGCATTGATTGCCCTCGCCGCCGAAGACCCACATGACCGTCTGCTGCGCGGCGAGTACGGCAGCCGTGCCTATGCCATGCCCGTCAGCCTGCCCCTGTTGCAGGCCATCAACCACGCAACCGAGCACCGGGCGCAAATCATGACGATCCTCACGCAGCAGGGCGTCGAGCCGCCGTCGTTGGATGGGTGGGCCTACGGTCGCGAGGTCGGGCTGGAGGGCGTGGGCTAGACGGCGTCCCTCATTCTCCCCGCACCACCTCCAGAAAGGGCACAATCGCCCGCAGCAGGGCGTCCACATCCCACTCCAGTAGCCCCATGTAGTGACCCGTTCGCATAGTGAACGACCTTCACCACCGGCGGCAGCCTCCCGCAGCGCCCGCCACTAAGGCCGCGCCGCCAGCGTAATCGCATCGAGACCGGTGCGCGAGAGCGGGCTGTCGCCGATGATAACGGCGCGCACGTGCTGTGGATGGTGGGCCGCGTAGTAGAGCGCGCCGTAGCCGCCGGCAGAATGACCGAAGAAGGCTGCCGGCTCCTCGGGCAGGATCTCCTGCAGGGTGTCCATCTTCTCGATGATTGCCAGCGCGCGGTAAGGGTGGGGGCGATCTGGCGCGACGCGGACGCGTCCACTCGCGCCGTGCCCGCGGAAGTCCACGGCAAAGAGCTGCCAGCGGAGGATGAGCGTCGGCAGTAGCGGCAGAAAGCGCTGCCACAGGGCGAAGCCGCCGTGGAGGAGGACGAGCGGCGGGCTTGATGGTGGTCCTTCGACGTAAAAGAGCTCGACGTTGCCGGTGGAGAAGGTCTTCTCGGTGAGCATGAGGCGCGTCCTCCTGGAAGCATGCACTGGTGGATCGCGCGGATTGTACCATGAATCAGAGAGCCATCGGGCAAAAAGAGCAAAAGCCGGCGCGAACGCGACGAATACGGACTGACGTCCACTAATTTCGCCGATTTCCTTGCATTATTCCAGATTCGTGGTACGATACTTATGCTCCCC
>JAWVYW010000155.1:0-9098 GCA_033722535.1 Promineifilaceae bacterium (SeqCode)
GGGCACGGAGAGATCCCACACGAGCAGGTTGGAGACGGCGTCCACTTCCAGCTCGCACGGCGCGCCCAGCGCGTTGTCCATGTCGTCGTTTTTCTCGATCGCCTGGTTGCGCACCCAGAGCGTGTAGGCGTCGTGGAAGACCACCTCTGCGATGACGTCCTCGTACGTCGCGCCCCGTTCCAAAATCGGCTTGAGGCGCTCCAGCCCGCCTACGACCAGATTGTTGCCGTAGAAGACCCAGAAGTCCTGGGCCTGGTATTTGAGTGAACCGCCGGTGAGTCGAAGCCCTTTGTCCACCGGGCGAATCGCGAACGCGTCGGTGCGCGCCCACGCGCTCCCGGAGTTCACAGCCGCCTCCGCCATACCCTCTATAATCCATTGCTCTCTGTCCCCATTCGCCCAGTCGGTGCGGACGTTGTCGTAGGCGTATTGCAGGGCGTGAAAATATTCATGGCGCACCGTCTCCCTGTGAAAATCGGTCAGAGTGGTTGTGGACGGCGCGAAGCAGGTAATTAACTCCGCATTGTTCGGGCTGTAACGGCCTTCGACCAGGTTGCCCTGTTTGTCCCAACAGGCCGAGTGCGTATCCGGCAGGATGCTGGCGTAGTAGGTCGCCGACGGCTGGCCCACGTGTGGCGGATCGAGGGACATGTCGGAGCTGGTACCCTGGATGCGCGGCGCGGGATAGCCGTGGTTCGAGGAGAAGTCGAAGAAGTTGTTGGTCAGCTCCTGCGTGATTTCCTGCTTCAGGCTGTCGGCGCAGTCGTGATAGGCGCAGAGGACGGCGAATTTGGGAGCCGGTCCGTTGGCCGGGCCCGCGGCGGCGGCGCTGCCCGTTACCGGGGTCTCCATATCCGGATGCTCGACCAGCGCCACCACGTTCGCCAGCGGCGAAAGAGCGGGTAGCTGGGCCAGCAGAAGCTGCGCGTCCGGGTCGTAAACGCCCGGGATCACATTCCAATAGTGGCCGCTCTCCTGCTCCTGATCGAGTAAACCGTCGACGCGGGAATGGAGGGCGACGGCGAGGCGCGTGCTGTCTGCCCCTTCGGGCACGGGCAGCGCCAGGATGAAGGAGGAGGCCAGCGGCTGCACCACCTGGCGGCTGGCGGCGACGAGGTAAAAGTCGCCGACGCGGGTCGCAGCTTCCGGCAGCGGCTCCAGCGGCGCGCCGTGCCGCAGCAGCGATACCGGCAGGTCGCCGTCGAGCGATCCGGCCACGGCGCCCAGCTTCACGCCGTCGTCGTTGCCGACGACGCCGCCGTCGACCAGCACGCCGGTGGTTGGGAAGCCGGGGGAGGCGACGAGCGGCAGGAAGGCGCTCACAGATTCGGGCGGCGCCGCCTTCGTGAAGGCGTAGGCGCGGCCAGCGCCGCCGGCCGCGTTGTTGGCGCCGGCAAGCAGGGTTCCCTCCTGCAGCGCAAGCGTGCGCCCGAACAGGTCGCCCGACTGCCCATCCGTGGCGGCGAGCTTCGTAGCCTGTCCCCAGTTGTCGGCGCCGCCGGCATCGCGCTCAAAGGTGTAGACCGCCCCCTCGTCGCCAATCGTGATGTCGCCTGAGCTGGCCCCGACGTAGGCGGTAGCGGCGCCGATGGCCACGCTCGCGCCGAAGTGGTCGAAAGCGCTGCCGTCGTCAGCCGCCAGCAGCCGGATCTCGCCCCAGTTGTCGGCGCCGCCCAGGTCGCGCTCGAAGAGGTAGGCCTTGCCCGCCAGCATCTCGCCGTTGTGGGAGGCCGCGGGCGCGCCGACCAGCACGCGCTGCCCGTCCAGGGCCACGCTGGCGCCAAAGCGGTCGCTGCCGGCGGCGTCGGAGGCGGAGAGACGTTTGAAGAAGAGCCAGTCGCCGCTTGCTGCGTCCTTCCGGAAGAGGAGGGCGGCGCCGTCGTTCTGGTAGAGACCGCTCACGTCGGCGCGCTCGGCGCCCGCTACCAGCCATGCGCCGGCGACGGCGAGCGCGGAGCCGAAGCTGTCATTCTCGCGGCCGTTCGGATCGACCAGTTCGTCCGCCAGCGCCCACGCGCCGGGGATGGCCTGGTCGGGGCGGAAGAGGAAGACGGTTCCGCGCCCCCGGCTGCTGCCGACGTCGGCGTCCTTGGCGCCCACAAAGAGATCGTCGCCCTGGACGGCGAGGCTGTCGCCGAAGTTGTCGAAGGAGCCGCCGCCGGTGTCGGTCAGTTTGGCGACCTCACTCCACTGGTCCGCGCCGCCGTGGTCCTTCTGGAAAAGGTAGGCGGCGCCCTGGTTCGTCTCGCCGCCGACGTCGGCCCCGGTTGCGCCGACGAGGACGGTGTCGCCGTCGATGGCCACCGCCGCGCCGAACTGGTCGAAGGCCGCTCCGTCGCTTGCCGTGAGCCGCCTGAACTGGGTCCATTGGGCCGGGTCCGCAGACGAGCGTTCGAAGAGGTAGGCGGCGCCGGCTTTTTCCGCCCCGCCCACCGTGGTCCAGTAGGCGCCGACGACGGCAGTGTCGCCGCTGATGGCGACGGCATAACCGAACTGGTCGCCGGCGACGACGTCCGGGGAGATGAGCTGGCTCTCGTCGTACGCCGCGCTGGCTCCCTGGCCCGGCTGGCTGAAGGTCAGCAACCCTGCTGCGATGGGGAGGAGACAGAGAAGGAGCAACCAGGGGGGCAGCCGGAATGAGCGAGCTTCTTTCATGTAGCGGTTCCCTTTCAATTGGTTAGCGGTGGTCGCCGGCGCGGTTGTCCGGGCGCGTGTGGGGTTCACGATAAAGGAGGGGAGGACGGATGTCAAGATTGTGAAAGCTGGCGCGAGCGGGGTGGCGGCTCTACCGGGCGCGACGGGGAGGTCAGTTTTGTAGCGTAGGCAGCTTGCCTGTGCGCTGCTTCCGCTTTCTGCCGCTGGCGCGGCAAACAGCCTGGCAGGCTATTCTACATGGCGGGCCACCGAAGGTGACAGCTGAGCGGACGGGTTTCCGCCCTGCCGGTTGGGCACGGCTGAAGGCCCTTCCCTGAAGGGTGCGACAACGAGGGGCGGCTCCAGACGCAGCCGCTCTGGATCATGAAGCCAGTCAGGGTGGGCGGCGGCGTTGGCGCTGGCGACCGGCGCCGCCCACTCGGTCAGGAGAATCTGAGTGGCAATGGAGCGGTGGTAAGTGGCTGCCTCGGCGTCATCCGAAAGTGCACTGAGGATGATGAGCAGGAGGGCGAGAAGAAGCAGGGGGAGGATGACGATCTTGAAACGGATCGACGGGACGATGATAGAGGATTCCTTTGTCGCGGTCAGTTCGGCGGGTGGGGGCTCAGGGGGCACCAGATTTCACTCTCCTCCCGGCGCGGAGCGGGAGGCGGTCAGGCGAGGCGGGCGAAGGGCGCCCGATTCTGTTGTCGTCATCTTACCATTCCTCTGCCCGGCAGAGCGTCGCGAGCCGGCGCGGGCAGTTCAGGGCCGGCCGCGTGTGGTGGTCAGTCTACCGGCACGAGTATAACAGAGGGCGGAGCGGGGGAAAGGCATCGGAGGTTATTTTAAGGCAGCACTGGAGCTGTCCTGCATCGCGCGAGAGTTGGGGAAGAAGGCCAGCCGCCGGCAAGCTGGCGCGGGAAGGGCGGAACGCGCCTCCGTCAGAAGTCCTATTCGCCTCCGCCACAGGGCGGAGGCGGGCCTGTAGCCTCTCGCGGTACGATGCATGTGGCCTACTACCGGGAACCGGAGGGGCCGCTGGAGCGTCTTTATATGTGACCGGGAAAAGCGCCCGGCCGGTAGTGCACAAAAAGCGATTGGAAATAGGAGAGTTACCACGATGACCCAACAAACACTGTTGAATTCTCTCGCTGTACGAAAGTTGTTCTCGATATCTTTATTGGGCCTGCTTCTGGCCCTGGTTTTGATGGGCTGCAGCCAGCTGGGAGGGCTGGAACCGGCGGCGGAGCCGGAACCGACAGCGGAACCGCAAGCGATGGAGGAGCCGGAAACGCGAGTCCTCGACTATGAGATGCTTCTGAACGCCCTGCAGGCGGCGGATGCGCCTGTGGAAGAGGTCGGCGCGTTGGAAGGCGTGGACGTCCAGGCACCCGAGCTCTTCGAGAGCGCCACGGACGCCTGGGACATCACTATCTTTGATGCCCCGGTGTCGGTATTTGAGTTTGCCGACGAGGCGGCGGCGCAGGCAGCGGCGGAGACGGTCAACCCCACCGGCACGATTATCGGCAACGTGACGGTCGACTGGGTCGAACCGCCCCACTTCTACCAGGCGGGGCGCGTGATTGCCGTCTACGCGGGCGAGGAGCAGATGGTGCTCGATACGCTGCAGATGGCGATGGGCGAGCCCTTCGTGGTCGGGCAGGGCGGCTTTGGCCCGGTGGATGCGCCCGCGCCGGAAGATGAGGGCCAGAGCGAAGCGCCGGCGGGCGAGCTCGACGAAATGGAGCGGTATGTGGACGAGGTTGCCGCCGTCGCCGTCGGCTATCCCGCGGGATGGCACGTGATTGACGTGGACGAGGAGACAAAAGAGACGAGCACCGCCTACGCCGTCACCTTCCAGTCGTGGGAGCCGGCGGCGGCGGGCGGCGGCGGGCGCCCGGAAGGGGGCACGAAGTTCGACCTGGCGGTGATGAGCGGCGTCCCGGCCGGCTCGCTGGACGAGGCGGCGGGGTGGCGCGATGGGCAGATGGCGGACGATCCGCTGACCACGGTCCTGTCGCAGGAGCGCGTGACGCTCGGCGACGACCTGGAGGCGGTGCAGTGGGAAGTGCAGTCTTTCGGGGAGATTGCGCTGGTGACGCTGACCGTCGCCGACGGGCGGGTGGTTATCGTCAGCGGCGTGGGCGACCTGGCGCTGATTGAGGAGATTACGCAGACGCTGGAGCGAGTGCGCTAAGAATAGCGGGTGCAGTAACAGTGGCGCGCGCCGGCAGTAGCAGTAGCGGGTGCCCGGCATCTCTCGAGATGCCGGGCACCTGGCGCTACAATGACCGCGGCTTAACTGGCGCCCCCTAGCGCGTGATGGTGAAGGGGACGACGGCGACGCCGTGCTGCACGTTCGCCGGCGGGCCGCCCTTCGAGCGCTCCGGGTACGAGAAGCGGATCAGGTAGTAGACGTCGGGTCTATTGCCACCTGCTGACTGATGCTCTCCCAGATGCCGAGGAGCGGGTCGTCGAAGGCAGCCCAGGGGGAATCCAGCGGCCCGCCCTGCTGCCGCTTCACGATCAGCGCCGGATCGCCGGGCACCATCCGCACCGGGCAGGAGAAGTAGGCGCGGGCAACGCCGTCGCCGCGGGCATAGCCGCAGACGAAGACGATGTCGTCGCTTTTGCGAGTTGCGGCGCTCATCTCCGGAGAGGCTTCCTCGACCGGTATCCAGCGCTCGGGCTTGGGCTGCCAGCGCTGCGGTCGCGGGTGGGCGATCCACTCCGACCCCGGGAAAATAGTTCGGGGAGCTTGATGTCGGCGCCGGCGCCGGCGCTGGCGGGGTCGAGGCCGAGGGAGACGTATCTGTCCGCTTCACGCTCTTGGCGGCGGCGGAGCTGGCTAGCAGCACCGCGGCGAGCAGCGCGGCTGCGAGGGCGGAGAGCTACGGAGATGGGGGAAGGAAAAGGGCCCGTCCACGGGACGGGCCCTCTCTACCGGCTGCCTGCGCCGCGGGCGGATTCAGCCGCTGAGCACGGCGCGCCGCCAGGCGAGCGCGGCGCGGTTGCGCCGCCACTGGCGGAGGGCGACGATGAGGTTGCCGGCGACCGCCAGCGTTAGCAGCCCGCCCGCGAGGATGTCGGTGCTTTGGAAGAGGAACATGAACAAGTCGCTGTCCATCCAAGCGAGGTGGAGGATGACGTGGAGGAGCGCAACGCCGAGCGCTACCTTACCGAGCTGCGAGGGCCAGCGCACGCCGTGGGCGCGGTAGCTGCGCAGCAGGGCGACGAGCGCCAGCGGCACAAAGAGGAAGCTCAGCATGTGCACGGGGAGGGCGATCGACGTGCCCGGCAGGTGGACCGTGTGTCCCACACCGGCGAGGCCCAGCACCGCGGTGTAGACGGCCACCCCCAGGGCGCCGCTGCACGCGAGGCAGATCGGCGCTACCAGCGCCCATCCCAGCGCCGCGCCGAGGGTGGAGCCGGCGGCGAGCGCCATGCGCACGGGCGCGGGTCGCCGACTCTCGTCCGCTTCCTCCGCGGCGCCGTGTCCCCCAGCCGGGGGCGCGGCGCCCTGGCCGGGCTTCTCGATTTCACAGGCGACGCAGGCTGCGACCCGCTCCGGCAGGTCTTCGGGTACGTCGGGGCGATGCAGCACCGTCAGGTGCACGACCATCCGCTCGTAGATGGGGTCGGGGATGTGGGGCCGGCGGGCGGCGATGATGTCGTCAATCGCCTGCGCCAGCACGTCGGGCAGGGACTCGTCGGCGACCGGCTGCTGCTGGCGCGCGAAGTGGTGGCGGAGGGTGCGCAGGGCGCGGTAGAGGGCCATCTTAATTGCTCCTTCTGACTCCCCCAGAACCAGGGCGATTTCGTGCATCTTCAGCCCGGCTGCAAAGCGCAGGGCCAGCAGCTCCCGCTCGCGGTCGCGCAGGGTGACCAGCGCCCCTCGAAGGGCGACGAGGGCCTCTTTCTCCACGAGCACACCGTCGACGCGGGCGGCCTGCTCGCTGTCCAGCAGCCGCTCCAGGTCGACCTCCCCCGCGTGCTGGTGATTGCCCTCCCGCTCCGTCTGCCGCCACCAGTCGGCGATGGCGCGCCGGGCGATGCCGTAGAGCCAGGCGACCGCCTTGCCGCGCTCCGGGTCGTAGCGGTCGCGCCGTTCCCAGGCGCTGGTGAAGATTTCGCTGGTCACATCCTCCGCTGCCTTCTCCGACGGCATGCGCGCACGGACGAAGCGCCAGATGTCGGGCAGCGCCTCCTGATAGACCTCTATGAAACGTTGTTCATTCATCGACCTGCCTCCTCGGTTGCGGGCGTCTCACCTGATCTATCGGGAGAGGGTGGAAAAAGTAACAAAATCATCTGCGGCATCTATGGCGCCGGTAGCTCGCCGCGCACGCGCCGGCAGTCCTGGTTGTAGCGTCCCGTCGCCTCGACGGAGGGCGCGCGGCTGCCCTGGGGCAGGGGCACGCGCAGCTGGGAGCCGTCGCCGAAGGTGAGGAGGAGGGCGACGTCGTCGGCGCCGGCGTCCAGCAACTGTTGGTAGTGGCCAGCGGCGGCTTCCTCGCTAGCGTAGTGGAAGCCGAGCGCGGAGCGCACCAGCCAGGTTTCGGCGGCGCCAGCGGCGAGGGGCGCCGGCAGGCTGACGGGCGTCTGGTTATCGTAGAGCACGCTCTCGGCGCTGAAGAAGCCGTACGGGACGTCCGCCTGCTGTGGCTGGCGGTAGACGAAGCCGGCGTGGATAAGGGAGACGGTCTGCCCGCCGTTGTTGGCGAGGGTCACGGAGCCGAGTAACTCCAGTTCGTTCGTATAGGGAGTGGCTTGGAGGTCGCGGCGGAGGCAGGTGTGGTAGATGAAGCGCACCTCCTCCGGCGGTGCGAGGAGGCTTACGTCGGGCGTCACGCCGACGAGGTCGATGCGGTTGGCCTCTGCGGCGAGGGCATTGGCCTCCACGGCGAGGCGGTTGGCATTCCACGAGAAGAAGAGGGCGGCGGCGGCGAGGAGCACGCCGAGGAGGCTGACGGCGATGCTGAGGGCGGAGAGGGCGCTGTTGCGAGTAGTTGGATCAGCCATAGCGCGGCTCCTGCGCCGTTGAGCGGGCTGAACAGGCGAGTGGCGTCATCTTCTGGTCCCTTTCCCTTGTGCGTGCAACACGATAAGCGAAGGGGATTTAACCAGAAGTGGGTGGAGGAGGCAAGGGGGCGGGTGACATCCCGCATAGCGCGTGAAGAAAACGTGAATGTAGCTACAGAAGCGGCTTTTGTTCTATATTGGCCTTGACTTTTAGAACATATGTGCTAATATTTAACCTGTAACCGGCGGCCGGGAGCGCGCCAACCGCGACGTAAAAGCGTACTCCCTCCCACGAAAGGCCGTCTCCCGCCGGGCCAGGATGCCTGACCATTGGCAACACCCGGGGGACCGGGAGCCATCCCGAGCGGGACAGGCCTCGTCACCCTTCTAGCACGACGTCCCCGCTCCCGCGCCGCCGGTGCCTGCTTGGAACGCAGGCAACGACACGCCGTCCCTGACGACTGTTTGTCGCCGACCAATTCCCAACAGTTCCATACTGTACCGTCCTTGCAGACGCTGGCCGGGATCGCCGCCGAAAGGTGGTGGTCCCGGCCTTTGTTTATTCACGGAGCCAGCATGACCCGCACTGTCCATCCGTACCCCTTGCCATCTTCCCGGCCGCGGCCCCTCGCAGCGCTTCGCTCGCCGAACGCCCGCGCATCCTCCTGTCTGCCACCCTCACACGATGCCCTCTGCACGTCCACCCCCCGCACGCCGGCCGCGGCCGGGGGGATGCCTGGAGCACGTTATTTGCGGGCGCTACAGGGGGCACAGACGAAGGTGCACGCGCATATGTGGCGCGAACTGCCGGCCCAGAAGCCAACGCACAAGAGCGACGGAGCTACCATTCACCGCGCGCCTGAGCGAGGCGCAGTCGCGGCGCAATGGTTGCGGAAGGCGCTGCGGGCTAGAGGTTGATCACCATGCCGCTCCGAATGTCGCTCGCCAAGATGCTGACCCGCGCCGCTGGCGCCATCGCCGGCCCAGCACGTCGCGCCCAACTCGGCGCCGTCTCCGCCCGCGTAGGCGACGGCCCTCGCGGGCTAAATGGCTGGTCCCCCATCTCCGCCCGCGAGCACGAACGCAGCTGGAGCGAAATCAAAGAGCTCTACGACGACACCCTCGAAGCCTGGCGCCGCAACCCCCTCGCCAAGCGCGCCACCGACATCACCGCCGACTACGTCGTCGGCGACGGCATCACCCTCGCCAGCCCCCAGCCGGCCCTGCAGGCCTACATTGACGCCTTCTGGAACCACCGCAAGAACCTCGTCGGCAACCGCCTGGAGCCGATGAGCAACGAGCTGGCCCTCGCCGGCGACCTCTTCCCCGTCCTCTTCCTCACCCCCCACGACGGCCTCAGCTACATCCGCTTTGTCGTCAAAGACGCCATCCGCGAGATCCACCCGGCCGAGAACGACTGGGAGCTGGAGATCGCCTAC
>JAWVYW010000156.1:0-9083 GCA_033722535.1 Promineifilaceae bacterium (SeqCode)
AAGGAGAGGTAGAGGTCGTAGCGAGGGATGAGCTCCGGCGAGAGGTATTCGTGGTCCCCCTGCGCCAGCTTCGCCAGCGTGACCGGGGTATCGATGTCGTAAAAGGCGGTCACGCCGCGCGCCGCCTTCGTCGCCCACCTGCCCACGGCCACCCCGTCCGGCACGTAGGAACCGACGACGACCACGTCCGCTGCGCGCACGGCCTCCGCCCAGCGACGCCTGAGTTCGTCGAGGCTCTCGTAGAGCACCGTCCCACAGTAGTCGGGATTGGGTAGGTCGCGGTGGTTGGCATACCAGGGCACGTCGCGCTCCAGAAATAGGACGTCGTGGCCACGCGCGGCGAGGTTGCTGATGAGGCCCCGATAGGTGGTGGCGTGCCCGTTGCCCCACGAGGAGGTGATCGAGAGGCCAAGGAAGACAAAGGCGAGCGGTGTGGGAGCCACCTGCTGCCCCTCCATGTGCTGATCGGCGCTCATAGGGCCACCTTTTGACCTTCCAGAAGCGCCTCGACCTGCGCCGCCCGGTGGGCGTAGGTATGTTCCGCGAGCACGCGCGCCAGCGCCGCCTCGCCGATGCGGCGGGCAGCGCTCGTCGTCAGCCGCTCGAGGTGAGCGACCACTTCGCCGCCGTCTTCGGCGAGCAGCACTTCCTCGCCCGGCTCCAAAAAGAGCTCTATCCCTTCCCAGGCGTCGCTAATCAGGCACGCGCCGGCGCCCGCCGCCTCGAAGACGCGCGTGGCCGGCGAGTAGCCGTAGCGGGCCATGCTCTCGCGGTTGATGTTGAGCACCGCCAGCGGGCTGCAGTTGAAGGCGTTGTGAGCCCGCGTGTAGACGTGGCCCAGGTGGTCGACGTTGCCGGGCAGCGCCTTGCTCTCCCAGCCGCTGCCGCCGAGGACGAAGCGCTGCTGCGGCAGCGCGCGCGCCGGCTGGAGGAAGAACTCCTCCACGCGCGCTTCACGATCGGGGAGCCGGTTGCCGAGGAAGGCGAGCGTGCCCGCGAAACGAGGATCTTTTGCCACCGGATGGTGCGTGTCCGGGTCGAGCGCGTTGTAAACCGGCTCGCAGTGGCGGGCACCCAACGCTTCGTAGGCGGCGACGACGGGCGGCCCGCCGCCGTAGGTCAGGATCAGATCATAGCGCGGGATGAGGTCGCGGAAGGGCTCGTCGCGGTCGTTCTGCACGCGATCAAGCGTCGCCGGCGCGTCGACATCCCAGAAGGCGACGAGCGTGCCCGGTCTCTGGAGACGAAGCACCTCTCTCTCCAGAAAGGCGTCGTAGACGCCGACGCCGCTCGCCTTGACGACGAGATCTGCCTCCGCCGCTGCCTGGAGGTGCGGGAGCAGTTGCCGCTCGCGCTCGGCGGGATAGACGACGACCTCCGCCCAGTCGGGATCGGGGAGATCGCGGTGCTGTTGGCGCTCAAAGGCGTCGGGCTCGTAGAAGGTGATCTCGTGACCACGCTCGTGCAAATAGCGGATGACGCCGCGATAATAAGTAGCCGCTCCGTTCCAGTAGGCGGAGACGAGGCTAGAGCCGAAAAAAGCAATCTTCATAGGGAGCTTACCTCATGCACAGTGGGGGCTGTCCTTTAGTCGGCGGGGATCGGACGGTCGGCGGTGCCCGGCACCGTCATCCCCAGCTCACGGCAGATGGCCATCAGTTCGTCGATGCGGTGGGCGCAGGTGTGTCCCGCGCGGATCGTCTCCAGCCCATTTGCCGCCAGCTCTCCGGCCAGGCTGCGGTCGTTGAGAACGGCCCGTAGATGCTGCTTCATTTCCGCCTGATCGTGGGCGACAAGATAGTCGCGCCCCGGCTTAAAGATGTTGCCGTCCTGCCACTGTGCCGAGATCAGCGGGATGCCGCAGGCCAGCGCTTCGAAGGGGCGAATGGTGGGCACGCCGCTCAGCTCCTCCAGATAGGGACGGCGGGGCACGTGCACGGTGACGGCGAAACGGGCGAACACTTCCGGTACCTGGTAGTTGGGCAGCCAGCCGGCGTACTCGATGTCCGCTTCTTCCAGAGCAGCGCGCGCCTCGTCAGGATAACGCACTCCGTGTACGCGCGCTTCCAGCCCGAGTTCGGCAATCGGCTCGAAAAGAAAGGTGCGGAGGGTGTCGCTGCGCTCGCCGTCGCCCCAGTTGCCGATCCAGACCAGGTCTCCCTCGGCGCTGCGCCGGGGAAGGGGGTGGAAGATCCGCGTGTCAGCGGCTTCGTGCCAGGCCCACGCGCGTTGCGCCCATCCTTCTTTGAGATAGAGATCGCGCACGAGCTCGCCAAAGGCGAGCACACCATCATAGTGGCGCAGGTCGTAGCCTGCCATCTCCTCCGGTTTGGTGACAGAGCGATGATGGGTATCGTGGAACAGGAGGCGGTAGCTGCCGCCACGGGCGCGGTGCTCGCCTATCCACCGCACCAGCCGGTGGCGGTTCCACTCGTGCACGAGCACGAGGTCGGCCCCGTCCAGCATCCGGTCGAGATCGATCGCCTTCAGATCGTAGATCTCACTCTGCAGGTCGGGGTATACCCGGCGGAACTGCTCGATCGGCTCCAGTCCATACTCTTTGACGAGATTGTTGCGGCTCCAGCTTTCAACCGGCTCATAGACATCGACCCTGTTGCCCCGGGCCAATAGCTCGGAAACGAGGCCGCGCAGAAAGTGCGCGTTGCCATGGTTCCAATCGGAGAGTAGTGAGTGGTAGAACATTACGATGTGCATACAGGGGCAAACTCCTTTGACACAGGGTCTGTGCCGTGGATGGCGATCAGAGACTGGTACCAAGAAAGATAGCGGGCAGCCTTCTGCTGCGGATTGTAAAGCAGCGCCCGGGAGCGAGCACGGAGCGCCATCGTCTTGCGCAGCTCCTCGTCCTCGATTAGCTCCTGGAGCGCGGCCCGCAGCGCGGCCGGCTCCTCCGGGGGCACGTAATAGGCGGCGTCGCCCCACACCTCCTGCAGGCTCGGGATCTCCCCCAGCACGAGGGCACAGCCGCTCAACGCTGCTTCCAACGGGGAGAGGCCAAACGGCTCGTAGTAAGCGGGGAGCGCGTAGACGGCGGCGCGTCCCATCCAGCTCGCCATCTCTGCCGCCGATAGATATCCCAGCGTCTCCACGTTCGGCAGCGCCATCTGCTTCCCGGCAGGATGCTCATCATTGCCGGCAATGTAAACTGGCCACGGAAGCGCCGGGGCAATCTCGGTCAGCGCCGCGATATTCTTGGCTTCGTCCCACAGGCGACCGGAGGCGAAGATGATGGGCTCTTTCGCGGCCGGCGAGAAGCGCTGCCCGGAGCGGCCGTTGGCGACGACGCCGCTGCGCGGTAGCGGTCCATAATGCTCGGCGAGCGCCGCCAGCATCGCCACCGTCGGCGCGAGCACGGCGTCGGCAGCCTGCAGGCCGGCGGTCACCTCCTGCCGGTAGCGGTCCCAGCGCGGCGGTGCGGGCTCGCCCTTCACCGATTGCCACCAGGAGAGGACGCAGGAGTGGCCGACGACGAGAACTGGCGCCTGCCACGGCAGATCGCCATGGGCGTAATTGTTGAGGTGGATTAGATCGGGCTCTAGCGCGTCTGCCAGCTCCAGCAACCAGTCGCCGGCGCGGGCCACGTCGACCCACGGATCGCACATCCATTCCAGTTTAAAGTCGCCGCTGACCAGCAAGACGTGTGGCAACGCGTCGACGGCGGCGATCTGGGCGGCTGTGGGCGTTCGCCCCATCGCCGCCAGCGTGATGGTGATCGGCCACGCGGCGAGCGCGCGGGCCAGCTCGAGGGCGTAGGTCCAGACGCCGCCGATGGTGTCGGCGGTCATGAGGATGTGCAGCGGGTCCAGCTTCGGCTGCGGCGCGTGCCTTTTGATCTCGTTCAACAGTATCGTCATGACCTCCCGTAAATCCGATCGAGCACATCGGCGACCTGCTGTAGATGGTTTGCCGCCGGATCGAAGCTGGCGTCTTCCCCGAGGCGTTGCGCCCATCTGACCGCCGCCTTGCCGCCCCAGCTCCAATCCTCGAAGGTCTGGGCCAAAAGGCTGCTCGTCGTGCCCTGCAGGTGCTCGGCGCTGAAGCTGTAGAAAGAGCCCTTGCGATTGGCGAGCCGTAGCCCGCCCTTCGTCCCGTGGAGGACTACCTCAATGACGGCGTCCATGCCCGCCGGCGCATTCCAGGAACAGACCATCTGCATCGCCGTATCCGAGGCGAGGTCGAGCTGGACGACGGCATAATCCTCTACCGTCTCTGCCAGCGCCGCCAGCGGCCGGCCGCCGGCGAAGAGGCGGCTGTGGAGCGTCTCTACCCTCGGAAAGTCGAGCAGCCACAGGGCGAGGTCGACGAGGTGGATGCCGAGGTCAATGACGCAGCCCCCGCCGCCGAGCGCCGGATCGTAGTACCATTCTTTGTCGGGCCCGTAGGCATTGTGGAAGGTGAGGTGCGCGGCGTAGATATGGCCGACGTCGCCCTGGCGGATGAGCTCCCGCATCTGGGCAATCCCTTTGATGTGGCGGTAGGAGAGGTCCACAGCAAGGAGGCGATCGGCCATGCGGGCGGCATCGAGCACCTGCTTTGTCTCGGCCGCAGTACGCGCCAGCGGCTTTTGGCAGAAGACGGCCCGCCCTGCCTGCAGTGCCTGAATGCTCTGCTCGGCGTGGAGGGCGCTGGGCGTGGAGATGACGATGCCGTCCACGTCATGGTCCAGCAGCGCATCCAGCGAGGGGAGGTGCCGGGCGTCGGGCGTGAATTCGGCGGCGCGTTGCCGCGCCTCCGCGCTGGGATCGGCGATGGCGGCGACCGTGGCGGCGCCGCTCCGCTGGATGGCTTGCAGGCGGTGGCGCCCGATCCATCCCGCGCCCAGGAAGCCGAGCCGGGGACAAGATCGCTTGCCGTTAACGTGTGCTCTTGTTGTTGGTGTTTGTTTTAACATCTTTTGCTGCGCCTCCACTGCCGTGAGGGCAGGGGCGTCAGAGCTCCTTTAGTATCGGAGATTCTCGCTCCACCGCCTCTAGCGGTTGACGAATTTAAAGAATCGGCTCGTCTGACCCTCGTCCGTCTCTTCCTGGTAGAGGAAGGCGAGATCCTCCTCGTCGAACTTCTCGAAAAAGGTCTCCCAGTCGATACGCTCCAGCGTCTCTTCGCCGCTATAACCGGGGAAGTCTATGCGCAGCACGCCCGGCTCGTCACCCTCGCCAGTGTCGCGCACGGTGGCCGGATAGCCGCCGCGTTCTTCGACCCACGCTCTGATCTTGTCATGATCTGTCGTCTGATGTGATTCTCCAGCCATCTGGTACCTCCATAGGTTCCATAGGTAAGGGTTTGCAGTTTGTTTCTACTCTGGCTTCTCGCCCTTTGGGAAGCTGACGATCGCCTTCAGAAATCCCTGCGGACGCTCGCGCATCAGGGTGAAGGCAGCGGGCAGCTCTTGCAGGGAGCAGCGGTGGGTAATCAGCGGCGCGAGATCGATTCGCCCCGCCTGCACGGCACGCACCGCCTCTGCCATCCCCTGCCGGTACAGCTCTGGCTCACGCTCGTGGGCGTTGACGACGTCCAGGCCGCGCCAGTTCCACTGCTGCATGTTCACAGTACGCGGGCCCTGGTGGTAGCCGGCGATGACCAGGCGTCCCCGGGTCCCGGTCAGCTTCGTCGCCAGATCGAGGCCCGCCTGGTGCCCGGTTGCTTCGATCACCCGGGGACAGAGGGCGCCGTCGGTGAGCGCTTCCACCGCCTCGACTACCTCGGCCTCATCTTCCATTTGTAGCGCCTCCTCGGCGCCGCAGCGGCGGGCAATCTCCAATGCAAAGGGGCGCCGTGAAATGGCGACGACGCGCGCCCCCGCGCTCGCGGCAAGCTGGGTGAGCAACGCGCCAAAGAAGCCGATCCCCACAATGGCCACCGTCTGCCCCTGGCCCACGTCCGCGCGCGCAAAGGCGTTGATGGCGCACGCCAATGGCTCGGCCGGAAAGGGTCTGCCGGCCAGCTCCGGCGGGAGGGGGACGACGTCCTCGGCGGCGGCGATGTCGTGGGTGGCAAAGGCATGGTAGGAGAGCAGGGCGACGCGCTGGCCCAGCGCCAGCGCGGCCACGTCGCTACCCACGGCGTCGACGATGCCCCAGCCCTCGTGCCCCGGCGCGCCGGGCTCCTGCGGATATTCAAACCACTCGCGCCCCTCCCACAGCGGGAGGTTGGAGGCGCAGACGCCACATCCCTGCAGGCGCACGCGCACTTCGCCCGGTCCCGGCACAGGTAGAGGGCCGCGCGCGAGCTCCAGCCGCTCGGGCGCGGCAATGACCGCCGCGCGCATCGTGCTGGCACCTGCCTCGCTTGCGCCTACCGTCCTCTCCTGGACCGGCGCCCGTTGCCGTGTCACCTCCCACGCTCCAGCAGGTGCAGGGCATCGAGGTTGCGCACGGCGCGCAGCCACTCGTAGAGGCGCGTGAGGCCAGTACGCACATCGGTCGCCGGCTCCCAGCCGGTCGCCTCCTGGAAGCGGCGGGTGTCCGAGACGTAGTAGCGCTGGTCGCCGGGCCGCCACTCTGCAAAGCTGAACTGCGGTGCTTCGCCGTGGATTTCTGTAATCAGCTCGAGACATTGGAGGAGGCTGATCGACTTATCGGGACCGCCGCCGATGTTAAAGGCACGCCCGGAGACGGCACCGATCTGCTCCATTGCCAGCAACATGGCGTCCACAAGGTCGGCCACGAAAAGGACGTCGCGCACCTGCTTGCCGTCGCCGAAGATCGTCAGCGGCTGCCCCTCCAGCGTGGCAATGAGGAAGTGGGCCAGCCAGCCCTGGTCTTCGGTGCCGAACTGGTGCGGGCCGTAGATGCAGCTCATGCGGAAAACGGTCGCCGGAAGGTCGTAGATGCGGGCGTAATCGAGGATATATTGATCGGCCGCGCCCTTCGAACAGCCGTACGGGCTGTGAAAGGAGAGGCGCTGGCTCTCGTCGATGCCGTGCGCCCGAATGCCGGGCGCAGTCGGTTCATAGCGCACCTTCTCTTCCTCCAGCGTGACCCCTTCCAGGTCGCCGTACACCTTATTGGTGGAGGTGAAGAGCAGGGGGGGCGGATCCTGACGGCGGCGCAGCGCTTCGAGCAGGTTGATCGTCCCGCGCAGATTCACTTCAAAGTCACGCTCCGGTTGTTCGACACTGGTGGTGACGGCGACCTGCCCGGCGAGGTGATAGATCTGGCGCGCCCGGTCGACGGCATCCTGCAGGGCGTATCGGTCGCGCACGTCGGCCAGCGCCACCTGCAAGCGCTCCCCGTGCTGTTCGCGCAACCAGCGCAGATTTTTTTCGACCCCCGCACGGGCCAGGATATCGTAGACCAGCACCGTCTCGCCCGCCTCCAGCAGGCGGTGCGCGAGATTGGTGCCAACGAAACCGGCGCCGCCGGTGATCAGGATCGGCTCCTCTATGCTGCGCGCGATGTGCACGGGCGCGCTGTACGAGGTCATCTCTCGCGCAGCAGGAATCCCGCCACTGGTCAGGAGGCGATAGAGGAGCTTTGGATTATCGTCGGCATCCACGAGACCAAAGTGATATTCGCGCTCGTCGAGGTGGAAGCCGTCGATGGTCGGCAGGTGGGGCGCCAGGTCGCGCAGCGCGTACCAGTAGACCCGCTCCACGTTCGCTTCGCGCGCCCCCTCGAGGACGTCGAGGAAGGCCTGCACCTGCGCCGCCTGGTCGTGGCGCCAGGTTGAGTAGCCGGTCTCGGTGATCCAGACCGCGGCCTCGCTCTCGTGCTCGGCAAGCACCTGGCGCACGGCGCGGACGTTTTCCTCCCATCCGATCCAGTCGGCTTCCCAGACGCCGGGAAAGCCGTGAATGCCCACAGCGTCCATGTGCTCCAGCACGCCGCGCCGCCCCATGCGCGCCAGCCATGCGGGGTCGATGGGGCTCATACCGCCCAGCAGCACCCGTTTGTCCAGCGCCTGCACCCACTTCGCCGTGCGGCGGATCATCTTGGCGAACATCTCCCAGCCCGGGTCCAGCGTCCAATCCCACTCGCTCAGATTATTCGGCTCGTTCCATAGCTCCACCCACTCAAAGTTGTCGCCCAGCTGCTCGATGATCCAGCAGACCCACTCCCCGTACTCGGAAAGCGCGCGCGGGGGCGACGACGTCTTCGGTTCGAGGCCACGCGAGGGCGGCGTGTAGACGAAGCAGGGGAGGACGTTAACCTCCTCTGTCAGCCGGTCAAGCAGCCAGCGCAACCAGCGCATCCCTTCCGGGCGGTGGGCGTCAGCCCACGAAATGCCGGTGCGCAGCTCGTTAATTCCCAGGGCCGCGAGATGCGCAAGGGTCTGTTCTACCTGGTCATAATTCTGATAGTGGAACCACTCGACAAGCCCGACCAGCGGCTGTTTCTGTTCGTCGCCGGCTGCGCCGAGTGCGCGGGCGCGCACGTCGCTCATCGTGCCGGCTCCCAGGACAGAAGCCCACCCTGATGAGCGCCCACATGACGCGTCATGAAGTCTAAGTTGCTCATATTACCTCTCCTCTTGCTCGATCGTAGAAGCATGAGCTCGCGTGTCTGCTGAACCCTTCAGCGAGCCGCAGCCACTTTCATCTTTATTGTAAAGTAGCGACGTGCTTCTTCACCTATACCTCGTATACAGGCGCCGGTTATAAATCCGATATAGGAACATCTGCTGCCATAAGCGCCAGGATTATTGGTGACGGCAAGGTGGCGGCTTACACGGAAGCGGTGCTAAAACGGTTGCGCCACTGGCCTGATTGTGAGGTCGGTGATGGCCACCTCATGCGGGCGCGTCACGGCAAAGAGGATGGCTTCGGCGACGTCTTCCGGCGCCAGCGCGCCCCAACCGAGGTCCTCAGGGCGGTCGCCGCCGCCGATCCGGCTGTCGAAGAAAGCGCTCTCCACCATACCCGGTGCAATTGTCGTCACGCGGACGGTGGGTTGCACCTCCAGGCGCAACGTCTCGGCGGCGGCGGCGAGCGCCGCCTTTGATGCTGCGTAGACGCCCCCCCAACTATACGCTTTCTCAGCCGCCACGGAAGAGATGAAGACGACGTCGCCCCGGCCGGCGGCGATCATAGCGGGAACAAAGGCGCGCACGAGGCGGAGGGCGCC
>JAWVYW010000157.1:0-9064 GCA_033722535.1 Promineifilaceae bacterium (SeqCode)
CGCTCGTTACCCGATTGGTAACGCTCGACCACCTCAGGGATATGGTCGAAGATGTGGCCGTCTGCGGTCGAACGGAGTAGCTTGATATATTCGGCGTGAGCCCAGCAGAGGGGCATTGCCGAGCCCGTTGGCCCGCCGAGGTAGAGCCACGGTTGCGGACGCTCTTCCTCATCCCAGACCTGTTCGGGTAGTAGCCCTGATGGGCTGGCGAAGCCCTCCAGCGTCTTGATAAAGTGCTTGACGTCGTGGCCGGCAGCCAGCTCGTAGTGGGCCCGCTCGCCGGTCAGCAAAGGCCAGCCGCGGCCCACGCCCCAGCGGTCGAAGGGGCTGCCGTCCGGCTGCTGCCCGTACCCGTCGTGGTTGTAGCGCCGCCACACCGGCCCCATCGGCGTCTCTATCTTGAGGACGGCGTCGACCACGCGCAGGGAGTCCTCGATCAGGGGGTCCCCGGCTTTGCGGACGCCGAAGCGAACCAGCTCCAGAAAACCGGCGTCGACGATCTCCTTTGCCGGAAACTCCTTGCGCGCCTCCGGATGGCGATTGGTGATGTAAACAGTTCCCTCGTTGGGGTTCTCATTTGGCTGGGGATCGTCTGGATCGGCAGGGTTAATGCGAATGTAGTGGCGGGGAATCTCCGGCACCAGCGTCCCTTCGGTGGTTACGGTCCACGCCTCGACGTGGCTCTCCAGGAAGTCCGCGTACTGCTGTACGAATTGCGCCGTCTGCTCATCGCCGTCGGCGCGCAGAAAGCCGGCGGCGCAGGTCAGAGCGGCGATGTTGCTCGCGAGGGTGGAGGGTGAAAAGCCGCTCACCTCTTCCCAGCGCTCCTGCGGCGTCACCGGCCCGTTGCGAATGAGGAAGCCGGTCGCGGCGCGCACCATCGGCAGGGGGTCAAAGAACTTGAGCGCGTCCATGCTGCGCAGGCGCCAGGCGAGCAGGATCGGGAAGGCGACCTCGTCAAGTTGGATGCCGCGCAGATGGGGCTCGCCGTTGACCCAGAAGTTCTGGTAAAAGCCGCCGCTTTCGGTCTGAGCGCTGGCGAGGTAGATAAGCGCCCGCCGCGCCGTATCCGCATTGTCGGTCGCCAGAAGACCGGTGGCACTCTGAACGAGGTCTCGCGTCCACACGAGGTGGTACCCGCCGCTGCCGCCCTCATCCCCTTTGATGGTGCCCCAGGGGATGGAGAGGGAAGCGATGACAGCGCCCGCAAAGCGCTTATCCTCGTGGGCCAGCAGCACGCTCTGGCTGCGATTGTAGAGCCGGCCCGCGTCGCCTGAAACTTTCCCCAGCCGCGCAATGTTGTGGCAGGAGCGCTTCCACTGCTCGGCGTAGTTCTGCCGTTGCTCGGCAAAAGGAAGGCTCAACGATTGAAACAGTGCGCTCAGCGCGTTGTGGCGGCCTTCTCCAAAGCTCAGCGCGAGGACGAACTCGTATCCGCTGCTGAGGTCGACTTCTCCCGTCAGCGCGATATTCCCGTCCCGGGCGCAATCATAGTTCCAGTCAAGCTGGTAATTGTCGTGGAGATCCTGCCAGCCATCGTTCACGCCGACATAGCCATAGGAGGTGCGGGTGAGGCCGTTAGAGGTGCTGAGGGCCAACCATATATCACCCTTGTGGGCGGTAAGAATTGTGCGTTCAGAGACGGTGAGGGCGGCGCCGCTGTTGCCCCAGCCGCCGCCTTCCATGTGTGGGGCGCAGAGCATGTAGAGCTTGAGGCGGTCGCGCCACTCCTCCGCCGGTTCGAAGTAAGTGTGGACGAGCAAAGTTGCCTCGTGCGGAGCACCGATGATGTGCTTTACGATCTGGAAGCGCCCCTCCGGATCGCGGTTTACGACACGGACTTCCAGCACATTGGGCTCGCCATATTCCAGCTCTGTTTCCATGTGGCGCTCTTCAATGAGGAAGCTCTCGCCGTCGGTCACGAGATACTGGAGGTCGCGGATCTGGGGGCGGTCGACGGTCGGATAGTAGAGCTCGTTGACGATGCCCCGCGAGAATGTAAACCAGAGCGGGCTGTCGGCTGAATACGCTGTGCCGACCATGTCTTTGTCACCCTGAGTCCAGCGTGGGGGGGAACCGGGACCGTCGGGGGCAGGATTATCGCAGGGAATCGGCTCGGGCAAAAGTATCCTCCTCTACTCAAAGTGTCTCTGGATCTTCGTTCATCATAGGCGCCCTCCGTTATTTTTACATAAAACGAGCCCAGGAAACGGAGCTGGATGCGACGGTGAGGGAGGGATTCTGTATAATCGATCTGGCTCGACCGGTTGATGGCGAGCGCAAAGAAGAGGAGACCGGCTGCTGCCGCGAGACGGAATAAGAGAGATGATCATTAATCCGGACGATTTAACTCAGCGAGAGCGTTACAAACTGTTGATCGGCTCGATTCTGCCGCGCCCGATCGCCTGGGTGAGCAGCATGGACGAAGAGGGAAACCTCAATCTGGCGCCGTTTTCCTACTTTACGGTGGCGGCGACCGATCCGGCGACCCTCATTTTCTGCCCGCAGGCGCCGGAGCCGGGGGTAAAGAAGGATACCTGGCGCAACATCGAAGCGGTGCCGGAGTTTGTTGTCAATATCACCGACGAGGCAACGGCCGAAGCGATGAACCTGACGGCGACTGTGCTACCGGCCGGTCACTCCGAGTTTGAGTGGGCTGGTTTGACGCCGGCGCCCAGCGAGACGATTCGGGTGCCGCGCGTGGCCGAAGCGCCGGTTGCCTATGAGTGCCGCCTGCAGCAGATCGTCGTCGTCGGCGACGGGGGTAAAGGCACCGGGGCCGTGATCTTTGGTGAGGTGCAACGGATTCACATTCGCGACGACATCTACGTCGACGGCTACGTGCTATTGGAGCAGCTAAAACCGATAGGCCGCCTTGCCGGCCCGGGCTATGCACGTATCAAGGATACGTTCGAGATGCACCGCGTTCCGCCGCCGTCAGAGGAGTCGCTGTAATATCCCCTACCTGCCGTTTCGGATCGTTGTGCTATAATGAAGGCGCGCCGGTCCCGGCTGGCCACATCTACGATCCGAGATGACCATCCTGAAGTAATCCGCCTGGTTGACCAACCAGAATAGGAAAAAGAAAGAGGTTTCCGAATGACAGCAACTCGTTATGACCACTTTGGCGCCCGCGCTCAGCTAGCGGGCCATGAAGGAATTACCTACTATCGTCTAAACGCGCTTTCAGAACAGGGAATCGGCCATGTGGAGCGCCTGCCCTTCTCGATAAAGATCTTGCTGGAAGCACTGCTGCGGAACGTGGACGAATATCTGGTGATGGCTGACGACGTGGCGCAGCTGGCTGGTTGGAATGCAAAAGACCCGGCACGGGCGGAAGTGGCCTTTATGCCCGGGCGGGTCATCCTGCAGGACTTCACCGGCGTCCCCGCCGTCGTCGATCTTGCTGCACTGCGCTCGGCGATGGCTCGGCTCGGCGGCGATCCAAAGAAGATCAACCCCCAGGTTCCGGTCGACCTCGTGATCGATCACTCTGTGCAGGTCGATACCTTTGGCTCCGACGCTGCGCTGTTCATCAATGCCAAGAAAGAGTTCGAGCGCAATCGGGAGCGGTACGAGTTTCTGAAGTGGGGGAAAGAGGCGTTTGAGAATTTCCAGGTTGTACCGCCCGCTTCAGGTATCGTCCATCAGGTCAATCTGGAATACCTAGCGCAGGTCGTGATGACCCGGGTGGAACCGGGTGGCGAGCGGGTGGCGTTTCCCGACAGCCTTGTGGGCACCGATTCCCATACGACGATGATCAACGGCCTCGGCGTTCTTGGATGGGGAGTGGGGGGCATCGAAGCCGAGGCGGTGATGCTGGGCCAGCCGATTTACATGCTGACTCCGGAGGTCATCGGCTTTAAATTGACAGGCGCCCTGCAGGAAGGGGCGACGGCGACAGATCTGGTGCTCACCGTCACTCAGATGCTGCGCGAGCGCGGCGTTGTCGGTCGCTTCGTCGAGTTCTACGGGCCGGGTGTGCGCCGAATTTCGCTCCCTGATCGGGCCACGATCGGCAACATGGCGCCCGAGTATGGTGCCACCATGGGCTTTTTCCCCGTAGACGAGGAAACGTTGGACTACCTTCGCCGTACCGGACGCCCCGAGGCGCTGGTGCAGCTGGTCGAAGAGTACACGCAGGCCCAGGGTCTTTTCTATGACCCGCAGACGCCGGACCCCGAGTTCACCGATTTAATGGAGCTCGATCTGAGTGAGGTCGAGCCGAGCCTCGCCGGTCCGCTCCGGCCCCAGGACAGAGTACGGCTGGCGGAGATGAAGCCGCGCTTTCACGAGGTGCTGCAGGCGCCGATCAGCGAGCGCGGCTTTGCGCTTACCGACGAGGCGCTGCAGCGTAGCGCTGTCGTCTCCAACGGGCAGGAGGTGGAGATCGGCCACGGCGCGGTGGTGATCGCGGCAATAACGAGCTGCACCAACACCTCCAACCCCAGCGTAATGCTTGCCGCCGGCCTGCTGGCCCGTAACGCGGTTGAGAAGGGACTGCAGGTCAAGCCGTATGTGAAGACCAGCCTCGCGCCGGGCTCGAAGGTCGTGACCAGCTACCTGGAGCGCTCCGGCTTACTTCCCTATCTCGAAGAGCTGGGCTACCACATCGTCGGCTATGGCTGCACGACCTGCATCGGCAACTCCGGCCCGCTGCCGCAGAAGGTACAGCAGGCAATTGCCGAGGGCGACCTGGTGGCGACGTCGGTGCTAAGCGGCAACCGGAACTTTGCCGGCCGCATCCACCCCTACGTGCGCGCCAACTACCTCGCTTCACCGCCCCTGGTGCTGGCCTATGCACTTGCGGGGACGACTGACATCGACCTGCTCAACGAACCGGTGGGTACCAGCAAAGATGGTGAGCCGGTCTACCTACGGGATATCTGGCCGACCAATGCCGAGATTAAGGAAGCGATCGCCAGTTCGATCACACCGCAGATGTTCCAGAAGGAGTACGGCAACATCTACGATGCCAACGAGATCTGGAATGAGATCCCGACCGGCGGCGGCGAGCTCTATGCCTGGGACGCGGAGTCGACCTATATCCAGGAGCCACCGTTCTTCACCGAGCTGACCACAGAGATCCCGCCGATTCGCAATGTCGAGGGTGCCCGTGTACTGGTGAAGGTTGGCGACTCGACGACGACCGACCATATCTCACCCGCCGGCGCTATTGCCACCGATAGCCCCGCCGGTAAGTACCTGATCGAGCACGGCGTCGAGCCGCGCGAATTCAATTCCTACGGCTCCCGTCGCGGCAACGACCGTGTGATGACCCGGGGCACCTTCGCCAATATCCGCCTGCGTAACCAGATGGCGCCGGGCACCGAGGGTGGCTGGACCACGTACCTGCCGACCGGCGAGGTGACTACGATCTATGAAGCGGCGATGGCTTACCAGGAAGAGGACACGCCCCTCATCGTGATCGCCGGCAAGGACTACGGTATGGGTAGCTCCCGGGACTGGGCGGCGAAGGGAACGCTGCTGCTCGGCGTGGAGGCGGTGATCGCGGAGAGCTACGAGCGCATCCACCGCAGCAACCTCATCGGTATGGGCGTGCTCCCGCTGCAGTTTAAGCCGGGGGAAAGTGCGCAAACGCTGGGTCTGGACGGTACTGAGGTCTACAGCACACTGAACCTGGACGACAATCTGAAGCCGGGACAGACGGTGACTGTTAAGGCCTTTACAGCGGATGGACGGGAGATCATCTTCGATACGATCTGCCGCTGCGACACGCCGGTCGAGGTAGAGTACTATCGCAACGGCGGCATTCTGCACACTGTGTTACGGAACTTCATCGCCGCTGAAGAAGCGGCGGTTGAAGAACCTGGCTAATGGGCCCGCCAAACAAGCGGTGGAAGAAAGGGCACTGGTGGCGTGAAGCGTCGGTTGGCGGGATCCTCCCTTACGTCCCGCGAGTAGCGAATCGCTGTCTGGCAGCGCAAGTGCGCTCTAGAAGGCTTGCTCAGCCCACGAGCAACAGTAACTGGTAGACGAGGATCACGAAAACGAGCAGCGCGGCAATTGCCAGAACGGCAAGCAGGAGCGTGTTGGCGCCGCCGGTGCTTTGCACGGCGGCTTCCCTCTTCTCCGGTTGTGGGGTAGCTGGAGCCTTCTGAGCCATGATAGCCGGCGGCTCTGCTTCAGCCTCGGCCAGCCACGCCTCGTCTGGTTGCTCCTCAAGCCACTCAGGAACGGCCTCCACATCCTCGTCTCTGGGGGCGCTTTCAGGCGCGGGTTCAACTCCGGTCGCTGCCGCCTCGCCCTCCAGCCATGGAGGAATCGTATCTCCTTCCGCCTGCGCTTCGTAGTCGTCTGGCTGCGTCGAAACAGGTAAGGCGGTGACCTCTGGTTCCTCCACGGCGGCCTCCTCGCCTGCTTCGGCGGCGAACGCCTCTTCAGCTTCCTCTGCGCCTTCTACCACCACCGCTTCTGTCTCTACCTCCTCTTCGACGGCGACAGGCTCCACCGCAACCTTCGTGCTCTCCTCCTCCACCTCGGGAAAATCGTAAACGGCAACCCCGCCAATCCTGATTCTCCTCTCTACTTCTCCCGGCGCTTCCGTGGCTGCTTCCACCGGCGCCTCCGGCATGCTTTCGACTGACTCTGCGCTCTCCCCGACAGGGGTGGGCGCAAGCCGCGCCAGCTCGTGGCGCGCATACGGCTGCTCCGGATCAATCGCCAGTACTTTGCGCAGAAAGGCCACCTTCTGCACCTCTGTCTCCGCCATCCTGCTGAGCAAGATCCAGGCGCCTACATTGTCTGGATCCTGCTTAAGAAGGCGAACAAGGATGAGGCGAGCGCTCTCTTCGTCTCTTACTTTTATGGCGGCAAGGGCCTGCTGCAGTTCTTCCTTCATTCCTCTTTCCTCTCCGATACGGGCTTGAACCTGCTCTCTCTTTAGCGCTATCACCTGGCTGAGTCTGTCCCGCTTACTCAGCCGGCGGGCGCAGAGCACCGGGGGCGACCACTTCCCGGGCAACGCACTGGCTACAGCGCTTTAAACTGTTCGAATGGTTGCTGGCAGTTATTGCAGGTGTAGATGGCGCGACAGAGTGTCGGGCCAAATGTATTCTGCACCACCGTGTTGTCCGAATCGCAATAAGGGCAGGTGACGGTGTCGTAAAAAGTAATGGGTAGGTTGCCGCCGTGCCGGCGCGGCGGCGCCAGCCCGAACGCCTTCAGCTTTTCCCGCGCCTCTTCGGTGATCCAGTCTGTCGTCCACGGCGGGTGGAGCGTCGTCTCCACCGTCACATCCTCGACGCCCAGCGCGCGCACTTGCGCTTCGATGTCGTCGTGCATTACGTGCAACGCCGGACAGCCGGAAAAGGTGGGCGTCATCGTTACCGTCACGCGCCCCTCCTCGATCGTGACGTCGCGCACGATGCCCATCTCGACCACGGAAACAACCGGAATTTCCGGATCTTTGACAGCTTCCAGCGCCTCCCAGATCGTCTCTTCAGTTATCTCTTTGGTCGCCTCGGCGGCCATAAAAATCAACCCCTTAAGCAACTATCGTATGATTCACTACCACTCGGCCTCGCGCTCCAGGCGCGCAACTTCCTGCAGGTCGGCCACCAGCGGCTCTAAATGTTCCGTGTGCTCGCTGCGCGGGGCCACCGTGGCGGGTGCTTGGGGATCGGGCGGTAATCTCAGCCCCGCATCCTCCAGAAATGGACGCGCCTCTCGTTCCCATGCGGCCTGCAGCTGCGCCGGCGCCGGTACATAACCGGCGGCCACGAGCTGTTCCTCCCCCGGCAGGGGTGCGAAAAGCTGAAAAACTGCAGGCCAGAGGGAATCCAGTGCCTGCTGCATCCGCCCGTTGCTTTCTTCTGTGCCCAGCCCCAGCCGCCGGACCCACAACGCCGTATGGCGATGGTGATAGAGCTCCTCCGGCCGAATCTTGGCCGCCGCTTCGGCCATTGGCCGGTAGCGGCTCTCCAGCGTCTGTGTGGCACGGACTAGCTCGTAGCTGTCGAACAGGTACTGGCGCAGCATCGAGAAAGCCCAGTCACCGGGCGGTAGCTCCACCATACGCACATTGCTAAATTCGGCCGCCGGGCGGAAGAAGATCAGGCTGTCTGGATCGGCCCCCTGGAGCGCTTCTAACTGTTCATACCAGATGCGTGCATGGCCCATCTCATCGAGGGCAATATTGGTGAAGGCGATATCCTCTTCCAGGATCGGCGCGTGGCCGGTCCATTCCGAATTGCGGTGGGCGAGAATCAGCTCGTCGTCCGCCAGGGCCAGTAGCCGCGCCGCCAGTGCCTGCTCCAGGTCGGGGCTCATGATTGGCCTTTGTCTTCGCCCGCCTCGCGGATCGCTTCGCGCATTAATGTTCGCGTGCGGTACTGATTGGGCAGGCGGAACTCTTTATCCTCTGCGGGCGCAAACATACTCTCTATCTCTTCATCTTCGCTGCGGGCGAGCGCGTCGGCCGGTACGATCCACCACACAAAACTCTCGCCCTCATCGTACCGATCCAGCGCTTTCCCCAGCGCCTCAACGGGCGTGGTCGCTTCGACTTCGCCGCAGAGGGTGACATAGTGCATCGATCGGCGCTGTGAGTTTTTGTGGAAGACAAAATATGCTTTGACCGGCACCTCTTCGGTGACCATCTTCTGACGCCAATCCGGCTCTTCTTCCAGCTGCTCCCGGGTGCGGGTGAGGATCGAGCGCGCGGGGGCCACCCACAGGGTGTGCGTTTGTGGGCGACGCACGAAGACGTCGCGGGCGTTTTGCAGCGCTACCTCGGCATCGGGTGCGTGAACGGTACCAATATTATGCACTGGGCCGCCTTCGCGGCTGCGCTGGAAGACCTCATAGCGGGGCCATTGCGTATCACGGCCCGGAGCGGGGACGGACTCCTCGTCCCGGACGGCGCTGCCACTCACGCCAGCTCTCCCTTCCGTCTTTTTTCGGCGTAAGCGGCCATCGCTTCCCGTACCCAGCGGCCATTCTCGTGCGCGCTCCGGCGGGCCTGCATGCGCTCTTCGTTGCAGGGACCGTCTCCCTTGACCACGCGCCAGAACTCATCCCAGTCGATGGGGCCGTAGATCCA
>JAWVYW010000158.1:0-8846 GCA_033722535.1 Promineifilaceae bacterium (SeqCode)
GCCACGCGCCGATCATCATTCCCGCCGTCCTGCGCGTCGAAATCCCCTACCGCCCGCTTTTCTACGCCCACCTCCTCCTGCTCCATCTCTCTTTGGCCACCCGTATTGCCGGCGATCTGCTCCTGGAACCGGCGCTGCGGCGCTGGGGCGGCCTGTTCAACGCCCTCGCCATCCTTCTGTTCCTCGTCGTCACCCTCGCGCCGTGGTCGCGGGTGGCACGGCTCGTCCTCCCATCCCGCCTCGCTGCGGGGCAGACCGGCAAGGTGCCAGGGTAGAGTCGCCATCACGGCTGCCCGCTCTGCAACACCCCCACCGGAAGCGACCGCCCCGACTGCGGAATAACGATCCGCGTTCCGTCGACGCCGAGCAACGCCAGCCCGGCGCCGTCGGCCCAATCGCCGGCGAGCAGCTGGCTGTCGCCGAACCAGTACCAGAGGCCAAAGTGTGGGCCGCTGGCCTCCACGAGCGTGCGCGGCTCGTCGGCATACGGGGCGGGCCACAGCCGGATTGCCCCCGGCCGGTACACGGGCGTTCCATCCTCAGCGCTCTCCACCGTGGCGGCGACGAACGCCACGTCGCCGTCTGGTCCAAATATCGGCTCTCCCAGAAAGTCGCCGTCCCGCGGCGCGTGTCGGGCGACGACGGCGCCGTCAAAGTCCACAATGCGCAGCTCCAGCTGCTCTCCTGCCTCTACGACCGCGGCCACCAGCCGCCGCTCGAAGTCGGCGTCGTTCAGGCAGAGGTCGAACTCCGGCGGACACGCGAACACAGCCTCCGGTGCGCCCGGGCCCTCCAACGGCAGCCGGTAGAGGCCACTGTACCGACCGCGGAAGGGGCCGATGCCGCCGATGCCATAGGGCGTGCGGGCAAAGTAGAGCGCGTTCTCTTCCACTGCCAGGTGCAGCGGCTCGATCGAGGGCGGCAGCGTCCCGCCACCCTCTTCCTCCCAGAGCAGCTGCCTCGTCCCCGTCTGCAGATCGGCCATCCACACGCTGCTCCAGAAGCGAGCGCTGCGACCATCGTCGATCTCATCGAAGGTGGCCCACACTACTTGTGTTCCACCGCCGCCAGCGGTCGAGACGTGCAGGCCAAACCACAGGGAGCCTAGCGCCGGCGTGGTCGTGACGGCGAGCGGCGCCGGCGCGCCATCCAGCGGGTGCTCCCAGATGGTAATTGTCCCACTCTGCCGGTCGCGCACCGGGTAGTAGAGCGTCTCGCCGGCGGTGGCGAGGGCGCCGGCGCTGTAGTCGGCGTCGGTGCTCAACGTACACTCCGCGCCGCCCAGCGGCTCGCGCACGGTCAGGATCAGGTTGTCCGCGTCCACCTGCCGCGCCAGCAGCAGGGCCGGGCGCGGCACCGAGCTGCAGGCCCCTGCTTCACGCCCACCTGCTACACGTGTCGCCGTCGGAGACGCCGTCAGGCCCGCCAGCAACGCGTCCCGCGTCGCCGCCTGCTCCGGCGGGAGCGTGGGCGTCGCCGTCAGCGCAGCCAGCCGCTGCCGCAGCTCAAACTCGACGTTGTGGACGAGCATCCACCACTGATCCACCCGGTAGAAGTCGCGGTGCGCCCAGCGGGCGCCGCCGGTCGGGGTAAGGTCGTCCTGATTCTGGAAGGCGGCGGCAACGAACAGCTCGCTGTCGGCGAACGTTTCCGGTCTCAGATCCTCATAACCGGAGAGCACGCCCACCTTTGCGCTGATCTCGCTCGCCGGCACGTCGAGCACGACGATGAGGATGCCGTTGTCATACAAGGCGCGTAGCGACTCGCGGTCGATGGAGCGGAAGGCGGCGGGATGGAAATAGATGATCTTGACCGTCTCCCGCTCCCCACGCGCCCCGAGGACGTCGAATGTGGGCACAACCTCGATCCCTAGACGCGTAAACTCTGCCTGCGGGATCGGCAGGTCGTCGGCCGGGGCCACCAGCAAGGCGTCCTGGTGATGGGGGAAGTCGCTGGCGCTAAGCGGTGTGGGGGTGACAGGCGGCGGGACGGCGTCCACCTCCCTCGCCATTGTGGTAAAGAGAGGTGTATCTGATGGGACAGCGGGAAGAATCTGCATTGGCAGGCTCAGGCGCAACGACCGCCAGTCATCGTCCGGGATAATAAAGGTACCCGGTTCGGCCCCCTCCCTGGATCCGCCATACCCCGTCGATAGCCAGAGTGTCACGCGCCCGCCGGCAAGCGCTTCCTCCACCGGCACCTGAAAAGCGACCGTCGTCGTCAACGCCTCTCCACGCGCCAGCGAGTAAAAGGATGGCGAGCCCCCGCGTTCGCCGCGCATCGACAGCGGTTGCCCGGGCCGCGTCGCCAATACCTGACCCTGCTCGTCCCGTAGCTCGACGCAAACCAGCTCCAGGCAGCTACCGGCGATCGTCAGCACTTGATCGCCCTTGTTGACAAAGATCACGTCCACCTGGCCCGCTTCCCCCGCCCGGTAGCTCTCCTGAGAAAGAGAGGCCTCCACTGTCAGCCCAACATCGTGGGCTGTGATCACGGCTCGCCGTTCCGCCGCCACTGCTTCGCTCCGCGTCCGCTGACTTACTTCACTTCTTTCCCCTGTCGCCAATGGAGCATTCAGGCCGTTGGGACCACCCTCCGAGACAGCGTCGATCCAGAGGGCAAATAGGCCGACGATGGCGACGAAGGCCAGCACCGCCGCGGCGGCGGTCGCCAGCCGCAGAGGCGCAGCGAGCGGCGCCAGGAAGCGCCGCCGCGGCGCTGACGACCCGCCCGCCCGCCCGATCCGCGCCAGCAGCTCAGCCGCGTCGGGCCGGCGGTCGCGAAAGCGCCGCCGCTGGCGCTCGCGCAGCTCCGCGAGCTGCCGGTCCATCGCCTGAAAATCGCGCAGCTCCTGCGCGCACGCCGCACACTGCTCGACGTGCGCCTCCACCCGCCGTTGCTGCGCCCGGTCCAGGTCCCGGTAAATCGCCAGCAATGGCTGTACCTGTTCGTGGCTCTGGTCCTTCATCGTTCCTTCCCTCGTTCGTCGTCCCCCCCACCATAGGCCTCCCGAAAGAGCTTCCGCGCGCGGTAGAGGCGCGTCGTCACCGCCGTCTCGCTCAGGCCCAGCGCCGCCGCCACCTCGCGCACCGAGAGCCCGTAGCTACTGAAGAGCAGCAGCGGCGCGCGGTAGTGGGCGGGCAGCGTTGCCAGCGCCTGCTCCACGTCCATCTGCTGCTGACCTGCCTGCGCCGTGGGGTCGGGCGCCACCATCGCCATCTCCTCCACCGCCTGCCACGGTAGCCGGATCCGCCGCCGTCGCCGCCGCAGCGCGGTGAAGGCGACGTTGCTGGCGATGCGGTAGATCCAGGCGCGCCGGTTCTCCACCACCTCCAGCTTACCCCGTTCCCTGTACAGGCGGAGAAAGCTCTCCTGCACCAGGTCGTGGGCCCACTCGGCGTCGCCGACGAGCTGGTAGACGTAGGCGAAGAGAGAGCTGTAGTACGCCTCGTATAGCTCGACGACCAGCGCCGTCAGAGCGTCGGGGTCCGGCGTTCCGGCCATCGCTTTGGCTCTCATTGCATTGCTCTCAGTGCGGCGTCCTGCCTCTCTTTCGCCGCGGGACAGGCCGTTCCGTTTAGTGAGTATGTCTCCGAACGAGGGCCTTTTGTCACACGACTTTAACCCTCACTGAACGCGAAGTGGCTCAGCGCCAGCGGCGACGTCATCAACGCGTGCACGCCGTTCGTGATTAACGCCCCACCGCAAACACAAAAGCACCTATCCCTTCGATAGCGACGGCGACCATACTCTCTGAGACGGTAAGGTGGACATCATGATAGGAAAGGGCGGAGGGCAACGGTACCGCACCCACGGCGCGAGGACGGGTGGGGTCGGCCACGTCGACCACCAGCAGCTGGTTGCCTGCGACGACAAAGAGCCGGCCCTCATGAAAGGCAAGCGCTCGAATAGGAGAGAGCCGCCAGGCAACGCGCAGCCGTTCCCCGTCGATGCGAACGGATTGGAACGCCGGCAGCGCCTTTGAAAACCGCTCTTCAACATCTATCGCTTCTGACCGGATGGACAGCGATGTTTCGAAATCGGACAATGTCCCACCACGGCACATCGGCATGTTGATTGCGAAACGGTTTCGGCAACCGGGCAGCCGCTTCGCCGATAACCATCATTTTTTGCGAGACGGCGCTTTGCCTGTTATTTCTGATCATCCCCATCTCCATGTTAGTGGGGCGGGTGAAGCGTTACCCTCACACTTTCTCCATATTTTACCATCGCAGGAAGCAGCCGTGGATCGGGAGCGCGCGGCGCCTTCTACAACCCCGGCGATCCGCCGTTTCCACTACTTGGCAAGTTCCTGCTGCCCCTGAACCCTCATCTCGAGTACGTGAAACATGGTCTCCATCCCATCTTCGACCAGCAGTGAATCCGTGCTTCCGCCAGCACTCTGGGAGAGCGGATTCTTGATGCCAAGTGGCTTACGATCCAACCCCGCTGCTTCCACCCGGGTAATGTCGGCCGGGTTTCCTTCTATCCGGTACGAGTAGATAAAGAAGTAAAGGGGCGTGGTATAGCCACCCATATAGCGGTCATAGAGGCCCGGCATTCCGACCCGCTCCGCCAGCTCATCGCCGGGAATCCCCAGGCCGCCCACGACGACGCCCTCGCGCAGGAGCCACTGCTGCACCGCTTCCCAATCCACCTCCTCGAGCGCTGCGTGATGGATCATCAACGCGTCGAGCCTGTCTCGCCTCGCAAGCATCTCGACCACCGCCCAGCGGGAAGTGAAGCCGAGCGGATAGGGCGCCTCGTCCCGCAGCCGCTCGACCGCTACCTCCGGCTCCAACAGGGCGGGATCATCGGGAATGAAGAACATGACGCGGGCCAGGGGGTAGCGCGGCACGCTCTTCTCCGTTTCTTCGCCCGCGACCGCGGCGTAGACGAGGCCGGTGAGCAACAGACTGCCGAGGACAAAGAACAGCGCAAATGCGACCCGTTGCCGATTCGTGGTCATGACGCTTCTCTCCTGCTCGCTCCATTCGCTCACTATTCTACACCGTCCTCTACCGCCGGCGCCCGCAGCACGAAGTGCGTCGTGCCGTCGGCGCTCTGCCCATAAAGGATCCACGTCGGCTCCAACGGCAGGTCCGGGTAGTAGGTGTAGCCTACTAGGGGCCAGTTGACGATGAGCGTGTTGCTGCGGGCGGGCGCCGGAGGCGGCGCTTCAGAGCGCAGTAGCGGCATCTCCACGTCGAGCAGCCACGGGCGCGGGCTCTCCGGCAGGTTCGGGCCGCGTTGCTGCTTGACGACCGTCAACAGCGGCAGGCCGGCGAAGGTGGCTTCGGGGTCCGGGTTCACGATGCCCGCCACTCACAGCGGATCGCCCGTGGGGCTGGCTGCTCGTTAACACATCGCTCCACTCTGCATCATACAGGGTAGTGGCGTCCACATGCCGATCTCCAGTCGCCTCGTCGATAACCAGCCGGACCTCGCGCCCTTCCAGCGTCGCCACTTCAAAATGGCCAAGAATGGTCAACGCTTCTCTCCCCACATCAGGCTCCTTGGCATTAGTTCCCGTTGCACCCTCTCTATCGTCGCAGTCAGCGCTTGATCACACCCGATCTGTCAAGGCTTTCCGCTCCTCAGGACGCACCTTCTGCCGTTCACCACTCCGAGCGTACGCGTGCGCCTGGGCTGCCATTATACACGCAGGCCTGGCGGTAGCAGCGGGTTGCACTGGGGCGGGCGCGTCGAGCCTTCGCCGGCCCTCGTTTGACACGCCCCTCGAGATACCTTACAGTGGGACTCCGAGTCGGGGTGCCACCACGGCCGGAGTCCCATCATCGCTTCTCACACTGTCAGCAGGGCACTCACTTCCGGGCGTGGTCGCGGCAACGGGCGACTGTCTGACCTCCTCTGCCAGGCAGCTCCCGCTTCCCGAGAGTACTGTCCAGGGAAGGTGGTAAAGATGAGCAATCGAGAGAGCCCGGGCTCCGCACCTCTGAGCGGCGGAGCGATGAAAACATGCTCAGAGCTGCTGCACGATATTGACACCGCCGGTGGTAACGTGCTGCACACAGCAGCGCTGCGCGAGAAGTGGAAGGCGTTCCAGCGCGCGCTCGATCCCGAGGAGGACGAAGTGCGTTTCGCCGCGCTGCGGGAAGAGTTCGCCGTCGATCCGCAGCAGTGGATAGAGAACCATTTTGAGATGTGGGTGACAAAGGAGAGCAGCCACGTCCGTCGCGAATTTACACGCCTGGCCGCGATCCGCACGCTCGCCGCCATCGCCGGCCCCGATCCAGATTTCGGCCCGCTCGTCTTCGCCAAGCTATGGTCGGTGGTCGACGACAGCGCTTATACCGTGGATGCCCGCGCGTGGGCCTTGTACGGGCTGGAACTCTGTAACGTGGAGGTCGACGCCGAGCGCTGGCGCCACACCTTTGGCCGGGAACCAGTCGCCGCGGAGGGGAATGAGAGCGGCTTCTATTGGTTGGAGTCGGTGGCGGAAGCAAAGGTGCGCCAGCGCGCCGTACAGGCCATCGGACAGATGGTGAAGCATTCGGAACGCGCCGCCTGCTGGGATCGCTCTCGGCGGGAGGCCTGTGCCGGACGGTTGACACGATGCCGGCTGCAGAATGACGATCGCCTCTTTGAAGCGGTTGAAAGGATGCTCCTGGTCCACTGGGACCGCGAAATCCACTATTCGGTCACCGCCTCCCTCGTGGAGGCGTGGGGGAATACCGCCGGGTGGGCTGGCCTGCCCGACGACGAGCAGAAAAGCTGGAAGGTGGTCGACGTGCTCACCGCGGCATCGCGCTCGCCCAATTCAGAGACGCGAGATCGGGTGCCGGAGGCCATCGAGCAGATTGCCGCCCACGTTATCCGCCGCCCCGACATCCTCCCCGCGCAGCGGGCGCTCGTTCTCCGGCAGCTGCGGGATCTGGCGGTAGCCAGGGTGAAGAAGCTCGCGCTGACGGCTAAACATGATGGCGTCGAGCGCGGTTATGAGCAGCAACGGCGGTACCTGAAGGCGTTGCGCGCCATCGCTGGTATCGCCGTGGATGACGCGCAGCCGCCTGAGAGTAACGACATCATTTCCATGGCTGTTGCCGGCCTCCTCGCGATCGCCGCGGGCTTTCCCGGCGCCGAAACGGAGGCAAAAGCGCGCGACAGCTTTCGGCGCGCTCTCGACCTGAGGCAGCTGGCGTTGCTCTACCTGCGCAACGTCGCCGAAGCAGATGAAGCGGTGCGCCAGATCGTTGCCGCGACCAGCGTCGAGCGCTGTAAACTGCTGCTCGCCGATCCCCAGCGTCAGCTTGCCCACGACGCCGCAGAAATCCTGGTGCTGCTGATAGGCGAGGAAGCCGCTGCCCGCCACTTTTTAAACATTATCCTCGCTGATGAGGGGCTGAGTGAAGCGATTCAGCACCGCCGCGAGAATTGGCCCCAGCGGGAGGGGGACGACGACGAATATCTCCGGCGTCGTGTTCGCACGCTAGCCGCCGGCGTCCTGGGGAGCATCAATAAGAACGATGAGGCGCACGACGAGCTGGTCAGAACGCTGCGCAGCGATTCTCTGCTCAGCAGCCGCGCGCGGGATGCGCTCATCGTCATGGGCGGCGAGCGTGCCGTCGAGTCGATCGTCGAGCACAACCTGCAGCAGCAGGTAAATGATAAGTTTTTCAGGCCGATGGAAGAGGCACGGCAGAGTGGCTATCAGCTTCTGGAAGACGTACGCAACTGGACAAGTGGGAACTACCGCATCGCCTACTACACGGCTCTGGCGACATTTATGGTGGGCATTGCCACCTTCGTCGTCGGCGTCATCGCCCTGCTGACCGACCGGGCGGATCTCGTCACACCTGGCTACCTCGCAAGCGGCAGTCTCGTCACCATTGCCGGCTTTGTCGGCACCTACCTTTGGGAGCCGGTGAAGGGGATGAACAGAGTCGGCTCAGAGCTGTCGCGCCTTGTCATGTCCTTCGAGAACTACCTCGGGCGTATGCGGCTCATCGGCCTCGGCTTCGCCCACGCCTACACTCAGAACAGCTTCGACCAGATTCAGTTCCTGCAGCGCGTCTCCGACATCACCGCTGCCGCCGCGCGTGAATCCGCACTGATGATGGAGAATATTGGCGACTTCCCGCAATTTCACTCCTCCCGCGGCCTCGTCGCCGTGCCGGCGCTCGTGGGCGAGCCCCTCGACGATGCGCGCCACCTGGCGCGAGAGGCCGGTCTGTCGCTTCGGGTGGGGGAGGCGCGCTATAGCGGCGACGACGTCTCCCAGACGGTCCTCGCTCAGGAGCCGCCGCCCGGCATCTACGTGAGCCCTAACAGTGAAATCCGCGTCACGCCGAGTACAGTCGAGCCGCCGACGGTGGAGGTTCCCGACTTTAGCGGCGCGAAGCCTCTCGAAGCGCTCGCCCTCGCACGCGAGCGGGAGCTGGTCGTGGACAGGCTAGAGCTAGCCTGCGATCCCCAGTGCGTCGAGGGCCGGATCTGCCGGCAGAGCCTGCGCCCGGGGCTAAACGTGCGTGCCGGGACCGCTTTAACCCTTGCTATTGCCAAGCAGGCGCTGCCACCAAATGCCGCCTGACGTAGGCAGTCACGCCCCCGTACCGCCGCCGCTCATCTCC
Source organism: Promineifilaceae bacterium (SeqCode) (assembly GCA_033722535.1). GTDB lineage: Bacteria > Chloroflexota > Anaerolineae > Promineifilales > Promineifilaceae > JAAYYY01. The sequence continues at coordinate 8,592 of JAWVYW010000158.1, forward strand.
ACCATCCTTCACGGCGCAGAGCGCGCCCTTCCGTCCACCACCGTCGCCGCCTCCCGATAGCCGCCCGCCGCGCGCAACGACGCGCCGATCCTCCGCGCGTTGATCGGGTACGAGTCATCCGCCAGCACGCGCTCGGCGGCGGCGCGAAGCTCGGAGGGGCGCACGCGGCCGTAGGGCGGGCGGTCGCCGATGACGACGCCGGCCCCCAGCGCGGCCACGCGGCGCCCATTGAAGAGCTGCTCCAACTGCTGGGGC
>JAWVYW010000159.1:0-8752 GCA_033722535.1 Promineifilaceae bacterium (SeqCode)
ACTCCTTTTGTTTCCGCGTCGGCGCGGGCGCCAGGCGTCGACTGCTTCCCGGCCGAGCCACATGCCGACGCCGGGGATGAGCAGGAGCTGTAGGTAGATGAGGGCCACTATTAACGGCGCAGCCGGCTCGCCGTCGCCCCCACCGTGCGCCGCCACCGGCGCCGCGACCAGCAGCGCGAGCGCCAGGGTCAACAGCAGCGCCGGCGCCAACATTGCCTTGTGAGTCAGCATCGCAATCACCGCCCTTTTCCGGTGGCGGCCAGACGGCCGCCACCGGAAGTAGCGTCAGTAGCTCATCGCCTACGGGGCGAACACGGCCAGCTGGTACAGGCGGCAGGTGTTCGGCCCGGGAATGCCATCGGCGAACGCCGTCGCCGGGAAGATCCCCGGCAGGCTGGCGTCGGTGCACCCGCCCCGGTAGGTGTGCAGCATGTTGCTTACCATTCCGGGGATTTTCGGTCCGTGGTCGTTGAGGACGATATGGATATGACCGCCCAGAGGATTGCTGAAGCCGTTGCCGAACCACGAGTTCGCCAGCGGCCCCGCCGCGATGTGCCCGCCGAAGCCGCCGAGGTCGCTGCCCCCGGCAATGTTGCCGCCGGCGTAGACGACGTCGCCGTCGACGACGGCGGCGTTGGTCAGGATGTCCATCGGCGTGCAGCCATAGGGGACGGCGCACAGCTCCGGCTTATTGACGACCGCGAACCAGACGGTGTAGACGTGGCCCGGGTTGAGGCTGTGGGTCTGGATGTTGTAGGATACCCCACTCTCGTTGCGGACCAGCTCCATCTGCGCGCCGGCGACGGGGCCGCTGCCCGATTGCGGATGCCACACGATCTGCGCCTGCTGGCGCATCGCACCCGCAGCGTTCGCCTGCGTGGACGCGACGGTAAGCGCGCCGACGATCAGCGCCAGGGCGACGACCATCAGAACACGAACTTTATTTACGCTTTTCATCACTCGTTTCTCCCTTTTCTCTGTTGGTTGGGCTACGCGACCGCAGCCTTAGCGGCGGCAGCCACTGTGTAAAGCTCTTACGTTCCGCGCTTCGTCTGGGAGAAGGTGGCGCGGGCCACCTGAGTTGCCGTATAATTCTGCTCAGGCCGTGGCCCATATTTCCGATCCCATTCCCGTGGTGCGGAATTGCGCCCGGCCTTCTCCTTTTCAGGAAGAAGCGCCTGCCATCAGAACACACCTGCTTCAGCCGGCTACATCGTCCTCACCTCCTTTATCACACTGCGACCTTCACATCAGCGGCGCGAGTATACGATATTGTAGGCGCGCGGCTGCGGGCCATAGGGGCCGACCACCGGCATGATTTGACCCATCAGCTCGTCGTTCGCGCGGAAGTTGTCGAACGCCTCCCGGCTCTCCCACTGGAAGTAGTTGAGAAGCTTCTCGCCGTCGGTGCTCAGATGCAGGTGGGCCGACACGAAGCCCGGCTGCTCGCTGACGATCTCGTGGACAAGTTGCTCGATCTTCTCGCCGAGCTCGTGCTGCTGCTCCGGCCTGACGTTGAACTCAAAGATGACGGTGAATACCTCGTGGTCACTGCCGATAATCGTGCCGTTCACTTTCTCCGTCATTGCGGTTTCCTCCTTATAGATTAAACGACTACTGTTCGAACTGCGCCTGTTGCACCAGGGCGCAGATGTTATCGCCCGCACGACCAAACTCCTTCGTGAAGGCGGGCATGGCGGGCGACAGGCTGTCATCTGTGCAACCGCCACGATAGGTCGTCAGCATATCCTCGGCCATCTCCGCCCGGAGCGGGCCGTGGTCGTGCACGATCAGGTGCATCTCCGCCTCCCGGGGGTCGGCGAGGCCGTGGCCAAACCAATTATCGGGCAAGTCGCCTACCGGCTGGTAGGCGGCGAAGTTACCGCGACCGTCCTCGCCGGCTACCAGGCCGTCGGCGTAACCAACGTCGGCGCGCACGGCGTCGGCGTTGTTGAGAATGTCCGCCGGCGTACAAGGCCGCGCCTCACAGTTCTCGGGGTCGTTGATGACCACCAGCCACAGCGTGTACACGTGACCCGGGTTGAGCAGAGCGGTGCGCATGCTTACGGCTGCGCCCTCGTCGTCGGTAAGCAGCAGCGCGCTGGCGTCTTCAATCGTCACCACGTCCCCCTGCGAGGGGTGCGAGACCACCGGCGCCTCTGTCTTGCGCACCGCTGCGCCGTCCGCGGCGGCCTCTGAGGCCGGCGAACAGGAGATGAGCGGCAGCGCCGCCAGGAGCATCAGAAGTAGAACGATTCGCCCCATAATACCCTCCACATATTCCGCCCGCGGCGCACCCTCAGGGGGCCGACGGGCAGGGGTCAATCAGATACTCGATACAATCTTCCACGGTCCACCCGCGCGAGAGCCGGGCCTCCGCGAGCTCGATTAACGCTTCTATCGCCAGCACGTAGATCCGCACCGTGCCATCCCCTTTGCTCGCCGCCAGATAGCGCCCATCGGGGCTGAGCGCGGTCCCGATAGAGTAGTTGGTCCCGCCGCCGGGTAACGTCAGCACGAAGCGCCCGCCGTCGAGCTCCCACACATTAGTGTCAGCGGGGGAGTTGGTCGCTACATAGCGACCGTCCTGGCTGAATGACACCCGCCACGGTACGTCGGCGACCGCCGGCAGCGCCAACGCGCCGAGCTGGTCGCTCGCCAGGGGCGCGTCGCCCCGGGCCGCCTGCAGCAGGCTCTGCACGTCCCAGACGCGGACGTGGCCATCGCGGACGGAGGCTGCCAGCCGCCCTCCATCGGGGCCGAAGGCGACGAACATCGCCTCGGCGGGCACCGATACCGTCAGGCGGGGCGCGCCGCTGGCGGCTTCCCACAGATGGAACGTCCGGTCGCTGTCCGCCGTCGCCAGGAGCGCGCCGTCGGGGCTGAAGGCTACGCTCTTGACCGGCCCACCGTGGTCGTCCAGCAGCAGCAGCTGGCGCCCGCTGGCAATGTCCCACACCCGGGCTGTTCCATCCAACCCGGCCGTGGCAAGGCGCGCCCCATCGGGACTGAAGCCCACATCCATCACACCCTCGAAAAAGGGGCGGTAGAGGCCAGGCCCATGACCGCGTAGCGCCAGTCGCTCCCTGCCCGTCTCCGCGTCCCAGACGCGAGCAACGCCGTCGTGTCCGCCCGTAGCCACCAGCGCGCCGTCCGGGCTGAAGGCGATCGCCTGCACCGGCCCCTGGTGCCCCTCCAGCAACAGCAGCCTGCGCCCGGCCTCCCAGTCCCAGATGGCGGCCTGCCCATCTAGGCCGGCGCTCGCCACCCACTGCCCGTCCGGGCTGAAGTCCAGGTCCCAGATGTTACCGGCGTGCGCCGCCAGGGTCTGCTTTTCCCGGCTGCCCGCAGGCGTCAGATCCCAGATCCGCAGCGCCTCGGCGTTGGCGGCGAGAAGGCGATCTCCGTCCGGGGCGAAGGCGATTCTGCCGGCGCCGCCCGGCAAGGTAAAGAGCTCGCGCCCGCTCAGAACGTCCCACACACCCACGCGGTCGGCGCCGGCGGCCGCTAGGCGCGTTCCGTCGGGGCTGAGCAGCACCTGCCCGATCGGCGTGCCGTACAGCGTGAAGGCGAAGGTGGCTACCGCCGCGGCGGAGCCGGCGGCGGGCTCGCGCTGCCAAAGCGTGACGGTATCCCGGTTGGTTACGGTGGCCAGCATGCGCGCGCCCGGGCCGACGGCCACCTTGAGAAACTCTTCGGCGGGGTCCGAGACGGTCAGCAGATGCTGCGGAGCCACGTTCTCCCCCTCCGCGTGCGGCATCCGCCACAGGCGGGCGGAGCGGTCGCTGCTAGCGGTGCCGAACCACTCCCCGCCGTCGCCAAAGGCCAGATCGTTGATGCGGCCACTGTGCGCCTGGACGGTGTGGCTGGCGCCGCGGCGGAAATCCCAGATTTCGACGCCGCCGTCGTCGAAGCCGGCCGCCAGACGTTCGCCGCTTGGGTCGAAGGCCAGCACGGACGGCGTGCGCTCCAGCCGCACCAGTAGCGGATCGACGCCGATCGCGTCCCCGCTCTGTGCGTCCCAGGTGGTTCTCTGGAAAGCGCCATCCGACGTTTCCACCAACGATATCAGCTGCCCGCCGTCGGCGCTGAACACCGCCGGTGTGCCGTCCACGGCGAGCAGTTCGCGCCCGCTGCTGGCGTCCCACACTTTGGTCCGACCGTCGAAGTCGCGCCCCACGATACGCTCCCCGCCGGGAGCGAACGACAGCGGCGCCAGGTGGTTGACCTGCCCGCGCAGATTGAGCCGGAGGCGCGACGCTTCCTGCACCGCCTGGCGCAGGGCCAGCTCAGCGGCTTCCGTCCAGGTGCCGTCGACCTCGTGCGTCATCTTGACGGCGCGCAGGGCGAGTAGCAGGCTCAGCTCAGGGTCGGACCCCAGGTTGCTCTGGGCGGCGGCGGCGAGGGCGCGGGCGCGGGCCACGCGGGCCTGCGCCTCCGCTGCCTCGCGCTCGGCGACCGCCAGCGCCTCGTTAGTGGCGGCGAGGGAGGCGTTGGTGCGGGCGCGCCCGGCGTTGATGTTCGACTGCCGCCAGGCGGCGAGGGCGACCACGGCAAGAATCGCGGCGACGACCAGGGCCGCCCCCAGCCCCAGCGCGGCACGCCGCAGCCGGGTTGCCGCCCGCTCCTGCTCCGCGGCGCGCTGGGCCTCGGTAGCGGCCCGCGCCTGTTCTACCTCCGCCAGCCGTCGGGCCGCTTCCAGCTCGCGCGCCTGGCGGGCCAACTCCTGCTCGTGGCGGCGGGCGCGCGCCGCGCGGCTGGCGTCCAGAAAGGCGGCTTCGTCGGCGGTGGGCGCCAGCCCGCCCTCACGCTCCCAGCCATCGTAGGCCGCCAGCGCCGCGCCCTGGATCAGGTAGCCGGGTTCCTGCCGGGCGCGAAGCCAGTCCGCGGTAGCCGCTGTCAGTCGCTGTTGCAGCCGTACCTGCTCCCGGCTGTCGGCAAGCCAGCCGCGCAGCCGGCTCCATTCGCTCAGCAGCGCCTCGTGGGCTACCTCTACCGTGGGCTCGCGCGTAGCGGGGTCACGGTCGAAAGTAAGCAGCCGGAAACGTCCGAACTGTTTGATGACGTCGTCCAGCGTGGCGTGACCGTCTGGCGAGGCGTCGTCCCCGGCGGGCAGCTGGATCGCCTCCAGCTCTCGCCGCAACACGCGCCGCCGCGTTTCCTCGCCCGCCTCGCCGAGTCGCACCAGGCGTAGAAACAGCTGCCGGCTGGCGGCCTTGCCGGCGGCCGGCAGATCTTCGTAGATGCGGTCGGCGCGCCGCCCCAGCGCGCCGCTGACGCCGCCGCTGGCGAGATAGCCTTCCAGGGTCAGGCGCCCATCTTCGCGCCGGCCGAACAGCTCGGTGAGCGCATATTGCAGCAGCGGCAGGGCGCCCGGCTGGTTGCCCACGTCGTGAACGACCGTCGCCACCAGCTCCGGCTCCACCCCGACCCCCAGGCGCAGCGCCGGCCGTGTGATCGCCGCCTCCAACTCTTCGGCAGTCAGGGGCAGCACAAAAACCGCCCGTCGCTGCAGCAGCTCGCCGAAGTCTACATATTGTAGCGGACGGTCGGTGAAATCGGCCCGCAGGGTAATTACAATCCGTACCCGGCTCTGCGGCGCCAGCGCGGCCGTCACCAGGGCATCCAGAAACAGCGCCCGGGTCACCTCGTCTTCGACCAGCGTAAACAGCTCCTCAAACTGGTCGACCACCAGCAGCAGCTCCGTTTCGCCGTCGGTCGGGAGCATCTGGCACGCAGCCTCCAGCAGGCCGGGCGGCCCTTCTCGCAGCCGCTGCGCCAGATCGCCGGTGGCATGCGGGGCCACCCGCAGTAACGCATCCTCCAGCTCGCCAAAGGGGTCGGCGCCGGGCACCATATCGGTGATGAACCACTTCTCGGAACCGGGCAGGCCGCCGCGGCGCAGCGCGGGCAGCAACCCGGCGCGCACCACAGACGACTTGCCGCTACCGCTCGCGCCGACCACGGCCAGAAAACGGGCCAGGTCGTGCTCCGCGCCCATCTCTCCCAACAGCTCCTGCACCAGCGTCGCCCGGCCCCAAAAGTCGGCCGCGTCCGCCTCGCTAAAGGGGCGCAGTCCCTTGAACGGATTTTCAAATTGCTCCACCAGCGGCACGTGCGGCCGGCGCACGGCGACCGGGGCCAGCGTCTGGCGGTAAGCGGCCACCAGCGACAGCACATCGTCAAAACGGGCGCCGGGCTCTTTGGCCGTGGCCCGCCGGATGACCGCGTTCAGGCCGGGTGGGAAGCTGCCGTGGCTGCCGTTGTGGAGGGCGGGCGGCTGGCTCTGCAGGTGCTGTCGTGCGAAGTCCGCCGGCCCTGGCCCCGTAAAGGCTTTCCGCCCGGTGAGGAGCTCGTAGAGCACAAGCCCGAGGCTATAGACGTCGGTCTGCGGCGTCAGCGGGTCGGACAAAATCTGCTCCGGCGCGGCGTAAGGGGCCGCGCGTAATGGCTCGGCGGCGCCCGCTGGGTCGCCGGCGAGCGCAACCCGGGTGGCGATACCGAAGTCTCCCAGATATGCGTTGCCCTGCTCATCGAGAAGGATGTTCGCCGGCCCGACGTCACCATGGACGATGCCCGCTTGGTGGGCACAGTGCAGGGCCGCCCCAACCTGCTCCAGCAGGGCACCGGCGCGCTCCGGGTCCAACGGTCCCTCCTCGGACAGCCGGTCGGCGAGGCTGCCGCCCCTCAGGTAGCGCATAATCAGGCTCGCGATGTTCGGCTCGCGCCAATAGTCGTAGAGCGGGACAACGTGCGGATGCTCAAGCGAGGCGATCATGCGCGCCTCGGCCTCGAAGTGGCGGATGAACTCCGGGTGGTTAGCGAAGCGCGGCAGGACCAGTTTGACGGCGACCTCGCGCTCCATGGAGGGTTGGCGGGCGCGATAGACGACGGCCAGGCTGCCTTTGCCGATCCGCTTCCCCAACTGGTAGCCGCGGATGGCGCGCCCCGCCAGGTCCCCCATGCCGATTTCGCCAAGCGCGGGGGGCGGCACGGGAATGGGTGTCAGCGGTCGCTCCAGCCGCGCCAGGCGCACGAAGGCGCTCTGTTCGGCGGGCGGTACCCCCAGCGCCTCAGCCAGCAGGCGGGCAATTTGCCCCGAGGGCCGCATATCGTCGGCCTCGATCTTACGCACAGTGATCGCCGCACACCCGACCCGGCGCGCAAGCTCCGCCTGCGTTAGCCCAAGTGCATGGCGCCGTTCGCGCACTATCTGCCCAAAAGATATCTGGTTCACATCTCTCATCCAGGCTGAAACTGACTCTGTCTATCCTGTGGCTGGGGCGTCGGATGCTGTGCAGGTAAAGCCATTTTATTCGAAGTGAGTGGCCGGTAGCAAGGGGTGGAAGGAGGCATTATCGGTTTCATATCGGTACTGGCAGGGAAAACCGTATTGTCTAGGCGGACGCTAATCGTGGCTACCAGCCTTAGCCGCAACGCTTGCAACGTGTACGGGACTCTACGTTCTGTTCACGAAGTGCTGACGGCCTCCGGGTACAGTCTTTGTAAATGTGAGAATCTGTTTGACAAAAGACGTGATACGCCTTGAGGAGGTACAAAATGTGTGGTAATCGGACACTGTTGAACACACTTGAGACCTTGGGAAAGATTAGTCTGTCGAGAAGACTCCTGGTTTTCTCTTTTGTGATGGTCATGACGATCATCAGCGTAACGAGCGCCTCGACACACTCTGCCATGGCAAGCAGCCAATATTATGTCGATGAGAGTTCTCTGCCCTTCGATCCCTTGCCCAATCACGAGGACAGCACACGGCTGTGGGGTGTTCATGCTGGTGCCGGCTATCGGATTGAGGTGCCGGCGGATTGGAAAGGCGACCTGGTCATGTGGACCCACGGGCTCCGGGTCGGTCAGGACAGGCTTGCTCTCCTCCCGCCGGGCCAGCAACTGATCCTCCGCGAATATCTCCTGGACAATGGTTACGCCTGGGCGGCGTCAACGTACTCGAAGAACGACTACCACGTCTCGCGCGCCGTGAAGGATACGCGCATCCTGGCGACCCATTTTAATGCTCTGGTGGATAATCCGCAGCGCGTGTACATCGTCGGCCGGTCCATGGGCGCTCACGTCGCCGCGCTCTCGGTCGAAAAATATCCAGATTTTTACGCCGGCGCGCTCCCGGTATGTGGAGGGCTTAATGGATTGGAGACGTTCGACTTCGCGCTGGACGTCAATCTCGGGGCCCAGCAGATTGCGCTTGGGCAGTCGAGCTGGCCCGTGGATCCTGACACCTATTACACGACGACACTTCCCCAGATCCAGATGAATCTGGAGGCGGCGCCCGGCTCCTGGCCTTTCGTGCTCAATGCGGACGGCGAGGCATTCAAGCAGATGCTCGAGCTGCGGTCGGGGGGCGACCGTGCCAATTACGATCAGGCCTGGCTCCTGTACAATCTGTTGCCGGGTTTTATCAGCGGCGGACAGGGCAACTTTCTCTTCGAGCTTGGCCCCTATCTCGTCAGCTCGCTTCCGCGACCAGAAGCCCTGGACAACACCGACGTCGTTTATCAGACCGACCTGGATCCGGCTCTGAGCGCCGAGGAGCAGGCCCTGAATGACGCCATCTTCCAGGTCGCCGCCGAGCCGGGAACTCGCGTGGACGACGGGCTGTCCGAAGCGCACGTGCCACCGCTCACCGGCAATATCGCAGTGCCCGTTCTCACCATGCACAATCTGGGCGACCTGGCCGCGCCTTTCCAGGCCGAAATCGATTACTATCATGCCGTCGAGGCGC
>JAWVYW010000160.1:0-8638 GCA_033722535.1 Promineifilaceae bacterium (SeqCode)
AACGCCTGGTGACGGTGGTCCCGCGGCTGACGGCAAACGCCGCGGAGTGGGGGGACGCAACTGTGGAACTGCCGCAAGGGACATGGCACAATCTGCTGACCGGGGAGATCGTTCAGGGTGGCGCGGCGCGGCTGGAAGAGATCCTGGCGCGTTTTCCCGTCGCGCTCCTTAACCGGCATTAGGATCGTGGCGCACTCGTCGTCGCGATAGCCGCTTGCGCCTGAACAAGCCCGGGCCTGTTCTACGTGGCGCGTGTCCCAAAGACAACAGAGAGGAGAAGATGTCCCACACCTTCACAGTCTGGGCGCCGCGCGCCAAGAAAGTCGAACTGGAGCTGGCCCCGTCCGGGGGCGAGCAAGGCGAGCGGGTGCCGATGAGCGCCACCGGCAATGGCTGGTGGGCGGTCGTTGCAGAAGCGGAGCCAGGCGACGACTACGCGTTCCGGCTCGACGGCGGCAAGCCGCTGCCCGATCCGCGCTCGCCCTGGCAACCGTACGGCGTGCACGGCGCCTCACGACTGCTCGACCATGGCGCCTTCCCCTGGACCGATGCCGGCTGGCAGCCACCGCCGCTGGCTGCCGCCGTCGTGTACGAGCTGCACATTGGCACCTTTACCGCTGCGGGCACGTTCGAGGGGGCAATTGAGCGGCTGGAGTACCTGCGCGCGCTGGGGGTGACGCACGTGCAGTTGATGCCGGTGGCCGAATCTCCCGGGGAGCGCGGTTGGGGCTACGACGGCGTCGACCTCTTCGCGCCGGAACACAGCTACGGCGGCCCGGAGGGGCTGAAGCGGCTGGTGGACGCCTGCCACGAGCGGGGGCTGGCCGTGCTACTGGACGTGGTCTACAACCATCTGGGGCCGGACGGCAACTACCTCGCACAGTTCGGCCCTTACTTTACCGACCGCTATCATACGCCGTGGGGAGACGCCGTCAATCTCGACGGGCCGGGCAGTGACGAGGTGCGCAGCTTTTTTATCGACAACGCCCTCATGTGGCTGGGCGACTATCACTTCGACGGTCTGCGCCTGGACGCCGTGCACGCCCTGCTAGACCAGTCGGCGGTCCACTTTCTGGAGGAGATGGCGAACGAGGTGCGTGCGCTGGAGGCGGCGCTCGGCCGGAGGTTGGTGCTGATCGCCGAAAGCGACCTTAACGACCCGCGCCTGCTGCGCCCGCCGCTCACCGGCGGCTATGGGCTCGACGCACAGTGGAACGACGACTTCCACCACGCGCTGCACGCCCTGCTGACCGGCGAGCGGCGCGGGTACTACGAGGACTTCGGTGAGGTGCGCCACCTGGCGCGGGCGCTGGAGCAGGCGTACGTCTACACCGGTCAGCACTCGCCGTTCCGCGGGCGGCGCCACGGGCGCCCGCCGACCGGCCTCAACGGCGACTGCTTCCTCGGCTACCTGCAGAACCACGACCAGATCGGTAACCGCGCCCAGGGCGAGCGGATCGGCCACCTTATCGACCGCCCGCGACTGAAGGTCGGGGCGGCCCTGGTTCTCACGGCGCCGTTCGTCCCCCTGCTCTTCCAGGGCGAGGAGTGGGCGGCGTCGAGCCCCTTCCTCTACTTCACCCACCACCAGGACGAGGCGCTGGCGGAGACGGTGCGCAAGGGGCGACAGGAGGAGTTTGGGACGCATTGGGATCGCGCCAGCGGCGCCGAGCTACCCGTGCCCGATCCGCAGGCGGAGGCGACCTTCACCCGCTCCAAGCTGCACTGGGAAGAGCGACGCGAAGAGCCACACGCAGAAATGCTCGCCTGGCACCGCGCGCTGATCGCCCTCAGAGCAGCCCAGCCGGCGCTGCGCGATCCGCGGCTGGCAAAGGTGGACGTGCGCTATGACGAGGCGGCGCAGTGGCTGGTGCTGGCGCGCGGCCCTCTGCGTGTGGTCGCCAATCTGGCGGAGCGCGCCCAGACGGCGCCGCTGGCGGGGGCGGATGGCTATAGGCTGCTGCTGGCTTCGACGGAGGATGTAACGCTGGCGGCAGACGGCGTGACGCTTCCCGGCCCGGCGGTGGCGATTCTGGCGCCCTGACCGCGGCGGGACGAACCTATCCTTTTTTACGGGTCGCGCCTCGACAAATGGACGATGTGTCGCCTGCACTGCCGGCGTACACTGGCACAAGAGTGACGTTGCCAACAGCGACATAGTGAAAAAGGAAGGGAACCATGGCTGAGAGTCTGACAGAGTTTTCCGAAGCGCTGGCGGAGAGCGTGAAGCAGGCGGGGGCGAGCGTGGTGCGTGTAGAAGGGCGGCGGCGCCTCCCTGGGACGGGCATCATCTGGAGTGCGGAGGGGGTCATCGTCACCGCCAACCACGTCGTTAAACGCGACGAGAGCATTATCGTCGGTATGGCCGACGGCTCTACGACGAACGCGACGGTGGCGGGGCGCGATCCGAGTCGGGATCTGGCGCTGCTTCGCGTAGATGCCAGTGACTTACCGGCAGCGACCGTTCGCGAGGGGCGAGCGAAGGTAGGTAATCTGGCGCTGGCCCTGGGGCGGCCGGGGCGGAACGTGCAGGCGACGGTGGGCATCATCAGCGCCGTCAGCGAAGGGGAGTGGCGCACGCCCGCCGGCGGCGAAGTAGATCACTACCTGCAGACCGACGTCCTGATGTATCCTGGCTTCTCCGGTGGGCCCCTGCTCGACGTCGCGGGACAGGTGGTGGGGCTGAACAGCTCCGCCCTCGTGAGAGGCGCGAGTGTGGCACTGCCGGCGGCGACGCTATCGGAGGTAGCCGCGGCGCTGCTGGCCCACGGGCGCATGCGCCGCGGCTACCTGGGCGTCAGCACACAGCCGGTGCGCCTGCCGGAGAAGGTGCGGGAGGCAGTGGGCCAGGAGACGGGACTCCTGATCATCAGCGTGGAGAAGGATAGCCCAGCCGAGGCAGGGGGCCTCGTCCTCGGCGACACCATCGTCTCCCTCGACGGCCATCCCGTCCGCCACCACGACGACCTGCTGGCGCTACTCTCCGGCGACCGGGTCGGCCACAAGGTGCCGGTGGGGATCGTCCGCGGCGGGGAAAGCCAGACGGTGAATGTGACGGTGGGCGAGCGCTAGGTGAGCGGGAAGCGCCTTGCAGAGCACCCGTTCCCGTCAGGCAGTGGCGCCGCGCCATCGTTGCGGGGTGCCACTGTCTCTTCCAAACCCATAAGGTCGCGTCCTCCCGCTGTTTCACGCTTGCCGGGTAACAGAGAGACGTCTACTGGGTGATAGCAAAGGTGTAGGGGAGACCCAGCCGGGTCAGGCAGCCTCACGGATTGCGGCAACCGCTTCCTGAGTGGTCATTACCTCATTGGCCATGAAGCGGAAGTTCGTCAGCGCCGCCTCATAGCCGTCGCCTTCGGGCAGCCGCGCCGCCGCCGTGGCATCGGTGACGACGGCCACTTCAAAGCCCTGTTCCAGCAGCTCGCGCATGTGGGACTCGACGCAGAGATTGGCCGACATTCCGGCCAGCACCACTTTGTCGATGCCTCGCTTGCGTAGCTGCAGCACGACGTCGTTATTCTCCGGGCCGTAGACTTTGTGCGGGCTGGCGACGATCGTCTCGCCATCCTCGATATAGGGCTTATACTGCTCGAGCCAGTCGGCGCCAGAGCCTTCGAACCCCTCGAGAGACAACGGCCCCTCGCGATCGAACATACCAATATTGTGCATCATCTTCTCCAGCGCGCCCTCAAACTGCCATCCGTGATCGGTCGGATAGTAGTAGTGGGGGGAGATGACGACGGTAAGCCCCTTCCCCTTCGCTGCACGCAGCAACGCTTCGATGTTGGCAACGGTATTATTTTCGGTCACGCTGTCGCCGACAACGCCCCAGGTCACGCCATCTGGGCTGAGAAAGTCGTTCTGCGGGTCGGTAAGCAGAAGTGCCGTATTCTGCGGATCGATGCTCACATTCGTTTCTGGTAAACCGGCCATCTTACTTTACCTCCATGGATAATATTCGATATGCGGCGACTGGCGCCGCCGCATATCTGCTAAATCGCGTGAGGGGAGCCTAGCGGTCGATACGGATCGGGAAGATACAGCTGAACGTAATCTCACCTGTCCCCGCCGCCGGGTTAAAGTTGCTCATATTGACGGCGCCGGAGATGCGGACCCGGCCTGTGGCATTGCGGAAGGCATTTGTTCCGTACTCTGTGAGGATGTTATCGTCTTCAGAAATGGCAAGCGTGGTGTGGGTGACGCCGGGTGTATCCCAAGTCGTGGGCGCGACCGTCGTCTCAGAGACGGAGACAAGGCGGCCCTGCGGAAGCTCAAAGCGGGTCACGCCGCGCACTTTAATGGCATCGTCGGTGGGGTCGCCGGCGGTGCCGCCATCGTCGACGACGGCGATCACCTCAAGGCAATCGGCTGCCATGCCGATCTGTTTGTCGGTCTTCAGGTCATAGAGTGGCGCGTCGAAGCACCAGTCTCCGGCCTCGCCTTTGGATGGATCAGGGGCTCTCGGGCTCGCGGTACCTCTAAACTCCACGACCATGATCTGTTGCGAGTGATCGGCGCCGGCAACGGGCGCAGCCTCGCCCAGGAGCGCGATGCCCGCCAGCGCCAGCATGAGTAAGGCAACTGCGGCGGTTGCGAGGAGCTTGAGTGGGTATCGGAACTGTCTGTCAGCATTATGAAACAAGGGGCACCTCCGTGGGATTATGGAGATAGCACACCGAGGTCGGCTCGGCTCAACTATTTCCGATGACGAGCACCTCGATTGGTGACTCACCCTCACTATATCGTGCCGAGATGCTGAAATTGGTAACGGGGCTTACACGGGCTGCGAATACCCAGGAGAGCAAACGAACGCCCGGCGCTGGCCGGGCGTGGATGAAGCAACGACTGGCAAACGACAAAAGAGGCCGCTCAATGCGGCCTCTTTTGACTTTTCAGAGGTTAGAGGTGAGGCGGCTCGCCGGACGAGCCACCACCTCCCCCACGACGTGTTTACTCGACGACCGGACGGAGGCCGTACCGCTCCGCAACTTCTGGGGTGATGAGGCCCAGCAGCGCGTAGCCGAGACCGGCCAGCACAACCCCCAGTAGCGCAAATGCGATGCCGAGGGCGATGGCGGCGTACGAGAGACCCATCGCCATGGCGGACAGGCTCAGCGACGTGACGAGCCCTGCTGCGGTTAGCGCCGTGTTACGAGCGCGGTTGGGGACCGGGTTGCCCGCCTCGTCCAGCAACGCCTCTTCGGGATTACTCGTACCCGCCGGCTCACCGCTGGGTACGGCAAAGCGGCCCATCTCGGCATAGGTCAGGCCACCGGTGATATTTTGTGCATGCTCCTGAATAATGTTTGCCATGCTAAGTGCGGTGGGGATATCGTCTACCTCGGCATTGGGAATCGAAGCATCGTCGGGCGTGACAATACTCTGTGCTTCTAACTGATCGCTGACGAACGACTCGACGTAGATGCCGGTGCCAACCGTGACGATACCTGCAATCGCCATAATCACTCCGAGCACGATAACCAGTTTAGGAAAAAGTCTTACGCGGTCCATGACACACTCCTTAATTTGTGTTTATTTGGGAACCTTTGCATCACAACTACAGGCGTTATTCTACCATGCCAAAGCAGGCTTCACATTGACGATGTACACCCTTCATCCGTGACAGATGTCACAAACGGACTATCATCCGCTTTTGCTTCCTGCCAGTGCTGGGGCTCTCCGTGTTGCTCTCCAGGCGCTGCTGATCGGTGCCGCCTCTTCGGCCTTCACTGGCGACAGCTCCCGGCGGCCTAGATCCTGGTGCACGAGCACCGGCGTGCGGGCGTGCTCTAGGTAGTCGCCGACGAAGCGCCCGTACGGGCGGTCGGGCGCACACGCTGCGCCGTGGGCGTTGAGCAGCACAAGATCGATCTGCTGCTCCTGCTCGACTTCCATCAGCGCCTCGGCTGGTCGCGCGCCCTTGAGCAACCGAACCTCGCTGGCACCTGGCAGCCGCGCCTGAAGGTCCACGAGGTAACGGTACGCCTCCCGCTCATTGAGCTGCTCCAGATCGTCCGCGAGTGCCACGATTCTCTGTCGGCGCTGCAGAGAAGGGAAGAGCGCCAGCGGCGGGAGTACGTGGACGAGAAGCAACTCGGCGCCAAAGTGGCGCGCGAGCGCGCGCGCCAGCGGCAGGATCACTTCTGAACGCCGCGCTCCGTCGAGGGGCACCATGATCCGCCGGTAGTGCGCCTGAAGCGGGGGGCGCGCGCCGACAACATCTTGCGGGGGTACGACCATAAGCGACGTTTCGGCCTGCAGGACCAGCTTGCGCGCCACACTGCTCATGTTCCACCTGCTGATTCCTTTCTCGCCGTGGCTGCTGAAGAGAAGCAGATCGGCGTCCTCGTGCCGGGCATAGTGCAGGATGCGCTCGGGGGGCGAACCGTCCAGGAGTATCGGGCGTGCAGTTGCCTGGTGGGCGGTCAGCCGTTCACAGACCTGATCCAGGTAACGCTGCGCCTCCTCTTTACGCAGCCGCCAGCTCAGAATACTCACCGGCGGCGATTCGCCGTCGTTGCGTTCGACAACGCGGAGGAGATCGATGCGGGCGCCGAGCGCCGTCGCCAGCGCCGCCGCATGGGGTAAGGCAGATTCGGCGGGAACTGATCCGTCGAGGGGGACAACAACTTTCTCTAACATACTTTACCCTCCCAGATAAAGCGTGGGTTGCGGGTAGGCGCAAAAAGAGCAGCAGGCGCACTGCGCCGCACTCACAGCATAACTAGAGATGGACGCCCTCACCAGTGACAAATGGCAGCCCAATGGTCGAGAAAAGTCACCGATCGTGACGTTCGTCCACCCCCGCCGTGCTTTCTATCACTATCCCCCCGCGAAGCGTCTTTGTAGAGTATAGATGCAAGGCGGAGACGCCCGGCGTGGCAACGCTGGCACGGTTACGGAGCAAGCAGTGAACGAGCCCGCGCGCGGCGCGCCAGGGCAACCACGGTCTCCTGCATCTGGTCTGAATGAGATGAGACGGGAGGTACTGATGAGTGTACGCCAGGAATTTGCTCAGGACTGCCTGCAGAACGGCCCGCAGTCGGCGCTGGAACGGACGCTGATTCAAGATTATCTGATGGAAAAGGGGTATCGTCTCGCCGACCTGCGCCGGCTGCCGCCGGAAGAGCGGCGGCGCCTGATGAAGGATGCCTGCCAGTACGCATCGCTGAAGCTGGCGACCATCGAGTCGACGAGCCACATGCACGACACGCTGCACCTGCCCCAGTAAGGCGGCTAACCGGGAGCGACAAGCGACAAATGTAGTGAAGCCGCCGGTTGTGGGGAAAGACGCAGCCGGCGGCTTACGCATTTCCAATCAGTACGACGGCGGGTAGCACCCTCCTCCGTGAGGTTTGCGTATACTCTCTGCGCGGGAGCCGCTCGGCAACCACCCAGGAGGTTCAGCGCATTATGCAGGCAATTCCTCCTGAAGGAGCTCCAGTACCACGAGGAGCGCCTCCTCAATTGCCCGCTCGACAGCGGGCGAAACCGACGCATCCAGCCACGTCTGCTCCGGCTGGATGCCGATGAGGGTCACGTCACAGTCGAGCTCGGCGCGCAGATAGCGCAGGAAAACGTCGAGGGGGAGCGTGTGCGTGGAGGCGCTGAGCCCCTCCGCGGCCGAGCAGTCGATGCAGCGCACTGTGCCGGGTGATGCGCCCATCTCGACCGCATCGACCACAAGGACGCGGTCCGGGCGGAAGCGGCGCAGCGCGCCGGTGCTGTTCTCGGGCGCTGCCCTGCCTTCGAGGATCAGGACGTGCTCGTGAGCGCCGGCTCTGGCAGCCACGGCGCGGGCAACGAGAACGCCGGCGGCGTCGTCGCCGCGCAGCTCGTGGCCGACGCCGACGATGGCCGTTCGTAGCGGCGGCGCACGCCGCCCAGCCTCCCGCGGGCCGCAGTCAGGGAACACGCTCCTCCGCCTCCTCTCGCCGCTCATTCAGTTCAGCAAGGTCTGCTTCCTCACCGTAGACGCGGGTAAAGCGCCCCTTCGTCGCCGCAGGGCGGGCCGAGCCGTTGTCGGAAGCATCGCGCATCTGCAGGCAGCCAAAGCGGCACGTCTGGACACACTGGGCGCAATAGGCGCAGCGGTCGGCGTGATAGCGCATGATGAAGCGGCGCGCCTTTCTATCAAGCGTGGTTAGCTCCAGCGCCCGGGCAGGGCAGTCGCGTGTACAGAGAGCGCAGCCTGTACAGGCGTCGGGCGCCCAGTGGACGATGCCGCGGGCGGGCGCCTCCGGCGGGGGCTGCCGCGGCGCGCTCGCCGGGGGGCGGTGGAAGAGGGCGTGAATGATGTCGCAGAGAATCGTATCCGGTTTCATAGCACCACCACCAGTGTCAGCCACTGCCCCAGCGCCAGCAAGGCGCCGTAGCGCCACCAGACTCCCGCGACCTGGTCGATGCGCAGGCGCGTCGCGGCGGCACGGAGCAGAGCGAGGGCCAGCAGGAGCAGCACTGTCTTGGAGATAAAGAGGAGCGGGGCCAGCACGCCGCTGCCAAAGCCACCGAGATAGAGCGTGGCGAGCAGCGTCAGGCCGGCGACCAGCTCGACCATCGTGCTCAGGTGGAAAAGGGCCAGATTGCGGCCGCCGTACTCTGTAAGGCTGCCGGCGGCAATCTCCGTCTCCGCTTCGGG
>JAWVYW010000161.1:0-8615 GCA_033722535.1 Promineifilaceae bacterium (SeqCode)
CCTGGAAGCGCTGACGCCGCGCATTGCCACTATGCTGGACCTTTCCGAAGAAGAGACGGAGGTGGCCCGGCGCGCCGCCGCCCTCTCCAAGGCAGATCTGGCGACTAATATGGTGGTAGAGATGACGTCGCTCCAGGGCATCATGGGCGGCCACTATGCCCGCCTGGCCGGCGAGCCGGAGCCGGTGGCGGCGGCGATTGCCGAGCAGTACGAGACGAAGAGCGCCACGCGCCCCGGGCTGGCCCTGGCACTGGCGGACAGGCTCGACAGCCTCGTCGGCCTCTTTGCCGTCGGGCTGGCGCCCACGGGCTCCAACGATCCTTTCGCCCTGCGGCGGGCGGCGATCCAGGCGGTGGAAAACCTCATCGCCAACGCCCAGCCCTTCGATCTGCGCGAGGGAATTGCCGCGGCGGCGGCGCTGCTGCCTGTCAACGCGGAGGAGGGTGACGAGGCGGCGGTGCTGGCGTTCATGACCGGGCGCCTGGAGGCGTTGCTGCGCGACCAGGGGCTGCCGGCCACGGTGGTGCGCGCCGTGCTGGCGGAGAAGGCGCACGATCCCTACGCTGCCGCCCGTGCCGCCGAACGGCTGGCGACCGTTGTCGAGGCCGCCGGTTGGGAGACGATCCTCGACGCCTACGCCCGCTCTGTACGCATTACGCGCGATCTGGAAGAGACGCTCTCCCTGCGCCCCGACGCCCTGCAGGAGACGGCTGCACGCGACCTGTACGCTGCCTACGAGCAGGCGACCGCCGCCCAGGATGGCACGGTGGAGAGCCTCGTATCCTCCCTGCGCCAGATAGAGCCGGCGATTACCCGCTTCTTCGACGAGGTGTTGGTGATGGACGAAGATCCGGCGGTGCGCGAGAACCGGTTGGCCCTGCTGCAGGCTGTCGCTTCCCTCGCCGATGGCGTTGCCGACCTGTCCCAGCTTGAGGGTTTTTAACCTCCATCATCTGTAACGTGTGTAACGTGCGCTGCGTGGGAGTGTGGGTGCCGACCACCCGCGCCCCCACCTTTGCTTACCGTTAAAAGCCTATCAGATAGTCCCCCGGTGGTTGCCTCACATCCCGACTTTCGGTATAATTCTCTTCGCTTTGATTGGCGCCATAGCTCAGTGGTAGAGCGGGGGACTCATAAGCCCTAGGTCACTGGTTCAAATCCAGTTGGCGCCACTGCCAGAAAGACGCTCCGGAACTTCGACCGGTGCGTCTTTTTTTGTTACTCTACCGTTGGCCGTCCACCTTTTTGACGCACAGCGTTATGACTTTTGCCCCCCCTCCACAACAGGGCTATAATTTGCTGCATATGAGTCCGCCCACGGCCAGTGGGTGCGCCCCCAGCCAGTGCGGGCTCTGTCTCACTGTCAGAGTTTTCCCCTGCGGCTGTGCCAGCCTGCAGCTGAGCAGGTATCATGCCCGAAACACAATGAGTGCAATCCCCAACAGTGGAGGTGTTGAATGAAAGTTGTCGTGTGTGTGAAGCAGACTCCGAGCACGACGGCGGTTTTTTCTGTCGAGAACGGATCCGTGAACTGGGAAGATCCGGGCGGCAAGCCGAACGTACTCAATCCATGGGACGAATACGCGGTTGAAGAGGCGATTCTATTACAGGAGGAGCACGGCGGGGACGCGATCGCGCTGACGATGGGGCCGGAAGAAAGCCAGGAGGCGCTGAAGACATGCCTGGCAATGGGCTGCACCGAGGCGGTGCTGGTCGGCGGCGGTGACTTTCAGGGCTCCGACACACTGGGAACGGCGCGTGTGCTCGCCGCCGCCATTCGCAAGCTGGGCGACGTGAAGATCGCCGTCTTCGGCAAACAGGCTATCGACGGCGACACCGGCCAGACGCCGGTCCAGACGGCGGTGAAGCTGGGCTGGACGCCGCTGACTTTTGTCTCGGCAATTACGGAGGTCGACGAAGATGCAGGGACAATTACCGTGGAGCGGCTGCTACCCGGTGGCAAAGAGACCGTTACGACAAAGCTACCGGTTGTAATCAGCGTGGTGAAGGAGATTAACGAACCCCGCTACCCCTCCTTCATGGGCATCCGCAAAGCCAACCGCGCTACCATTCCCACCTGGGAAAGCGGAGATCTGGAACTGGAGGGCGCTGCCGGCGTCGAGGCGAGCAAGGTAGACTGGTCGAACGTGTATGAACTCCCCCCGCGGGACAGCGAAGTTGAACTGATCGAGGCCGACACGCCCGAGGAAGCGGCGCGGATTCTGGCGGATCGCCTATTTGAGGAGAAGGTCATATGAGTGGCGTCTGGGTATGGATTGAGCATCAGGATGGAAAGATCGCAGGCGTCAGTCTTGAGGCGCTGGGCGCGGCGCGTGGAATCGCCGCCAGCCTGGGCGAAGATCTGACCGCAGTGGTGACCGGCCACGACGTCAGCTCGGTGGCCGATGCAGCGTTTAACTACGGCGCCGACGCCGTCGTCGGCTCCGATGATCCATCTCTGGCTGACTTCCGGCTAGAGGCGCATGGGCCGCTGCTGGCGGGTCTGGTTGAGGAGCGGGACCCGACGGTCGTCATCGCCGGCGCCAGCCCTCGCGGCCACGATCTGACGGCCTGGATCGCCGCCCAGCTTGACGCCGGCCAGGTTCCGGATGGCATTGACCTCGGGGTTGAGGACGGTAAGGTGGTGGTAACACGCCCCGTCTACGCCGGTAAGTTGCTGTGCGATGCCGTGGTGAGCGACGGCGTGCAGATCGTCAATCTTCGCAGCCGCGCCTTTGCCCCGGCCGAAGAGACCGGCGGCAGCGGTGAGGCCGAGTGGGTGGAGCCGGCGGTTGCCGAAGAAGATATTCCTACAGAGGTCGTTAGCTTCGAGAGCGCCGGCAGCCAGGTGAGCCTCACCGACGCGCGCATCATCGTCAGCGGTGGGCGCGGCGTCGGCGGGCCAGAGGGCTTCGAGCCGATTCGTGAGCTTGCGCAGGCGCTGGGCGCGGCTGTGGGTGCCTCCCGCGCCACCGTCGACGCCGGCTGGATCCCCTACGAACATCAGGTGGGACAGACGGGGAAGACGGTAAGCCCTGACCTTTACATCGCTGCCGGCATCAGTGGCGCCATCCAGCATCAGGCCGGCATGCGCACCTCAAAGATCATCGTCGCCATCAACACCGATCCGGAAGCGCCGATCTTCAAGCTCGCCAGTTACGGCGTCGTCGGCGACCTCTTCGACGTCGTGCCGGCGCTGAGCGAAGAGTTCCGCAGGCGGCTTGGATAGCTGACGCTAACGGATATAGGCCGGGCAGGGGATGGAGGATCATGATGAGCGAGCAGCAGAAGAGGCTGTTAGCGCTTGAGCCCCTGCCCAACTACTCCGAGACGGTAGGCCGCTGGCTGAGGGCGCTGGAGAACGTGCGGCGGCGGACAAAGGAAACTCTGGAAGGGCTCCACCCACAGGTGGTCGATTGGGCCCCTGAGGGAGGCGCCAATACCATCGGCAGCCTCCTGTACCACATCGCGATAGTGGAAGCGGACTGGCTTTATGTGGAGGTGCTGGAGCAGCCGTTTCCGGCTGATGTGCAGAAGTGGCTCGACCGGCCGATGCGCAATGAACAGGGACGGCTGTTCCCTGCCGAGGGTGAGTCACTGGAGGAGCATATAGCACGGCTCGACGCAATACGTGCGCGCCTGATGGAAGCGTTTCGGGAGCTGACGGACGTGGACTTTAGGCGCACGCGCCACTTCGAGCAGTATGAGGTCACGCCGGAATGGGTGCTCTACCATCTGTCGCAGCATGAGGCGGAACACAGGGGACAGATCGGGGAGTTGCGGGCGTGGGCGGAGAGAGCGCTCGATCTCTAAGCGGCGTTGATGCCGTCGTTCTCCCTATTTGTTTTCCAGTTGCTCACCTTTGGCTATAATGGGAGTGGCAACGACCGTGCAATACGGATCAAGGGAACGATGGCAGGAGAGAAGAGGGATAACCTGGAGCAGCTGCAGGGTCGTGTAGTTAAAAGTCAAAGTGGCTTCTTCACGGTTGAGACGGAAGAAGGCCCGTATGTGTGCCAGATTCCGGGCCGCCTGAAACAGGAGAAAAAGGAGACCGATCTCGTCGCCCTCGGCGATTGGGTGACGATTTCCCCTATCCCCGAGTCGCCCGGCACCGGCCTAATCGAGGCGGTGGCCGAGCGAGAACGTGTCCTTTCCCGCGCCCGTCCCTCGCCCTACAAGCGGCGCAAAGTCCTCGAAGATCTGGAGCAGGTTCTGGTCGCCAATCCGGACCAGGTGATTCTCGTTTTCTCCATTCGCAAGCCCGCCCCCAACCTCCGTAAGCTGGATCGTATGTTGGTGATGGCAGAGATGAATGAGCTGCCGGCGGTCATCTGTGTCAACAAGATCGATCTTGATCGTCGCGGCGAGGCGCGGGAGCTATTTGCCGATTACGAGGCGCTCGGCTATCTCGTTCTCTACACAAGCGCCGAAACTGGTGAAGGGCTGGATGCGTTGCGGGAAACGCTGCGTGGGAAGATTTCGATCCTCACTGGCTCTTCTGGAGTGGGTAAGACCAGCCTCCTGAACGCCATCCAGCCGGGGCTGGGTTTGCGCGTGCGCGCCGTCAGCGAAGCGACGACCAAGGGGCTGCACACCACGCGCCACGCAGAGATGTTTCCACTAGAGGAGGGCGGCTACGTCGCCGACACACCTGGGATCCGGGCAGTGGCCCTGTTTGACGTTGAGCCCCAGGAGCTGGACGCTTATTTTCGCGAGATCGCGCCCCTGGTGGCAGAGTGCCAGTTCAGTGATTGCACTCACCAGCATGAACCCGGTTGCGCCGTGCGCGCCGCCGTGGAGGAAGGTATCGTTTCGGAGGCCCGTTACGACAGTTACCTGCGCCTACGTGAGGAACATGAGGCGCTGGACGCCGACGCCTACTAGAAGAGGGGAAGAATGACCGGGCAACCGGCAAAACGGCTCATCGTGCTACTTGTCTTCGGACTCGTTTTTCTGCTTGGTGGCTGTGAGCCGGCAGAGGCGCCCGAGGTGTCACAGGCACCGTCTGATGCTGGTTATCCAGTACTTCCTCTCTTTGCCGATTTTTACGACACGTATGGCGGGGTGCAGCTCTTCGGGCAGCCGATCTCCGGCGAATGTGTCGAGGTTGATGGGACGACAGTCCAATATTTCGAACGCATGCGTCTGGAGCAGCAGACGGGCGGCGAGCAGATTACCCTCTTTCCCCTGGGCCGTTGGGCGCTTAGCGGGCTGCGCCAGCGCGAGCCGGCGCCGCTTCCCGGCAGCGGGCGCGACCGCTTTTTTCCCGAGACCGGCTACTCGGTACAGGATGAATTTCTGGCCTTCTATGACGCATTCTGGGGGGAGACGGTGCTGGGGCCGCCCCTTTCGGAGCAACTCCAGGAAGGGGAGCTTCGAGTGCAGTACTTTCTCAATGGTCGCCTGGAGTGGCATCCCAGCGCTCAGCGCGCCCAACGCGTGCAGCTGGGCCCGCTTGGACGGGCACATTACCAGCAGGCGAGCATCGGGTTGAGCTGCGACTCTCGCGCCCAGCCGCTTGCCGATCATAGGGGGCCGGTCTCCATCGAGGCGTCGGTACGCGCGCCGATTCTCTACGCCGATGAGAAGCAGCAGATCTTCGTCTCCGTCACACAACCGGGTGGGGCGGCGGTTAGCGGCGTTCCTGTCGAGCTGACTATCACCTATCGGGGGGAGACATTTACACGGCCGCTGGGCGTAACCAATGGAGAAGGGCGGATCGAGGGGCCAATTTCCTTGCCGCACTTCGAGCCGGGCGAGGAAGTGGATATTCACGTCTCGGCGACCACCGAAAGTGGCATCATCCTGGGGACGACGAGCCTTTCTTTCCAAACATGGTGGTAGAAAGAACGGCCGGCGCCCATACCTTCCAGGCGCCGGCCTGATGACTAACGACGGCGACTCCAGCGCTGGACGCTCGTCATCACGGCGCCGATAAAGAGCGGCACCATCAGCGCTGCCAGACAGAGAGCGGGCAGTGCCGGCTCTGCGCTCTCTGCTTCCGTCGCCCCATCGCGCCTTTCCGCGCTACCTTCGTCGGGGGCTTCATTTTCTCCTACCTCGCCCGTCGTGCTCTCGCTCGCGGGGAGCACTGGATCGGGATCGCCTTCCCCTGTCACGATCTCATAGGCCGTGCCGTCGTGGACGACCAGAACCCGCTGCCCCAGTGCGAGATACTGCCCGAGCTCCGGCGCTGCGTTGAGCAGCTCGAAGTAGGCATTGCCGGCGAAGGCAATCCGCTCCGGTCTCTGGGCGTCGGCCTGATAAGCGGTATCGATCCACACTCCGTCCCGGTAGACAAAGGTCTTGTTGCCGACGACCTGCACGGCGCGCCCATTGACGGTGGCACCGTCGCCCGTCGCGTCTGCTCCGAGCACAGGCGTCGCCGCGACCGGCGCCGGCGCTTCCGCCTCTGCCAGATCGGCTTCTGCCGCCGCCTCATCCACCGCCGCCGCGCCGGAGACAGGCGCCGCCTCACGCGCCTCTTCCACCTCTTCTTCGACGAGCATATCGCGACCGCTCTGGGTGAAGATGTCCTCTTCCTCAATCAGATAGCTGGTGTAGGGCGTGATAATCCCGTAGCGGATGCTGAGGTCGACCACGCTCTGGACCAACTCCTCGTTTTCGCCCTGGAGCCGAATCTGGCGCAGCAGATGGCCGATGGCGCGAGTGGCCCACAGGCGCGGGATGAAGGCTTCGCCGCCCTGCCCCTGGAAACGCACGTCGTCGTAGATGAAGGTCTGGCTCTCGCCGTTTACCTCACCCTGCAGGCGCACCGTTGCCTTGCCTCCCTCGCGGTAGCGACCGGTCAACACAAGCTGCGTCCCGGCAAAGAGATCGGGCAGCGTGGTTGGGTAGATCTGCTCGACCGTCACGCCTTCTACCTCCAGATCCACGTTGGCAAGGACGGGGGTGCTGATCTTGTTGTAGAAGCTGCTTACCGCCTCGTCAATCGCCGCTTCGGGGCGGACGTAAGTGGTTGTCCCGCCATGGTTCTGGGCGAGGCTGTCAAGCAGGTGGGTATCGACGTCGTAGCCGACGCCGAAGGCGAAGATGCGCGCGTTTTCTGGCGCCGCCGCGCCAACCTGTTCCAGTAGCAGGGGCGTCTCGACGATGCCCTCCGTCGCCAGCCCATCGGTCATAAAGATCACGGTCAGTGGGCGAGCGCCTCCATCGCCCGCCGGATCTGCCTGGTTCATCGCTTCCATCAGCGCGAGGCTAATATTCGTGACGACCAGCGCTTCCCGACGATCGATAAACTCGCCGGCGTCGTCGGCCTCGGCAACCGGCGTCAGGCCCGGACGGTAGGTGCGCACCCCGGTGCTGAAGGCAATGATGTTGAAGCGGTCCTCAGGATTGAGATGATTGACCACGTAACGTGCTGCCTCTCGCGCCTGGGCCATCTTCTCCCCTTCCATGCTCCCTGATACGTCGAGTACCAGGATCACGTCTCGGGCGATCACGTCGTCTGGGTCGACTTCGATGGTCGGCGCGACGAGCATCAGGAAAAAGCCGTTCTCGCTGGCCTCTTTATAGCTGAGCAGGTTGAGGCCGATCGCTTCCGGCGATACGCTGTAGAACAGTTCAAAATCCGTTTTCGGATGCACATCGTTTGCTTCGTAACCGACCACCGCCTCCTGCTCGCCTTCACGGCTGATCGCGACGGGGTGGCTGGGGGAGTAGACGGCGCGAATGGGGGCTTCTGACGCGATCGCTACGCGGATGCTCTGGCTCTCCAGCGGGGCATTTGTGTAGAGGTCGGTTGCCTGGGGAAAAACGTAGTGCACCAGCCCGTTGTCTACCGGCAAGACGTGGCTGTATTCGATCTCGATGCGCCGCCGGTCGTGTGCCGGAATGGGAAAGACATTGGCCTGAATGGCGTCGGTCCCGACGTACTCCAACAGCGCCGGGTCGCGAAGCTGGCGCACGATCTCGTCGTAGATGGCGCGCGCCTCGCCCGCATCGAGAATGCGCGCTTCAATCGGCTGCCCATCGACCCACATCGTCAGCTCGCTGACGGCTGCTCCTTCTGGTAACGGATAGAGGTAGTTCCCTTCCAGCATGCGGTCGCTGTCGTTGAAGAAGGACTGCTCGATGTGTGTCGTCGCAACCTGCCCCTCGACGGTCACGTTGACGCGCTGATACTCGATGCGCAGCCCTTCCCCTGTCCAGGTGGGTGGCGGGATCGGCGGGGGCATGGGCGGGTCAATTCGGATTGGGGTACCAACCGGCTCCGGAGTGCGGATTGGCTCCTGCGCGCCCGCCTCCTGCGGCGACAGGAGTACGAGCAGAGGAATAATCAGGGCGACCAGCAGGGGGAGAAAAAGGGTTCTCTTCTCCATAGGAACCTCCTTCAGCAGTTTTCAGCGGTTAAACGTTAAACGTCTCTATTCGTTAGACGTGAAAACGCGTCAGAATGTTCCGCTACTATGAAGAAAGAGCGGTCATGTGTGCCGTCCCTATCGCTATTCGTACGGCAAGAGAGAGCGCTACTGGGGTGCTCCCGGTCGCCCGGTCTCCAGCGGTGGCGCCACAGCCAGAAAATCTTCGGCAAAGCGACGACTGTACTGCTCGAGCAGCGTCTTTACCGTACCGGCGTTTTCCGCCTTCAC
>JAWVYW010000162.1:0-8578 GCA_033722535.1 Promineifilaceae bacterium (SeqCode)
GATGAGCCCCGCGAGCGTGCCTCTCTCGAGGGAAACGGCGACTGAGGGGGGCGCGGGGATGGGGGGCGGCGCCGGCGGGATACCGGCCGCGCCGACCGCCTCCACCTCCCGCTGCGCATCCGGGGTGGGGAAGGGTGCGGTAGGCTCAAACGCGATCCAGCCGACCCCGGCGAAGTAAATCTCGGTCCAGGCGTGGGCCTGTATCTGGTAGATCGTCTGCACGCCTTCTTCGTCAGGTGGAGAGGCGAGATAGCCGCTGACGAGGCGCGCCGGCAACCCCAGGGCGCGCGCCATCACGACCATGGAGGAGGCGTAATAGTCGCAGTACCCACGCTGGAGCTCGAAGAGGAAGTAGTCGACAGGATCGTGCACCGCCGGTGGCGGGGGAACGTCGAGCGTGTAGGGATATTGGCGCAGGAACGCCTCCAGCGCCCGCGCCTGGTCGTAGGGCGTCGCCGCCTCGCCCCCCACGGCGCGAGCTAGCTCGAGGACACGCGCGGGTAC
This sequence comes from Promineifilaceae bacterium (SeqCode), assembly GCA_033722535.1. Classification (GTDB taxonomy): domain Bacteria; phylum Chloroflexota; class Anaerolineae; order Promineifilales; family Promineifilaceae; genus JAAYYY01. The sequence goes on from JAWVYW010000162.1 coordinate 505, forward strand.
GTCAGCCGGTAATTGCGTGTAGTGAACGAGATGCGCAGCGGGAATCTCCTCGCGCCGGCTTTGCCGCAGGCGCGCGGCGCTCGGCGTCGGCAGGTAGGAGCGCGCATGATAGCGTCTAGGAGCCGGGCGCTGCCCATGCACGCGCGAAAGGTCTGCCGGCGTGCGCCAGTAAGCGGCGGCGGCGTGATCGAGGCGCAGGGGCAGGCCGATGGTGTAGCGGAGGGTGCGATCGTCGTAGCGCCAGTTGATGGTCTGCGAGAAGGTGGCGCCGGCGTCGAGGTGCAGGTCCAGGGGAAGCGGTTCCCCAGCCGGTAGCGGCTCCCGCGTCTCCGGCGAGAGCGTCCAGCCATGGCCGGTATAGACGTCATAGCTTGCGCCGCGCCAGTGGCGGGCGTGGGGGGAGGCGGGGTGGAGGGTCGCCGTCATGACCACTGTTTCGTGTAGCGATGGAGGATTGCCGATGAGAAAGGTACGTGGTAACGTGCCATAACCGCCGGGAGCGGCGGCGTTGCGGCTCCCCGGCGTCTCAATACCCGTCACCCGCGTGAGCCACCCCTCGGCATAGCGAACGGCAGGCGTCGCTGCAAAGGCGCGGGCCAGCGCACCTGCCCCAACTGACGGCGCCATCAGAGAGAGGACGGCGAGGCCGCCGGCGATGGCGGCGGCGGTCGCCAGCAGTTCGGGACGGATCTCTTCAGAAAAATCGATGCTGCGGAGCTGCCAGCTATCCTGGCGCTCACGGAAGTCCAGGACCGCGAGAAGGAGCAGGGCGAGGCCGACGAAGAGGGGGGCTGCCCACGGACTGCCGTGGCCGGCGGCGAAATAGTCGTTGACGGCGAGAAAGAGGCCGAGCAGGCCCAACGCCACTAGCGGGCGCTGCCGGCGGTAGATCAGCCAGGCTGCGGCTGCCGGCACCAGCCAGGCGAGCAGCGTCAGCCCGGAGGCGAAGAGGATCGTTTCCGCGTCCCCGCCACCGGCGCCGAGCAGCCACTGCCGGTAGCGGTCGGCCAGGAGGGCCAGCTGGTGCCGAAAGTAGGGCCCACCACGACCGTCAAGCACGAGCGAAAGTGGCGGCGCCAGGCGGCCCAGGTAAAAGAAGGTGAAGCCGAGGGCGTAACCGCCAAGCAATAGCCAGGCGATGCGGCCGCGCAGGGAGCGCTGTGCGAGGATGGTGCCCATGAGCAGCCCGAGGGGCGCAGCCCAGAGAACGACGACCACTTCGGGCAACCACTCGGCGTCGGCGACGGAGACGGCGAGCGCGCCGACTGCGGCAAAGAGCAGCAAGAAGGGAAGCCAGCCGCCGGCCGGGCGGAAACGAGCGGCAAACCAGTGGAGGGCGTCGAGTAACATCGTTTCCGGACAGCGAAGGCGGGTGTGTGCGGGCCTTTTGTCCGGCACCCTTCAGTGTAGCGGATGAGGGTCGGGTGGCAAGCGCGCCCCAGCGGCTCTGCCCGAGGGTCCATGTCGCGTCGGGTAAATGATCTGTTATAATCGGAATCGCGCACTATCTCCCGTGCCCTGAGTAGTCCATAATGGTCTAACTGTGCGGCGCGAACGGGCGCAGGGGCTGTCGGATTCGAACGGACGAAGAGGTGAACGGTGACGGAAAATGTACTGATCGGGCTAACTGCGATTCTCGTACTGGGGGTGGGGGCGCAGTGGATCTCGTGGCGTTTCCGGCTGCCGTCGATCTTGCTCCTCCTCCTGGCGGGCTTTGTCGCCGGCCCCATCACCGGTTTCATCGATCCCGATGCCCTGCTCGGCGACCTCCTTTTCCCGATTATCTCCGCCTCCGTGGCGGTCATTTTGTTTGAAGGGGGCCTGACGCTTCGTCTGGCGGAGTTGCCCCATGTGGGCGGCGTCATTTCACGCCTGATCACGGTGGGGGCAATGGTTACGTGGGCTGTAGGGGCTGTCGCCGCCCGCTTCATTCTCGGGCTGGATTGGGATCTGTCGGTGCTGCTGGGAGCAGTTCTGATCGTCACCGGCCCGACGGTCATCGCGCCCCTGTTGCGCCAGATCCAGCCGCGCGGACAGGCAGGGACCGCGCTCAAGTGGGAGGGCATCCTGATCGACCCGGTGGGGGCGGTGCTCGCCGTCCTGGTCTTCGAGGCGATCCTGGCAGGCGAGTTCTCGCGCGCCACGGGTGTCATTATCTCCGGCGTTCTGGAAACGATTGTGATCGGCGTGGCCGTGAGCGTGGTGGCGGCCGGGATTATGATCTTTCTGCTCCGGCGCTACCTGATTCCCGACCACCTCGAAAACGGCGTCATCCTTCTCTTTGTCATCTCTGCTTTTGCCCTCTCCGATCAACTGCACCACGAGTCTGGCCTGCTTACGGTCACGTTGATGGGGGTCATCCTGGCCAACCAACGCTTTGTGTCGATCAAGCACATTATGGACTTTAAGGAGAATCTCCAGGTCCTGCTGATCGGCACGCTTTTTATTTTGCTCTCGGCGCGCCTGGAGCCGGCGGTCATGCTGCAGAGTGGCCTGGGGAGCCTTCTCTTTCTGGCGGTTCTCATCGTGCTGGGCCGCCCGCTGGCGATTTTGCTCTCGACGCTGCGATCCGCCTTGACCTGGAAGGAGCGACTGTTCATGGCCTGGATGGCGCCGCGGGGGATCGTGGCGGCGGCGGTGGCGAGTATCTTCAGCTTCGAACTTGTCGAGGCTGGGCATGCCGGCGCCGAGCAGCTTGTCCCGTTGACTTTCCTCGTCATCATCGGCACCGTGGGCTTTTACGGGCTCACGGCGGGGCCGGTCGCGCGGTGGCTGGAGCTGTCGGAAGAGGCGCCGCAGGGGGTGCTGATCGTCGGCGCCCACCCGTTCTCGCGCGCGATAGCCAAGCGACTGCAGGAAGAGGGTTACCGGGCGATGTTGCTGGACACGAACCGCGAGAACATCCAACAGGGACGGATGGAGGGGCTGGAGACCCATTATGGCAATGCCTATTCGGAAGAGGTGCTGGAGGAGCTGGATCTTACCGGCATCGGCCGCCTGCTGGCGATGACGTCCAACGACGAAGTCAACGCGCTGACCGCCATCCATTTTCCCGAAGTCTTTAGCCGCGCCGAGGTCTACCAATTGCCGCCGCGCAGCATGGACCAGGCGGGGATCGAGCCCGCCCCGCCGCCTCACCTTACAGGGCGCTTTCTCTTCGGCCCCGAGATGACGTACGACTGGCTGATGGAAAGGTTGAGAGCCGGCTGGACGATCCGGGTCACCCAGCTCACCGAGCAGTTTGATTATCTCGACTTCCAGCGCCAGCATGAAGAGAAGGCGGTGCCCCTCTTTCTCTGCACGGGCAAGAACCGGCTGGTCATCTACACGGTCGACTACCAGCCGATCCCGCGCCCGGGGCAGACGCTGATCAGCTTTGTGAAGGCGCACCCGCAGGGAGAGGAAGAAGCGGCGCGCGCTGAACCTGCGCTCTCGGTGCCGGTTGCGCCCTGAGCCCCATCCCGCCTGTGGCCTCCTATGCAGCGATTGATGCCTCCCCTTGCCGATCTCTCTAGCCTGCTCCTGGCGCTTGCGCTGCTGCCGGTTCTTTCCGCTCAATTCCGCCAACTCGGTTTTGCCAATTCGCTGGTTCTGGGGGGGCTGTTCATTCTCTTCGCGCTGAGCGTGACCGTCCTCCGGCGCGTGGCGCCGCCGGCCGGCGCCCGTTTGCTGCCCGGCGGAGACCGGCGCATATGGGCGGCACTGGGGGTCCTTTTCAGCCTCTTCTTTACGACGGGCGTGCTCTACGTCAGCGGTTTCCTCGACTCGGTCCTCGCGCTCGGGCGCGGCCTGATGGACGAGCCGTCGGTGACGCTCTACCTGTTGCTGACGCCGGCGAGCTGGTTTGCTGTCTCTCTGATCTACATGCTGCTCCTGAGTTCGGAGACGGAGCCCTCCGTCCCGCGGGGGAGCGCCCGCTCCGCGGTGCTGGCTTTTGTGGCGCTGGTGGGGGTCAATCTGATGGCGGTGGGGGCGACGGCGGTGTGGCAGGCGGCGCTGCGCCGCTTCGGGCTGGCGCAGACGGATGCCGGGCTGTGGGCAGTGGCGCTCTTTTTCCTGTACCTGTTCCTGTTTGGGCCGCCGCGCGTGCTCTACGCCGCCCGTCGTGACCGGCTGGGCGCCGCTGTGGCGATGGCGTCCTTCCTCCTCTTTACGCTTGCGCTCGTCTGGCTGGCGGTTTCATAGCGCGCTCAGGCGCACGGCCGCTCACCCCGCGCCCTGACAGCAGCGCCGTCGTCAGCGCCGCGCCAAATAGAGCGTCACCTCGCTGCGGTTGTGAAAGAGCTGGCGGGCGCCGAGGATCTCGTAGGCGCCCTCGAGGATGTTGGTGGCGTGGTCGAGGACGTTTTCGCGCCCCTCCTGCGGGAGCTTAAGCGTCATGATTGCCCGGCCGTCACGGTAGAGGTAGGGTGCGTACGCCACCATCAGGCGGGCGCTATCGCGGGCGTCCATGCGCATATCGTTGACGATCAGGTCGAACTGGTCCGGCTCCTGCTGCAGGTACTCTTCGGCGGTCATCCGCAGGTGGCGCACGTTGGCATCCTGCTTGAGAGCCGGTGCGAGGTGGGCGGGATCGACGGCGGTCACGTACTGTTCTTTCTGGCGCAAGACGCGCGTCCAGCCGCCGGGCGCAGCGCCGAGATCAAGCGCCACCCCGCGTTCGGGAAGGGGGACGTCGAAGAGCTCCAGCGCTTCGAGCAACTTGAACTCCGCGCGGCTAATCTGCCCTTTTTCCCGCGCGAAGCGCCGCTTGCCGCCGGCCCAGTCGGAAAAGTTGTAAAGTGTGGGGCTGAGGCCGAGGAAGGCGGTCGTCCGGCCCTGGTAGGCGCCGACGACGACAGAGAGGATCTGTTGGGGGTTGCGCACGTCGAGGGGCGCGCCGCTCTCCGCCTGTAGCGCGCTGCTGAGTGCTGTGTTGACGTCGTAGGGGCTGTAGGTCTCGTCGGCGTACAGGCGCGTCTGTACCGAGAAGGGCAGCGTGGGGTCGAGCAGATCGCCAAATGCGCGCAGCGCCGCCGCGCGCAGGGCGTGGACGGCGTTCTCGCCGGGAGGCAGGGGAAGGGAGGCCTGCACGGGATTGAGGTGGCGGACGAAGATGGGTGGCTGCCGTCGCCACGCCTCTGCCAGCTCCCAGAAGGAGCCGGGCAGGGCAACGAGGAGCGCTTCATCCTCAAAGCGCGCCAGCACCTCGCCGCCGGGCGCCGCCTCCGCCAGTTCCTGGCGCGCCATCTCGACAAAGTCGGGATCGCAGCTGAGAACGGCGTCGGGTGTAGGCGCTTCGCTCACGGCAGCGCCCTCCGCTGCGGGCCCTCCGCCTCTGGCGCCAATTTGAGGAGGTGGTCGGTACGATTCTGGAAGTGCAGGCGCCAGGTTTCGCGACGGGGATGGTTTACGTACTCAAAGTGCGTCACGCCGGTATTCTTGTTCCAGATCTCACAGCGGCGAAAAGGGCCGATGTTAAAGATGTGGTCGAAAGCGGCTTCGACGACACCACCGTGGCAGACAGCGACGACCGTCTGCAGTTCGTGCCGGGCGACGATCTCTTCGATAAAGATGCCCACGCGGGTGCGAAAGTGCATGAACGTTTCGCCGCCCTCAAAAACGGGCGCGACGGGGGAAAAGGGGCGCTCGCTGGCCCAGTAGTCGGCGTAGCGCGGCGGCAGTCCGTTTTCAGGCCACGGCGTGTGGTCGAGGCGATTGTTGCCGATTTCCCGCAGCCGCACCTCGTCGTGGAGAGGCAGGCCGTAGCTCTGGGCGAGGGGCGCGGCCGTCTCCACAGCGCGGCGCATCGTGCTGCAGTAGATGGCATCGACCACGGGCACTTCGCGGGGCAGCCAGGCGGCAAGGGCCGCCGCCTGCCGTTGGCCCAGCGGCGTCAACCCTTCGTCGGTGTTACCGCCGTTCCAGTCGGGGAGATTTACGTAGCTTTGTCCATGGCGGATAAAGTAAAGATGCATTGTATCGAGGTTTCTCCTTGCACATTTTCTGAGTGGTAGGGACATTATGCCACAGCGCCGGTATGGTTACGAATGGCAGCAGAGCGCGCCCGGTGCACACGGCAGCAGCCATCTGGGCCGCTTGTCCGGCTGTTACCTGATCTGTCATTGGCAGCGCCTTCTTAAGCGCTCTTACGGCGGCGTGCACTGGCAGCAGATATGCGGAGAATCTGCTCTCGCGCCCCCCGTGGCCCCACATATATGGGTGGTTTGGGCGTGCTTTGTCCACATGTGGGCAGAAGAAGGAAGGGGAGTGGGGTGAATGTTAAAGATTTGGCCGAGAGGCGGGCGCCGCAATCCTAAAAAATTTGCACCTTTTAAGACAATTTCGGCGCTTTCCCATTGCGAAAATGGAAGGCGTTGACTAGAATTATTTCTACTTCGAGAGAGAGGCCGGTGGAGGGATAGAGAAGGTTCACCCGGGTCGCATCCTCTACGGGTGAAGTGGTCTTACAGAAGTCAGCTCGACCTCCAGGTTCCACAGCGCTCCGTCTGCGTCCGACCGTCGTCGGCTCGGCGCCTGTCTACCTGTGGCCTCCCTCGCAGATCGATATTCATTCATTGTATTCATTGATTGGTGTATTTATGGTGCCTGAAACTGCTTGGAAAGCAACGCTGGGGGAGTTAGAGCTTCAGATGACGAAGGCGACTTTCAACACCTGGTTGAGAGATGCCCGCCTCCTGGCCAGCGACGAAGATGAGTTCGTGATCGGCGTGCGCGACGATTACGCCAAGGATTGGCTGGAGAACCGGCTGCAGGGGGCAATCATCCGCACCCTCTCGGCGATTGTCGACCGGCCGGTGACCGTCCGTTTTGTGCTGGGGGCCGAGGTGCCCGCGGACGTACGGCGCGAGAACGGCGTGAACGGTCGGACGACGGCTGTGCCGGTTGCCACCGACGGCCAGGTGGAAGCCGATCTTACCGCAGCAGCGGAGCGGGACGGGGCACCGGAGGCGGCGCCAGAGGAGGGCGCTGCGTTCAAGGGCGGCAACGGTCGCCAGGGCAAAGAGCCGGGCGAACAGTTGAGCGACCGGTATACCTTCTCGACGTTTGTCGTGGGCCAGAGCAACCGGCTCGCGCACGCTGCCGCGCTCTCGGTCGCAGAACAGCCCGGCCGCGCCTATAACCCGCTCTTTATCTACGGCGGTGTCGGGCTGGGAAAAACCCACCTGCTCCACGCGATCGGCCAGAAGTGCCTGGACAACGGCGGAACCGTCTGCTACGTCTCCTCCGAGACCTTTACCAACGACCTCATCCACTCGATCCGCACCCAGCGCATGGAGCAGTTCCGGGAGAAGTATCGCACGCCGGACGTGCTGCTCATCGACGATATCCAATTCATCGCCGGCAAGGAGAGTACGCAGGAGGAGTTCTTCCACACCTTCAACCACCTGCACAGCGGCGGTAAGCAGGTGGTCCTCTCGAGCGACCGTCCGCCGAAGGCGATGGTCACGCTGGAGGAGCGGTTGCAGTCCCGCTTTGAATGGGGCTTAATGACCGACATCCAGCTTCCCGACGCCGAGATGCGGGCGGCCATTCTTCAGGCCAAGGCCGAGGAGAGCGGTGTTGCCGTGCCCCAGGGGGTGATCGAGGTCATCGCCCACCACTTCCGCAGCAACATTCGGGAGCTGGAAGGGGCGCTCAACAAGGTCATCGCCTACTCGGCGCTGACGGGGCAGCCGATAGACATGAAGCTGGTCAACATGGCGCTGGCAGACCAGGTTCACGAACCGATCCGCCTGACGGTGCCCCAGGTCATGGAGGCGGTAGGCGACTACTATCGCCTCTCGATGGAGCGGTTGTGCAGCCGCAATCGCAGCCGCGTCGTCTCCTTTCCCCGCCAGGTGGCGATGTATCTGGCGCGCACGGAGACGGACGCCAGCTTCCCGCAGATCGGGCAGCACCTGGGCAACCGCGACCACACGACCGTCCTCCACGGCTACGAGAAGATCTCCGGCCTGATCGAGACGGATGAAAAGGTGCGGCGCGCCGTTCTGCAGATTAAGGCGGCCCTGTACGACTCGGCCGCGGTCTGAACCGCGACCCCTCGACCAGTAGACGCCGGAAGCGGGGGCGC
>JAWVYW010000163.1:0-8456 GCA_033722535.1 Promineifilaceae bacterium (SeqCode)
CCAGGCCTCCGTCGAGCAGAAGCACGCCCTGCTTCTCCAGAAAAGGTTGCAACGGATCGTTCATCGTCGCCTAGCCTAGCCCCGTCGGATAGGAGTGTTGGCGGGGGAAGAGAATGTCCAGCAACAGCGCCGTCTCGCCGCTGGCATAGCAGTCGGCGAAGGCGTGGCGCAGGTCGCCGACGCTGCGATAGCCGAACAGGAGCTGCAGAAATGTCAGCCCAGGAAAGGCCGCGTTTCCATCCTGCAACCGTTGCGGTTGATAATCCCCAATTGCCGCCAACCGCCCCCGTTCGAACTCCAGCGTCATCTGCTCGGTGTAGAAGTTGAGGCGTGTGCGACCACTGTGTCCGGCCAGCACACTCTCCGCCAGCCGCCGTTCGAGTACCGGCTGGATGCGCCACAGGAAGGCGCGCAGATCGGGCACGCGCACGTACCACGCGTATGGTTCGCCACTGGCCACCAACCGGTCCTCCAGCGCGCGAAGGACGGGATGGCCAGGTCCGGTGGCAAAGAGCAGCGCACGGCGCACGGTCCGTGACTGTACATCCGCCTCGCCCTCGCCGGTCGTCTTCCCCTGCTCATCTATCACCCCTTGCAAATAACGCGCTGCCTCCAACGCAACAGCCCGTAGCGACGCGCCGGGGGCCGCTGCGATCTCCCGCACTGCCATCGCATGGGGCCAGGTAGCAAACTCAAAGTAGCCGATCGGCGTCGGCTCGATAGCCCCGGTACGCTCGGCACCTGCCTCCATCTCCTCATTATCCACCTCCGTCACTATACGAAGATTGCGCCGATAGACGGACGTCGCATGCGCCTCCAGCATCTCATAGCGCCATTCGTCGACGCTCCGCACCCGCGAGACGAGGCTGTCGCCACAGTGACGCTCGTAGAGGCGGTCGAGAAGCGGGACGTCCTGCTCCCCTGCCGCGCGGACGCTATATCTGGCGGCAGCGGAAGAGGGCTTCAACCGCTGCAGACGATCGTAGGGATAGAGCCAGCTGCCGCCCATCTCCAGCGCCATCTCGTAGCCGAACATCCGATAGTACCAGGGGATGCCCACCATAGCCTGGACCAGCTCGCCGCGCTCTGCGCTCCAGCGGTGGACAACATCGATCTGGGCCCGCACGAGCCCGCGGCGGCGATACTCTTCATCTGTGGCGATAAGCTCAGGACGGCCGACGGCAAACGGCACATCATCGTAGCGCCAGGTCTGGGAGATCAGGACGACACTGGAGACAATTTTCCCGCCCTCCTCCTCGTCGACCACCACCGTTACGTCGTCCGGGCCGGTCGTGGGATGGTTGCCACGCATCAGATCGCGTGTCCACTCCCCCAGCCACCGCTCGGGATTATCCGGATCATCGCTGTGAAGGCGCACGTTGAAGGCTGCCAGCTCCTCGGTGTCGGCGCTCGTCGCCCGGCGCATCAGCAACCCTGGGCCCACGTAAACAGGCAAAAATTCAGGACCAGATCTCAACTCACTCTCTCCAGAACAACCATTCGCTCACCCGCTATCGCATGGCGATTGTAGCACAGGCGGAATAGCGGCACGATACTTGACATCCACCGCTTCTCATCGATAATGCACATATGGCAACTGTTTTCCTCACTGGCTTTCCCGGCTTTCTAGGCTCAGCTCTTGTCGCAACTCTTCTCGCGCGTTATGAAACCCCTGTAACGGTCACGTGCCTCATCCAGGCGAAGTTCCGCCCTCTGGCCCAAGCACGTGTCGCCGCGCTCGCCGCCGATAATCCGGACTGGCCGGCGCGCGTTCGCCTCGTGGAGGGAGACATCACCCGTCCCGATCTCGGACTGGGGGACGTGCGGGCCGATCTACAGGCAGAAACGATAGAGGTTTTCCACCTTGCCGCCGTTTATGACCTCGGAGTGGCGCGCGAGCTGGCGATGCGGGTGAATGTCGATGGGACCCGCCATGTCCTTGACTTCGCCACCGGCTGTCTCAATCTGCGCCGCTTTCAGTACGTGAGCACCTGTTATGTCAGCGGGCGCTATCCCGGCATCTTTACGGAACGCGACCTGAGCCGCAGCCAGGCGTTCAATAACTACTACGAGGAGAGCAAGTACCTGGCAGAACTCGCCGTGCAGCAGGAGATGGAGCGGGGACTGCCGACGACGATATATCGGCCGTCGATTGTCACCGGCGACAGCCGGACGGGAGAGACGCAGAAGTTTGACGGCCCCCTTACCTACATCCGCTGGATCCTCCGCCAACCAGGGCCAGTCGCGATCTTGCCCGTCGTCGGCCGGCCGGAGCGCATGGCTGTCAACGTCGTGCCACGCGATTTCGTAATCGGTGCAATCGGCTACCTCAGCGGGCGCGACGTCTCACTTGACAAAGTGTACCAGCTCTGCGATCCGAGCCCGCCGACGGTCACCGAAACGATCAATGCCATCGAAGCAGCCACCGGTAAGCGGATCGTGCGTTTGCCGCTGCCGAAGACGGTTGCTAAAGGAGCGTTGAAGTACGTACCGGGCCTGGAACAGCTGATGGGCATCGACCCCGAGTCGATTGAGTACTTCGTCCTTCCAACCATCTACACCTGCGACAACACGATCGACGATCTGGAAGGCACAGGGCTCCTGTGCCCGCAGTTCACCGACTACCTGGAGCCGATCATCGGCTTCATGCGCGCCAATCCCGACATCTCTTCTCGCGCCATGGTGTAAGCGCAGCCGGCCGCCACCGCGACCGGCCCTGCAATGGTGCGCCATCTAGCCCGCTGCCGCTTTTCTTAAACCGCCGCGGTCAGCTGCTCCAGGCGATCCACATACTGCTCGAGCACGGCGAAGGCTGCGTCGACCGGTTCCGGCGACGTCATATCCACGCCCGCCAGCCGCAGCGCTTCCAGCGGGTAAAGGCTGCCGCCCGCCTTGAGGAAGTTGAGATAGTCCTCGGCGGCTGCCGCGCCATCCTGCTGCACGCGTTGGGCCAGGGCGTGGGCGGCGGCAATACCGGTGGTGTACTGGTAGACGTAGAAGTTAGCGTAGATGTGGTTGGGGAACTGCGCCCACGTGATGCCAATGCGGTCGTGATCGATCTCCACCTCGTCGCCGTATCCTTCCTTAAAGAGGGAGGTCATCAGGTCGATGAGGCGATCCGCGGGGAGCGCCTCGCCCTGCTCCACCCGCTCGTGAATCTCCAGTTCAAAGCGCGCCAGGGTCGGCATGATGAAGAAGTAGCGGTGGAAGTTAGACATCGCTTCTTCCAGTACGGCAATCTGGAACGCGGGATCCTCCTCGTGGCTCTCCAACAGATGGCCGCGGACGAGCGCCTGGTTGAAGTTGGAAGCCACTTCGGCGACAAAGAGCCCGTAACGGGCATAGACGAAGGGCTGATGCTCCCAGGTGAAGTAGGAGTGCATCGAGTGGCCCAGCTCGTGCGCCAGCGTGCTGAGGCTGAACAGGTCGTCGGTGTAGCTCATGAAGATGAAGGGATGGGTTCCTGGCGTGCCGCTGGAGAAAGCACCGGACCGTTTGCCGACATTCGGATATTTGTCCACCCAGCGCTCCTGAAGAACACCACGCCGCATCGCCTGAACGTATTCGTCGCCCAGCGGCTGCATCCCTTCCGAGATCCAGTCGACGGCCTGGTCAAAGGGCACTTCCGGCTTTTGATCGGTCAGTGGCGCTTTGATGTCGTAGACGTGGAGCTTGTCATAGCCCAACGCTTGGCGGCGCACGCGCCAGTAGCGATGCCAGAGCGGCAGGTGCCGTTTAAAGACGTCGATAGTGTTGTGGAATACTTCGACCGGGATGTTGTTCGGCGTGAGTGACGCCGCGAGGGAGGAGTCGTAGTTGCGGGCGCGTGCCAGAAAGACGTCCTGTTTCATGCCCGCCGAAAGGGTGTTGGCTAACGTATTCTTGTAAGTGAGGTAGGCGTCGGCGTAATTTTCCCACGCGGTGCGCCGGATCGCCCGATCTTCGTGCGTAATGAGCGCGTTGATGTTGCTCTGCATCACCTCGATCGGCTCGCCGTCCTCAGGCTGCGCTGGTTCGAAAGCCAGTTCGCCGTCCACCAGCACGCGGTGCGTCTGCGTGGCAGTGGTAAAGGCGTCCGTCGTCTGCTTGAGAAGCGTTTCGATCTCCGCCGAGCGCAGGTGTGACCGGCGCCGCATCAGACGGTCGAAGTAGTGGCCATAGTCCGCCAGCCGCGGCTCCTCGCCGACCCACTGCTGTAATGTTTCCTCGCCGATCGCCACGAGCTCCGGTTCGGCGAAGGCTGTCGCCGCCCGCGCGCGGGTGAAAAGCTGGCGCGCACGATCATAGCGCGCAGCCGCGGCCTGAGCGGCCATGTCGACGCTGTAGTTGAGGCTGGCGTACACGAAGATGCGACCGACCACGCGCATCATCTCCTCCAGCTCGGCCAGATAGTCGGCGAGCACCGAAGGCCCATTGCCCAGATGCCCTTCGTAGTTACTCAGCCGCTCCAGTTGCGGCTGTACCTCCTCGATCGCTTCCTCCCAGGCATCCAGCGAGGAAAAGATCATCTCGGTATCCCAACGGTCCTCAACCGGCACTTCGCTGCGCCGGGGAATGGTGCTTGTCATGGTCTTATTCTCCTTCAGGCCGCACTCGTAGCGGCGTCTGATCGATTATCATACTGCCGCTATTGTAGCGGTTTTTCCGTCCCCTGCCTCGTGATATACTGGCGGCGGTGCCAGCTGCAATGCGCGTGCGGAGGGATGGATGCAGGTTTCCCACAACTACCTTGTTCTGAGCGATCTTCACCTTAGCGAAGGGCGTCACCCCGAGAGCGGCAAGTTCTCCCGCAATGAGGATTTCCTGCATGACGATGCATTCGCTCGCTTCCTGATCTACCACATGAAGCTGGCTGAGCGCCACCCGGAGAACGACCTGCTGCGCCGCCCCTGGAAGCTAATCGTAAACGGCGATCTCTTCGACTTTCTGCAGGTAACGCGCCTGCCAGGAGAGGATGCGTTGCCGGCGATCATCGGCGACCGCGAGCTGACCGAAAATGAACGGCGCTATGGCCTGGGCACGACGGAGCCGGCAACGGTGTGGAAACTCGAACAGATTGCAGCCGGTCACCCGCTCTTCTTTCAGGCGCTGGGCTGGTTTCTGGCGCGCAACCCGCAAAACAGGCTGATCGTGGTCAGAGGCAACCACGACGTCGAACTCTTCTGGCCCCGCGTTCAGGAGCGGATGCGCACGCTTACCGGCGAGCACTACAAACAGTGGCGCGCCGGGGCGACCGCCGGACGGCTGCCGGAAAATCCCCTCCCCTTCACGCGAGAGCTCCCTGCGCTGCTCGAGCCGGACGAGCTGTCCTCCCAAATTCTGTTTCCTGCGTGGTTTCACTATGAGCCCGGGCTGCTCTACGTAGAGCACGGGAATCAATATGATCCGGCTAACGCACTGGTTAACTTTTTGTGGCCGGTCATGGAAGAAGATCGGGATAAGGAGCGAAATGAGCAGCGGGTCGCCCTGCCCGCCGGAAGCCTTTTCGTACGCTATCTCTTTAATGAAGTCGAAAAGGTGCACCCATTCGCAGATAACCTCAAACCGCCCTTGCGCTACTTGCGCTGGGCACTAAACCGGCAGCCGCTGGCAACGGCGCAGCTGCTGATCGATAATTATGAGCAGCTCCCGGGGATCATCGGCAACCTGACCGCAAAGCAGGCCGACCTCGTCCAGGGGCAGCCCGAGCTTCAGCAACAGTTGGCAACCGGCACACTGCCGATGGAGGCAGCTGCGCACGACGCCGGCGCCCCTTCGCTCCCGCTTGATCCAGATCGTCGGGCGCAGCTGGAGGCGATCCAGGTTGCGCGTCTGAAGGAAGCATCGGCGACCAGCACCACCGTGGGCCGCTTGACGGCTGCGGGCTTCGTGCTCAACAGCAGTATTTATCTGTGGCTCGCAAACGCCCTCCGTTATTTCGTCGAACGGCGCTACGGGCGGATGTGGGCCAACCTCGGCCTCGCCGGCGCCAGCTTCGCAGGCGGCAACACCCTCTCTCAGAAGCTCAACGAACTGGAGCAGTACGCCCGTCTGCCGGAAGTGGGCCAGTTGATCAGCGATGCACTGAACGCACCTGACGAAACGGGGCAACAGGCCAGTGTCCGTTACCATCTTTTCGGTCACGACCACCTGCCCGATCTGGTCGAACTCGAGCCGACGAAAGGAGCGCGAGCGCCCTTCCGCCAGTGGTACGTCAACACCGGGAGCTGGCTCCCGTCGTTCAACGAGCAAGAGCGGCTGACCCGAGGGGACCTGCAGTTCGGCTTTTTCCGGCTGATTCCCGGCGTCGAGGGCACAGAGGATGGCCTCCCCAACTTACTGGAGTGGCTCCCATCCCGCGACGGCACCCGTCCCTTGCGGCTCTTTCGCCCCCTCGACGGCGGCTCGCGCGACGTTGGCTTCCGGGTCGCTGCGGAGAGCATGCCCGACGTTCAGCAACCATGAAGCGAAGTCTGCGTATAGCTTCATAGCCATAAAATGGGTAAAATACCCCATCGGCAGAGCCGCCTGCCGCGCATAAGATATCTGTTGGAAAGGGCCTGCGTCTTACCACCTTCCAACGCATGTAAGGCACAATGGAGAGTGGAAAAGGTCTTTTACGTGCTCTGTGGCGGCGAACGCTTTCCACCCTGAGCCAATAAAAGGGAAAGAAAAATGGACTTCAACTACCTGCTGCTTGTCTCCCCTGCCTGGATCACCGGTGCCTTTTTCTTGATGTGGGCAATGTGGAAGGAGCGTGAACGGATGCCCCAGCTCGCGCGGGCGGCAGTTCCGGTGCCTGTCCCCGTAGAAGAAAGAGTCGAGAGGTAAAGAGTGATACCATTTAGCCCGCTCTATCTACTTTTCGCGCTTCCGGGGCTACTCCTGGGCCTCTGGGCGCAGGTGCGAGTGAAGAGCGCCTTCAGTAAATATTCTGACGTTCGTACCAGCCGCGGCCTCACTGGCGCGCAGGTTGCCCGCACCCTCCTAGACGCCGAAGGCCTCTACGACGTTGAAATCGAGATGTCGCAGGGGATGCTTAGCGACCACTATGATCCGCGCACCCGCGTACTCCGCCTGAGCCCGGATGTCTACCGCCAGCCGAGTGTGGCCGCCGCCGGCGTCGCAGCACACGAAATGGGCCATGCCATGCAGCACGCAAGGAACTATGCGCCGCTCGGCATTCGCAGCGCGCTGGTGCCCGCGGCTTCATTCGGCAGTAGCCTCGCGCCAATCATCTTTTTTGTGGGCTTGATCATGGAAGGCTTCCTTCCCTTCGGCAGCCAGATTGCCTGGCTGGGCGTCATTCTCTTTGCCGCCGCCGTGCTCTTCACGTTGATTACGCTACCGGTGGAGTTCGACGCCAGTCGGCGCGCCAAAAAGCTCCTGGCCAGCCACGGGATCGTGATGGGCGAGGAAAAGAAGGGAATCGACAAGGTGCTCGACGCCGCCGCGCTGACCTATGTTGCAGCCGCCGTGGCCGCGATTGGCCAGCTACTCTACTACATTCTCCTGCTGACCGGCGGCCGCCGGAGCGAATAACTGGCTCCAGCCACTGACGACGTGAGCCGCGCGGATGGGCAAAGAGCCCGCTGCGCGGCTCTTTTTATTTCTCCCCCTGCTGGTTTCGACCGTCCTCTCGCGCCTGCTGCCCCAAAGCGATCGCTCCCAGCACACCGGCGCGATTGCCAAGCGCGGGAGGCACGATGTAGCTCTCGATCTGCTCCAGAATCGCCGGAGCCTGAACATAGGCGTTTAACAGCTCCAGCACGCGCTCGCGAACGAGCGGGAAGAGGTGGGCCTGCTGCATCACACCGCCGCCGAGGATGATGCGCTGAGGGCTGAGCGTCACGATAAAGTTGACCAGCGCATAGCCGAGGTAGTTCGCCTCCAGCGCCCAAGCCTCGTGCGCGGGGGGGAGTTTTTCTGCACGCTGCTCCCAGCGCGCCTCGATGGCGGGGCCACTGGCCATTCCCTCGAGGCAGTCGCCGTGGAAGGGACAGCGTCCGGGAAAGGGATCGGCTTCCCAATCATGCGGCAGGCGAACGTGTCCCATCTCCGGGTGGACCAGCCCGTGCATCAGCCGCCCATTCACCATTCCACCGCCGCCGACGCCGGTGCCGATAGTAAGATAGATAAAGGTATCCAGCCCCTGCGCCGCGCCCCAGCGCCATTCAGCCAACGCCGCGCCATTGACGTCGGTGTCGAAGCCGACCGGCAGGCCCAGCCCGCGCGCGACGGCGCCGGCGAACTCTGTGCCTGGCCAACCCGGCTTGGGGGTGTTCGTAATATAGCCATAGGTAGGCGAACTGGGATCGGGGTCGAGCGGACCGAAGGCGGCAATGCCGACGGCAGCGAGCGGTCCATGCTCCGCCTGTTGCGCCTCAAAGAAGGAGATGGCCCGCCCGATCGTCTCCTCCGGCGCCCCCGTGGGAAAGCGGATCTCTGCGCGAAGGTCGTCCGGCCCGCTGCCGACC
>JAWVYW010000164.1:0-8442 GCA_033722535.1 Promineifilaceae bacterium (SeqCode)
CCGGTTTGCGTGCCGATCCAGATATAGGGCGCTCCCGATGGCGGCTGGACCGCCGTGAGGCTGTTGACAGTATCGTTGGGGAGGCCGGAGTTGCCGGCGTGCAGGGTGCGCCAGGCGCCGCTTTGGAGATCGAGGAGGCTGACGCCGGCGGCGCCAGTGCCCACCCACAGCTCGCCCTCAAAGATGGCGAGGGCGGTCACGTCGTTGCTTGCCAGCCCGCCGCGGTCGCCGGCCTTGATCGCCGCCCACGAGTAGACGCCGTTGGCGTCCGGAGCGTAGACGCGCAGTCCATCGTCGGCGACGGCGGCGAAGAGCCGACCGTCGGGGGCATTGGCCATGGCGACGACGGCCGCACTGCCGCTGGCGGCGCGGGAGCGCCAGGTGCCGTCCAGCTCCAGCGGCGGGCCGGCAGGCGCGGGCCCGGGGGCCGGGCGCGGCTCGATCAGCCGCCGCCCAGCTTCGGTGCCGAAGGTCGCCGTCCACTCTGGATTCTGCGGATCGACGTAGCGCGCGCCCGCCGGTGCGGGCGCATCGTCCATTCCCGGCAGGGTGCGCGCCGGTCGGACGGTAACACCTTCCTGAACGATGGGATGTGCAGCACCCTGAATGCTCGTTTCCGACGCGGCAACCGCGGCAGCGCTATCCGCCCCTGACGCCTCCAAGGAGGCGGTAAAGGAGAGGGGGGACGCCGGGCAGGGCTCCGCGCCGTCGCCGCAGTGGGCGGCTGCCCTCCCGCCGAGGGAAAGCAGAAGGAGCAACAGGGGGAGAACGAGTGTGAGAGTGCTCTTCTTCTCAGGCATGGGTGCCTCTCCTGGCCGGCAAACGGCGGCCTGCTTGCGAGATCAGCCTGTGTGGGGTGGGAGGCCTGTCATGTTGGCTCCGATGCGGGGGGAAGGGGCCTATTCTCTGGTCGTACGCTCTGGAACGACACCGTACTGCCATGCGGTAGCGTTGGCGGCAGCGGGTGTTGGGTACATCATAATGGCGCGGAGGAGGCGTGTCAACCGCAACTATCCTGCTCTCCTGCTGCCTGGTCAAAGGCACGAGACGCCGGCGGCAGCGGTTGTGGCCCGATTCGCCGCAGCGGCAGCCAGTGGGCTATCTGCCGCTGCCGCTTCTTGACATTAACCGCCTTAGCCCTTTACCATAACCGTAACGGTACCAGGTGAAACCTCACTTCTCTCGTCATTCTTTCTACAGGAGGGTCGTTCCGATGCATACCACTTCACTTCTTAAATCGCGGTGGGGCATGGTGGCTATTTTGACCGCTCTATTGCTGCTCGTCACGCTTGTGTTCGCGGCGCCGCCCGAGCATGCCGGGGCGCAACAGGGCGTGGTGGGGGCGGCGACGCCCAACGCGGCGACCGACATCGCTGCGACCGAATCGCTGCAGCCGGCGGTCACCCACTATGGCCTGATCTCCCTTTCCATCGATGCACTAGGCACGACCGCCCCGTCAGGCACAGTTCAGGTCGACAAACCAGCGAACGCCACGGTACGCAAGGCGTACCTGATGGCGGCGACGACGGGCCTCAGTAATTACCAACTCGCTCCGGGTGAGATCGCCCTGGCGGGCAGCCCAGTTGTGTGGAGCATGGAGGTGCCAAGCAGCATCAGCTCCTACAACTATTGGGGAGATGTCACCGCCATTGTCAAGCCGATCGTCGATGCCGCTCCCGCGGGCATCGTCGACCTGGAGATTAGCGAAGGGGACACCTTCCGCACTGATGGTGAGGTACTTGCCGTCATCTTTGAAGATCCCAACCAGACAGACGACAACACCATCATCCTCTACTTTGGGGCGCAGGACGTGGATGGGGACACCTTCACCATCGACTTTGGTGCGCCGATCGATAAGGCGGATCCGAACCTGAAGCTGGACTACAGCCTGGGCATCAGCTTCGGGTGCCAGGGCGCCTGTGGCAGCGAACCCGTCGAGCAGTTTAGCTACGTCGACGTCAACGGCACTCGCCTCACGTCGGCCGCCGGCGGCCAGGACGACGGCGAACTGGCAAATGGTGCTTTGATAACCGTGGGCGGCATCGGCGACAGCAACACCAATCCCCCCGACCCGAACGCGCCGCCCAACGACGATCCACGCACCGACGACGAGCTGTACAACGTCATCCCCTTCGTCGAGGATGGCGACACCCAGATGGTGGTGACCACGCGCAACCCCTCCGACGACGACAATATCTTCTTTGCGGCGCTCTTCCTCGGCGCTACCCGCAGTGTGAACACCATCGACGTCTCCATCTCACTCTACAACAATCCGACCGGCACAGACCGCGATCCGTATGAGACGATCATCGACTACTTCGCCGACGCCATCTACGAAGCGTCCAATGGCGCTCACAAGCTGGGCGAGGTCACGTTCCATCCGAACGGCGCGGAGAGCGACAGCGCCGACGTGGTGTGGGTGGAGAAGTGCCATCCCAGCGCCAGCCCCGCTGGGGCGGGTATCGCCGGGCTGCACGTGAACATGTGCGACATCTTCAAAGATGGCCGTGGCGCCGGCCTCGACTACGATTTCCTGGCAACTGAGAACCAGCAAAAGGGCGGCGGCTACACGCTGGCCCACGAATACGGGCACTATTACTATGGCGTGTACGACGAGTATATCGGCGTACCCTCCTATGACGACAAGTTCATCTTCCCCCACTCGACGGACGACGACGTCGAAAACTCGATTATGAACAGCCAGTGGAAAGCGCTGGGCGGCGACTATGACTGGCTCAACTTCTCCATCGAAAAGAACTTCACCGACGCCAACGCCCAGGAGCGTGTCTACGATGCGCCCGCCTGGGAGACGCTGACTCGGGAGGTTCATGAGGATCCCCGCGATGGGCAGCGGAAGGCGGTCGCCGTCCGTGCGCACTATCCGGAGCTGGACGCAGTCGCCCCAGAGGGGGATAACGACTCGTCGATCGAGCTACCTGACGCCGCCGCGCGCAGCGCCCTCAACGTCGTCTGGGAGGCTGCCACACAGCGCCCGGCGCGGGTCACGGCGCTGCCCTTCACACCGCAGGTCAGCAGCCTGTTAGGCCAAAATCTGACCTATCCAGAACCGCTGGTGCTCCTGGCCTTTGTGCACCGGCAGTGGATGGTAACCGCGATGGATGTCACCGCGACGCTGACGCTGCCGGATGACACGACGACGACAATTAGCTACCGCGACGATGGCGTGCCACCGGATGCCACCGCGAACGACGGCCTCTACGCCGCCATCTTCAGCCCCGACCAGTCCGGCATCTACGAAATTCAGACGCTCTTTGATATCACGGCAAATGAGTCGATGCTCGTCCCCACTGCGTTCATGCCCGCGACCGGGCTCAACGGCGCGGTACCGATGCCCGAGCCGGTCGTGATTACGCAGAGCATGCAACTTGCGCACAACCTGCTGGTCTCGACCAGCAACGTCGTGCCGGATGATCACGGCGACACGCCGGGCGAGGCGACGCCGGTTGCCGCCAATAACGTTCCTGTCCCGGGCAAGATCGAAACCGCCGGCGACAGGGACGTCTTTGCGGTGACGACGCCCTCCGCGGGCACGACCTTCGTCCGCGTCAGCAACCTGGCGCTGGGCATGACGCCGCGGATTCGCGTCTATGACGCGGACGGCTCGACGTTGCTCTTCGAAGAGGAGTTGAGCCCCGTGAGTCAGACGTATCTTGCACGAGCGCTGGACGGGGTGGCGCCGGGCACAACCGTATACGTCGAGGTGACTGACGTGGCGCGGACCGCCTCCGGCGGGCTGTATGAATTCAGCGCCGGCGCACCACTGGGCGGCGAAGCGGCCCAAGGCCAGCTCCTCTTCCTGCCGATCATCCGTCGCTAGTCCGTTGTCCTTCAAGCGCTCTGCGCGGGGCGCCGCAAACGGCCTCAGAAGTGAGTCGTGGCGCCCCTTCGTAACTCGCCCACATATGTGATGCTCAAAACAGTGATCCCCCAACTGCTCCTCCTACTCCTCATCGCTCCGGCGGGCGCCGCCCTGACCGGTTGTGTCCCGCAGAGCGAACAACCAGAGCCGGCGGCGATGGAGGGCGAGGGCGGAGCTCCACCACCCAGCGAACTGGAGACACTGGCGAGCGCGTCGCCCGCGACACCGACGGAGGAGGCGCCTCCTGACGAGGCGCCAGAGGAAGACGCGCCTGCTGCAATCCTGTTCCTGGTGCCTCAGATTACCTTCGCCGAAGAGGGCAATCCCCTGTCCGAGCCGGTCGTCACCGGCTTCGAAGAACGGCGCATCGCCGCAGGGGAGTCCTGGGTCGTCGCGCCCGGTCCCTGGGGGCAGCGCTTCGAACAGGCGGTGGGCGCGCTGAGGCTGGAACTGGTGGAGATTCAGGAGACGGCGGTGGTTGTGAACGTGCTCGCCGACCGCCTGGCGGATGGCACATTCCAGCCCCGCCCCGAGCCGGAGCGGCGCCAGCTCAGCAGCGGCGACTGCATCGAGGGCCATCCGCTGATGCTGGATGCGCTCTACAGCTATTGCTTCGTGATCGAGAGGAGCGGAGGAGAGGTCCGCGTCACCTACGCCCTGGAGTCGGAAAGCACGATGCCGAGGCCGCCGGCCCCGTAGAAGACGCCCCCAGATGTAGCTGCGGCTTCCATCCGCGCCCGCCGCTCATGGCGACGGTCCAGCCAGGAGACAATCCTGGGCTACAGCTACGGCGCGCCGTGGAGCGGCGACGGCGGGTGCATCCCGTGGCCCGCCGTGCCGGGGCGGCAGCCGCTCGCGGCGGCCGTGCGAGTCCGGCGATTGTGCGACCGCCAGTCGCCCGCCCCGTTAGAGCGCGCCGTCGATAAAGTCCGCCAAGTCCTCCTTCAACTGTGCCAGCGACGGCAGGTGGAGGTACATCATGTGCCCCGCCTCGTAGTAGGCCATGCTAATATCTTCATACCGCTCCCGGGGGACGCCGAGGTGGCTGAACGTATACTCCGTCGCCAGATAGGGGGTGGCGAGGTCATAGTAGCCGTTGGCGACGAAGACGCGCAGATAGGGGTTGACGTTCATCGCCCTCCGCAGCGTCTCGGCCACGTCCACGTATTGGTTCTGGAACTTATCGTAGTTCCAGGGACGGACGCGGCTGGTGAGGATTTCGTAAGGTAGGTCGCTCTTGAACTGCAGCTCGCGGCGCACGTAGTCGTTCAGGGTGGCGGTGTAGGGGCCCATAATGGCGGTCAGGCTGGGGTCGAATTCGAACATCTCGCCGGCGCTGTCACGGTCGACACCGGTAAAGCGGCTATCGAGGCGGCCGACGGTGCGTCCCTCCTCCCGCAGCAGCTCCTTGGTGAAGCGGAAGATCTCGATGCGCTGCGCGGTGCGCCGGATGTATGCCTCGGAAAGGCCGGTGTAGAGTGCCAGCCGCTCGACTACCTCCTCCCGCGCTTCCTCCGGCAGGTCGGCGCCCTGCATCAGGGCCAGCGTATAGTCGGTCATTGCCCACTCCTCCACCTCCTCGAGGACGTCCTCCAACGGCCGCTCCTGCAGCTCCGGCGCGAGCTGACCGTGGTAGTGCGCGGTTGCGGTGTAGGTGGGCAGGAAGAGGATGTAGGGGAGGTCGTTGCCGGGGTTAAAGTAGGCCGTTTGGAAATTCAGGATCGTGGAGACGAGCATGACGCCGTTGAGGTACATGCCCATCTTGCCCTGCAGGACGCCCGCCAGACCCGCGGCGCGGGTGGTGCCGTAGCTCTCGCCGATGAGGAATTTGGGCGAGCCCCAGCGGCCCGCGCGGGTGGTGTAGAGGCGGATAAATTCCGCCACCGACTCCAGATCTTTCTCGAAGCCGTGGAACTCCTTCGGCTTCTCGCCGGGCACGGCGCGGCTGTAGCCGGTGCTGACGGGGTCGATGAAGACGAGGTCGCTCTTGTCGAGCAGGGTGAAGTCGTTGTCGACGAGGCGGAAGGGCGGGCGCGGCATGTGTCCGGTCTCGTCGGCCATCTCGACGCGGCGGGGGCCCAGCACGCCCAGGTGCAGCCAGACGCTGCTGCTGCCGGGGCCGCCGTTGAAGCTGAAGGTAAGCGGGCGCTCGGCGGGGTCGGCATCGTCGAGCGCGTAGGCAACGTAGAAGATCTCCGCCTTCGCCTTCTGCCCCTGCGCCTTGCCCTCCTCCTCCTCCTCGTCCTGAATGATGAGGGTGCCGGCGGTGACGGTGTAGTTGAGGGTCCGGCCGTCGAGGGTGATCGAGTGGTGGGTGGTGGAGGTTACTTCTTCCGGTTTCGGAAGCTCTCTTTCGTCGTTGTTGTTGTCGTTGTCGGGCATGCGGATCTCCTGTAAAAAGAATCGAGGCTACAGTGAGGATAATAACCCAGGGACGCCGATATGAACAGAATGTTAATCGCCCTCGCCCTGCTGAGCGCCTTCCTGCTCTTCATCGCCGCTGCCGGCGCCTGCACCAGGACTGAGCCATCGCCGTTGCCTGCCGTCACCGAGGTGGCGCCGGTCGCCGCGGCGTCGCCTGCCGCCACGGAGAGAGTGCCCGCGCCTTCGCCGACCGCGACGGCGACGGCCACGGCGATAGCCACCGCAACTGCCACAGCGCCAGCTACCGCAACTGCGACGGCGACGGCCACAGCGCTGCCCACAGCGACGGCGATCGCGGAAATCGATCCCGCTCTCGTCGGGGCCACCGCCGCCAACCCGCACCCAGAGTACCCGGCGATGGGCAACGGCGGCTATGACGTGGAGCACGTCCTGCTCGACCTGACGGTGGGGGTGCGGCGTAAGGAGCTGACGGCGACGGCGACGCTGGATCTGGTGGCAACGCAGGATCTGCGCCGCTTCAGCCTCGACTTCTACGGCGAGGATCTGAGCGGCCTGACCGTCGACGCGCTGACGGTGAACGGCGCAGCGGTCGCCTACAGCCATGGCGACTTCGACCTGACGATCGACCTGCCGGAGACGGCGGCGGCGGGGGAACGGCTGCAGGTGGAGGTTCGCTACCATCGCGTTCCGAACTTCGTCCCGCCGAACCCGCACGCTATTCCCGGTTTCCAGAAAGGATGGCTCTTTCATCCGGAGGGGGTTGCCGTCCTCAACGAGCCGGCCGGGGCGGCGAGCTGGTTCCCGGCCAATATGGACCTCCACGACCGGGCGACGTACACCTTTCGCATCACCGTCGACGAAGGGTACGTCGCCGCCGCCAATGGCGTGCAGGTGGAGCTTATAGACAACGGCGCGACGACAACGGCCGTCTGGCAGGTGCAGGAGCCGCTAATGGCCTATCTGACCACCGTGGCCATCGGCGAGTTTACCCGCGTCGACGGTGTCTCCGGCAGTGGCGTTCCCCTGCGCAGCTTCTTCGCCGACGACGTGCCCGAGGCGGCGGTGGAGCCGTTCGCGGCGACCACGGAGATGCTCGACGCCTTTGAAGCGCTCTTCGGCCCCTACCCTTTTTCCGTTTATGGGGATGCGGTGCACGAGAACGTGCCGGGGCTGGGCGGGCTGGAGAGCCAGACGCTATCGGTCTATGGGGATCAGCAGATCCAGGATCGCGGGGAGGCGCTGGCGGCGCACGAGCTGGCGCACCAGTGGTTCGGGAACAGCGTCGGGCTGGCGAGCTGGAACGACCTGTGGCTGAAGGAGGGGCTGGCGACCTACGCCGAGGTGCTGTGGGCCGAGGCCAGCGGCGGCGCCCCGGCCGCAGAAGCGGCGTTAGAGGGGATCGCCGCCAGAGCGCCGATCCGGTCGCAGTCAATCCTGCGGCCCCACGATGCACCGGAAGTAACCGCCCAGGCGTACACGCGGGGCGCACTGACGTTCCACGCGCTGCGCGCGCGCGTCGGCGACGACGCCTTCTTCACCATTCTTCGCACCTACTTTGAACGCTATGAGGGGCAGAACCCGGGCACGGAGGATTTTATCGCCATCGCCGAAGCGGTGAGCGGAGAGGAGCTGGACGACTTCTTCTTTGCGTGGCTGGAGCGCGAGATGCGCCCGCCGTTGCCGTAGATCCCGTCCCACGCCGCTTGCCACAAGCGCCGGTAGTGGTTACACTCCGGCAGCCAGTGGAGTGAGGGTCATAGGGTACGGTGCCGAAGCTGCGGCACGTAGAAGCGTCGCAGCACCCTCACTTTAACCGTTGAAGCGCCCGCTGCCTGATGGCAACTCGGGGTCGAGCAAATTTTCGACGAGCCCAGGATGTTGTCCGGCAAAGCGCCGCCGGCGACGTCGGAGGCGGGAAAAGGAGGTGCCTATTCACGAGCGCGCGACCACCTCTTTCTGACCAACAATTCGTTCTTTAAACCGGGAGAAAAGGAAGATGAAAAGGTTACCATTGTTACTCGCGCTGCTTCTACTGCTCGTCGCCGCCGCCGGCTGTGGCCCTGACGAAGCGGCAGATGTGGATCTGGGCGACGCGCCAGAGATCGTGGAGGAGGAGGACGTCGTCGAGGTCGACGAGGACGTCGAGGAAGAAGTTGTCGAAGATGAGGTTGTCGACG
>JAWVYW010000165.1:0-8346 GCA_033722535.1 Promineifilaceae bacterium (SeqCode)
ATCGTCGACCGTCTGAAAGATATGTTTATCTCTGGTGGAATCAATGTGTATCCCGCCGAAGTGGAAAATGTTCTGTTTGATCACCCGGATATTGCTGAGGTGGCGGTGATTGGCGTGCCTCACACTCGCTGGCACGAAGCGGGCCGGGCGTTGGTGGTGCCCAGGAACGGAGTAACACTTACGGAAGTAGACGTGATCGACTTCTGCCAGGGCAAGCTCGCCCGCTACAAAATTCCGAAGTCAGTAGTTTTCATGAAGTCCTTACCGCGCACAGCATCCGGAAAGGTCCTGAAGCGGAAGTTGGTCAGACAATTTGGCGAGCCGATCGAAGAGTGAGCAGAAGAACTCTCTTGACGATAGCGCGGCAATTCTTGTCGGCGCTTGGTGTATTCGACCTTCACGTATTTAAGGAGGAGAAGATGTTTTTACGTAAGTGTTTGCGCGGTTCAGTCGTACTGATTCTGGTGGGGCTTCTTGTAGCCTGTGGTGCTCAGGACCCGGTCGCAGAAACCATCGTGGACGAATCTGCGGAAGCGGTCGAGGAAGTGGCGACAGCACTCCCCGCATCCGACGAGGAAGTAATAGAAGAGAGCGAAGATGAAGCTGAAAGCGAAATGCAGCCACTCCCAGACGATTTTACTCTCAGAATCGGCTATATCCCCATTCTTGGCTTCGCTCCGCACTTCGTCGCCGCGGAGAGAGGCTACTTCGAGGAGATGGGGCTCAACGTCGAATTTGAATCGTTCCGCTCTGGCAATCTGATGATTGCTCCGTTGGGCCAGGGCCAGATCGACGTGGGCGGTGGCAACGTGGGACCACCGGTTTTTCATGCCGTCGATCGCGGCTTCGATATACGCATCGTTGCCGGTTCCTCCTCTCTTAGACCCGGTTACGGGGCACTACCCCTGCTCGTGCGCACAGAACTGGTTGAATCGGGCGAAGTAGAGGACGCGGGCGATCTGGAGGGTCGCTCTGTAGCCGTCAACGTAACAGCCGGAAGCGTCGAATACCTGGTTGCAGAAGCGCTCGAACCGCACGGCCTTGCCGTAGACGACGTCGATCTGATCCCCCTGCCCTTCCCAGAAATGCCAGCCGCTTTTGCCAATGATTCGATCGATGCCGGCATTCTTGCCCATCCGCTGGCGGGAATACCGCTTCGTGAAGGGGATGCCACAGTGTTATTGGATGGAGGCGAAATCACCGAGAACCCTCAGATTGGCGTCGTCTATTTTGGCGAGCGACTGTTGGAACCAGAGAATCGAGAAGTAGGCGTACGGTTTCTGATGGCGTATCTGAAAGCGGTCCGAGATCTGCAGGGCGATGCCTGGCGCGAAAATGATGAGATTGTCAATGCGTTACTAGAGTGGACGCAGGTCCCCGAACCGGCAGTTCGAAACGGCGTTGCCTTCTACTTTCATCCAGATGCAACGATTAATATGGAAAGTATTGCAGAACAGCAACAGTACCACTTTGACCGCGGTTACACAGAACTGAGCGAGCCTCTGCCTCTCCAGGAAATGGTTAACTTCAGTTATCTGGAGGAAGCATTACAACGATTAGGCGAGATGGAGGAAGAATGACCACAACCGGCGAAGAATTGAGTGTCACAGCGTCGTCAAGCCCAGAACCGGTATCCGTTCCGCGAGTTTCAAAGGAGCAGCTATACACGCTTCTCTCGATAATGTCTCCCTTCGTGCTGCTCTTGCTCTGGGAGGTAACGGTCCGGGTAGGGATCCTCGACGTTCGCTTTTTTCCACCGCCGAGTGAGATATCGCAGATGATGGCGGAAATGATCGCCTCCGGCGAGCTATTCGAGCACCTGTCCGCTTCGCTGCGGCGAATCATCCTTGGGTTTCTCTTAGGTGCGATTCCAGGGATCTGCTTGGGTCTACTGGTTGGCTGGTTTCGAACCGTGCGAGCCATTGTGGATCCTCTCGTCGCCGCTCTGTACCCTATTCCCAAAATAGCGCTGTTGCCGCTTCTCCTCGTCATCTTTGGTATTGGCGAAGCGAGTAAGGTGATCGCTGTGGCGATTGCCGGTTTTTTCCTGGTCCTCATCTCGACGGCTCACGGCGTGAAACAGATTGACCCTGTTCTGATCCAGGCTGCGGAGAACTACGGGGCGAGACGCTGGAAGCTATTCACCAAGGTCATTCTTCCTG
Source organism: Promineifilaceae bacterium (SeqCode) (assembly GCA_033722535.1). GTDB lineage: Bacteria > Chloroflexota > Anaerolineae > Promineifilales > Promineifilaceae > JAAYYY01. The sequence goes on from JAWVYW010000165.1 coordinate 2,163, forward strand.
CCAGCTTACCAGCTATCTTCACCGGTTTACGCCTTTCTCTGGGCATCTCCCTGTTGATCATTGTGGCCGCAGGATTCGTCGCTGCCAAGGAGGGGATCGGCTTTTTGATCTGGATGTCGTGGTCGACCCTCTCCGTAAACAAGATGTATGTCGGTCTGGTTGTAATTGGTTTTCTAGGTCTGCTGTTTACACACGGACTGGAGTACGTGGGTCGGCGTGTGATGCCCTGGGCCCAAGATGTTCAAACGCGCACTCAGTAAGAAGGACTCCACCGGCAAGCGGCGCGCACGTGCTACTACGTCGAGTCGTTCCCAGAGAGGTGCCAAAAAATAGAGCCGAGTATTCTCGACCATCTTGTACAAGAGCTGCCGGCCGTGATGCGTCAGCCGACAGCCTGAGCACTTCGATGAATGGCTTTGCGCGTGTTCTGTCAGTGGCAATTCTTGCCTGAAAACCTTTGCGATAGGGATTCAACTAGACTATGATGCAGTCTGAGCAGTGCTAGAAACTGAATGGAGCAGTGGTCAGCCGCGGGTCAAGTAAATCGGCTCAAACTGGTTAAGCTTCAGATTCCAAGTTGTACAGGACGAGAAGGCACCGGCTGCTAAGAGTGTACGGCGCCTCTCCGCGTATTCAGCACTAAGAAAAACCTACCAGCGCCGTACCGGCGTTAGTTGACCGTTTTGCAAACAGGTCCCTCTCAAATCTTAGGAGGATGCTCTCGTGACAAAGGAAATATATATTGGAAATCTGGATTTTGAGACGACCGAGGAGCAGGTACGTCGTCTCTGTGCTCCATTCGGGCAGGTTCGAACAGTGTCCATGATTACCGACCGTAACACGGGGCGCTTTCGCGGCTTCTGCTTTGTCGAGATGGAAGAGGCAGCTGCTAAAGTAGCTATCACTAAGCTGAATGGCAAGGTGGTTGCCGGACGCAAAGTCAAGGTCAGCGCGGCCCGCCCGCGCAACACCACGCACGGCGCCGACAAGAAGAGAGGCAAAACGAACGAGCAGCCGCTTCATGAGCGCACCCAGCGCGGCGGGTTCGGGCCGCACGACTTCCCGCACAGCGGTGGCAGCCGGAGCCGGCAGCAGCGCCAGGGAGCGGAAGGAAGCCGCAGCAACTCTGATTTCCCCCATAGCGGCGGTAGTTCCCGGCGTAATTAGTGACCGATTAGGGGGCGACGGAAGACGGCGGACACGCGCTCACTGCACACCAGGTACGGCCTTGGGAGGGGCAGACGAACTGGCAAAGCAAAGGAGGTAAGCCCGCGTCCGACTCGAGCATAACGCTCACCAGCAACTGGCCACGCACCGTATTGGAGGTCTTGTTCTCTTCGACCCATAGTCGATGGCGAAGTCGTCAATCGTGCCCTGATTAGAGGACCGCCAACACGCTTCCCGAACGTCGCCGACTGACCCCCTCATATCCCATTCTGATAGAGGTCTTCTACGATGGGTAGAAAGCGTACCGATGGCATGTAAGCATCTAGTGTGCAGCCCCACATTGAAGAAGGAGACCCCGCACGATGAACGACAACCAGGAAGAAAGAAGTGACTTGTTCCGCCAACTCGGCTTGAGCGAGTCTCTGTTGCGCTCCGTGGCTGACGTAGGCTACGAAGTGCCAACGCCGATCCAGGCCAAGGTAATCCCGCACCTGCTCGCCGGCAGAGATGTCATCGGCCAGGCGCAAACCGGCACCGGTAAGACGGCAGCCTTCGCCCTCCCTATCCTGGAACAGCTCGATCCGGAGCGGCGCGAAGTACAGGCCCTTATCCTCACCCCCACGCGCGAACTGGCGATCCAGGTGTCAGAGGCGATCTACACCTACAGTCGCCACCTGTCTGGCGTGCGTGTAGCGCCCATCTACGGCGGTCAGTCGATGCGCAAGCAAATCAACCGCCTCCGGAGCGGCCTGCACGTCGTCGTCGGCACCCCCGGCCGGGTCATGGACCATCTACGACGCGGCACCTTGACTCTCGACGCGACCTCCACCTTCGTGCTCGACGAGGCAGACGAAATGCTCCGCATGGGCTTCCTCGAAGACGTGGAGTGGATCCTGGAACAGATGCCAGTCCAGGAGGGGAGCCGGATCCAGATCGCCCTCTTCTCAGCCACCATGCCGAAAGCAATACGGCAGGTAGCCGACCGTTACCTGCACGATCCCGTCGTCGTGCAGACTGAGCACAAGGCGCTGACTGTGCCAGCCGTCGAGCAACGCTACCTCAACGTGGCCGGACAGCAGAAGCTGGACGCCCTCACACGTATCCTGGAGACGGAGGAGACTGACGGCGTCCTCATCTTCGTGCGGACCCGTGTTGGCGCGGCCGAACTGGCCGAGAAGTTGGACGCCCGCGGCTATGGCGCGAACGCCATGCACGGCGACATGAATCAGAGCCAGCGGGAAACCGTTATCCGGCAGCTGCGTGACGGGCGGATCGACATTGTTGCCGCCACAGACGTCGCCGCGCGCGGGCTGGACGTGGAACGGATCAGCCACGTCGTAAATTACGACATCCCCTACGATACCGAATCCTACGTGCACCGTATCGGCCGCACCGCCCGCGCCGGGCGCTCGGGCACCGCTATCCTGTTCGTCACTCCCCGCCAGCAGCGGATGCGGCGCGACATCGAGCGCTACACGGGCCAGACGATGTCGCCCATGCCCATACCCACCCAGGCAGACGTGGCCGCTCGCCGCGCCACGCTCTTTAAAGAGTCGGTGCTAGAAATCCTGGACGAAAAAGAGGCTGAGCTCGGCCTCTACCTGCAGCTGGTCGAAGAGATCGCCCTAGAAAGCGAATGTGATATGTCCGAAATTGCCGCCGCCACCGCCCTTCTCGCCCACGAAGGCCAGCCGCTGGTGGTGCCGCTGGAGCCAGAGGGGCAACAGTTGCCACAGACAGAAGAGGGAATGATACGTTTCTTCGTCGACGCCGGCCGCCAAGAGGGAGTGCGTCCCGGCGATATCGTTGGCGCGATTGCCAACGAAGCCGACATTCCCGGCAAGGCCATCGGAGCCATCGACATTTATGACCACTTTACCTACGTCGAGGTGCCGGCGCAGTACCAGGAGCAGGTGCTTGCGGGCATGACGGGCACGACCATCCGCCACCGCCAGGCAAACATTCGCCCGGCCACTACCGCCGACCAGGTGCCGGATACGTCGAGGAAGGGACGGAAACGGAAAGGGAAGAAGGAACGTCAGCGTAAGGGGAAGTAGCCCTGCCTCAGTCATGACATCGGTTTTTGCTGGAGGCCTGATATACCGGCGAAAGGCCCATTGGCTCAGGGTTAGAATTAGCTCACTCCCGGCCGGCGCACAACAACGCATCGAACTCCTGCGCCAAGGCCCCCAGGCGTGTGACCGCCGACAATGACCACTCCTTCAGGGAAGAGCTGTTGAGATAGTACAATGGCTTTTGGTCGTTCATCGACAGAGGTTTCTTTGACTACCGCCGGGGCCGAAAAGTGAAGTTCATCATTCCGCCGCCTGCCGCTGTGCCCTTCTCTAAAACAGTTTCCTGATGCCGGCTTCGCGGGAGCGGCAAGGAGGAAATCCGCACTATGTAGCGGGAGAGAGGAGATCCACGCACGCGGGTGGAGCCGCAAGCTGGCCATCCTCCACGTGAACAAGGCGGGATATATTCTGCCCGGCTCACTCACTCGTCAGGATCTGGCACTCGCTGTTGTGGAGGTACTCCCGGCACTCTGCCTCGGTCAGCTCCCGCGTGACGCGCTCCTCGGCAATCGCCAGTAGCTCCTGCCGGTCCAGCGTAAAGACCGCTACCATACCGTCGCTGTTGGACGCAACCAGTTGGCGCCCGTCCGGTGTAAATTCCACGTCTGGAACCGCGCCTTCACCGTTCCCCAGGGTGGCGACAGTGGCTCCCGTCGACAGGTTCCACACCCGCACAAGGCCGTCAAACCCCCCCGTCGCCAGCAGCGTTTCCTCCGGATGAAAATCCATGCTGTATACCGCTGCGCCGTCATTCTCATGCGTGGCGACAATCTCACCCGTCGCGACGCGCCAGATGTCGAATGCTGTATCTTGTGTGTGGGAAGTGGCGATGAACGCCCGCTCCGTGCTTAGGGCCACGGCGTGTAGGCGGTACTCGTCCGGGTGCGCCAGCGTCACCAGCCGCTCTCCACTCCGCGCGTCCCACACGACGACACGCGCCTCCCTGAATTCGTTGGCGTCGATGGCGCTCACGGTGGCGTCCACGCTGGCGACGAGCCACTCACTATCGTCGCTGAAGAATAGGCGCAAGATCCCGTCCACTCCGCTCTCGGCCGACCAGACGAGCTGGCCCTCGCCCGTCGCCAGCGACGTATCGACATCCCAGACGTCCACGACCCCGTCCGCCCCACCCGTGGCCAGCCACCGGCCGTCGGGGCTAAATTCCACCTCCAACAGACCCGGGAAGTGGTAACCAACAGGCTTGGCCTGCGGGTCGCTGGCTTCCACCACCAGCAACGCCTCTCCGCTTACCACATTCCAGAGGCGCGCCGTGGAGTCGGCGCCGGCCGAGGCGATCAAATTGCCGTCCGGGTGAATGTCAGCGTCCCACACAGCCCCGTCCCACCCCTCTCCCTCGTGGCCCACAAGGCGCTGCACCCGTTCTCCCGTCTCGACATTCCAGACCCAGACTGTGCCATCCACACTGGCGGCCGCCACCAGGCGCGCCTGATGCTGATAGTCCAGTCCGTGAAATTCATTCCCCGAAACTGTAATCACTTCCCCACGACCGCCGGGCGTGACGTCCCAGACCCTGGCGCTACCGTCTGAGGATCCACTAAGTAGGTAGCGCCCATCTGGAGAGAAGCTGACCGAACCGGTGGAACCTGTGTGTCCATGGAGCTCGAAGAGCTCGGTCCCCGTGCTGGCATCGCGGATTGAGATCGAAGGATCGAGCTGGTGTCCCATGGCGATGCGCGATCCATCGGGGGAGATGGCCGCCGCGGTGAGCAGATCGGGCTCGTCGATCGAAAAGAGCGGGTCGCCTGTGGCGAGGTCCCAGAAGGCGACATCCTCTTCGCGATCCCGCGACGTCAGCAGTCGAGCGCCGTCTGGGCTAAAGGCGTGGGGCCAGCCACCGGCCACGGTCTGTTCGACCTCGCCACTCTCCATGTTCCAGATCTGGATGCGGTTTCCGGCAAACCCCTGGGCTAACAGCACCCCGTCAGGCGAAAACTCAAAAATCGGGCGACGGGCTGCAGCCGCCTCCACACTGTGCCGCCACGCTCCTGTTTGCACCTCGGCGATCGCCACGGTATCTGAGATGGAGACTGCCAGCAGGGAGAGGTCGGGAGACAATCTTATCTGACCGTCGAAGCCAGGCCCGTCGACCGAGAGCGTCCGCGCATGTTCAAGGTTGCCGTCCTCCAGATTCCAGGTACGGACCGTAACCGTGTCTGATGTGACCTCCGTCGTCGCCACCGTGCGCCCCTCCTCGCCGAACACCGCTCCCCTCCCGACCAGGGTCGTCACGAGGTCGCCGGTGTCGGCGTCCCAGATCTGTACCTGGGGTCGGACCGCAATCTGTTGGACGTCCACACCGGTCGCGATGAACGCCCCGTCCGGGCTGTAGGAAGCGAACACCGCCTTGGAGCTCCCCCGTATCTCCGGCGTAATTCGCATCACGACGCGGGACTGTTGCAGTGCCTGCCGGAGTGCGGCCTCGGCCTCGTCACTGTGCACCATCTCCAGCGATTGGCGGGCCAGGAGCAGACTACGCTCGGGGTCTTCCTCAAGTTCCCTCTCGGCATGAACCGCCAGCTCGCGCGCCAGCGCCAGCCGCGCCTGCTCTTCAGCCTGCTCCCTGGCAGCCACGGCCTCGCTCTCAGCCGTGGCCCGAAAGTGCGTCTCGGCCCGCGCGGTTGCTTCGGCAGCGCGAGCCGCTTCTTCTCGGGTCAGCGCGAGCGACTCGTTCAACACAGCCTCTGCCTCACGCGTCATGGCAATCTCGGCATTCCTTCGGGCCTGCGCTTCGGCCTCAGAGCGCAGAGCGACCTCCTCCGCCAGCGCGCCCGCCGCCGCCCGCGCCTGCCGCTGCTGGCTGAAGGCAAACAGGGTTGTCGCCACCAGAGCCAGAAGGAGGAGCAGGCTCACCGCGACAGCCGCCTTCACCTCAGGAGGCACCAGATCCCACCATGTCAGCGGCCAATTCTCCCGGATCCACC
>JAWVYW010000166.1:0-8321 GCA_033722535.1 Promineifilaceae bacterium (SeqCode)
GCCAGGCCCGCGGAGAGGGCGAAGGCGCCCAGGTAGGCGCGGCCCACGTCCACCCCGCTCAGCGCCGCCATCTGCCAGTTTTCGCTCGTCGCCCGCAGCGCCACGCCCCAGCGGGTGCGCGCCAGGAAGCGCTCCAGCAGCAGGGTGGCGGCGACGGCGACCGCCAGCCCCGCCACGCGCACCACCGGCAGCCGCAGCGCCCCCACCTGCAGGCTGAGCGCGGCGTAGCCCGTCGTCAGGCTGCGTTCGTCGGCGCTGAAGAGCTGCACCGCCGCCGTGTGCAGGATCAGCGTCAGGCCAAAGCCGACGAGCAACGAGCTGCGGATCCGCTGCTCGTCACCCATGCGGGCGATGAAGCGAAAGAGAAGCAGGTAGAGTAGCAGTCCCAGCGCCATCAGAGCTACGAAGACCGGCCCCAGCGCCAGAAAGGGGTCCACGCCCAGAAGGGTAAAGAGAAAGATCGTCGCGTAGCCGCCGAGCATGATCAGCTCTCCGTGAGCCACGTTGAGCACGCGCAGCACGCCAAAGGCCAGCGACAGCCCCAGCGCGCCCAGGCCGTACAGCCCACCGACGAGCAGGCCCGATACGACGACCTGCGGAAGAGTATCGAGAAACATGGGCTGCATTGTACTCACTTCGGCTCGGATTCGGAAGTGCGCGGGAAATTCGTTGCGCTCGCCGAAAAAGCGCCGCCCTCGTAACGATCGGCAGACGCCGGGGTCGTATACTGCCAGTAGTAAGATCCACTGTTTACAAGTGAAAGAGGAGGAGAATCATGACGACAACGACCGTAACCGTTCCACCCATGGGCATGACCCGCCGCATCGCTTTCTACCTGACAACGCTTCTGGGCGCGCTGGGCATTCTGGCTTTCTTTAGCCTCGTCGCGCCTGTCTACTCCTATGGCGTGCAGGCGTGGATCAATCCCTCCACCGTCGGCAGCCACGTGGTGCACTCCATGCTCGACTCGTCCCTCCTGGCGCTGCCGGTGATCGCCCTGCTTTTGCAACTGCACAGGCCGCAGGAGACGGCGGCGGGGGTGCAGGCGGCGATGCTCGTGATGGGCGTGGCGCTCCTGATCACTCTTTTCACGCTGCCGATGTTCGCGCCGCTCATGGCGATCTTCTTTGTCGTCTCCGCCCTCGTCGGCGCGCTGCACCCGGCGCGGCGGGAGGTCTTCGGCCTGCACGGCCCGGTCAACCTCGGGGCGGCAGCGTTGGCTGCGGCGGCGCTGCTGGTCATGTTGCCCTTCATCTCCGACCATCTGCGCCTTCAGGGCATGGCCCTCGCCGGTGAGGAGCACGCCGAGTTGGGCCACTGGGCGATCAGCGGCGCCTTTGCCCTCGTCGTGCCCCTGCTGGCCCTGCTGGGCAGCTTCAGCAACGCCGGCTGGCGCATTCCTGCCGTCAGCGCCGCCGTCCTCGCCGTCCTTTTCGGCACTGGCTCGCTGCTGCACCCTGGCGCTGCCTCCTCCCTCGGCGTCGCCGGCGGAGTCATCGCCATCGTCTGGGCCGCTCTTTACCTGGCCGTCAACTTCCTGCGCCGCGAGTAAAACGTCGCGCCTGGTCTGGGCGCGCGTACCCTCCCGGTGGTCACGGACGCTGTCCGTGCAATCTCCGGGAGGGTATTTTTACGTACCGCCGCCGCGCGCCCCCGCCGACCTGTGGCAGACGCGTCTGACCGCGGCGTAGCCAACCCGCGCGAGCCGGAGGTGCGCCTACCTTTCCTGAACCGCTCTCACGAACAAGTGCAGCAGGTAGGGATTCTCCCCATTGTGCCGGGGCGAAATCCCCTTACCATGGACAGAGTGAGCTTTTGGAGCCAACAGAGTGAGTGGAGGTCAGAGATGTCTAACCAAGAGTGGGATCTTATCGACGAGCCCGAGGGCGAAGTGCAGGAAGAGATTTTCGAGCGGGACGGCCCGCGTCAGGTGGCGCGGCGCGAGCGGGTAGAGATCGTGCGTGACGATGGTCTAGGAGAAGAGCACATCGTCGAGGACCACACGCTTAACCGGCAGGGCTTCGTCACCCGCGCCATCAATCTGCTCTGGCTGCTCGTGGCGCTGGTGGAGTTCCTGATCATCCTGCGGGTGGCCTTGAAGCTGATTGCAGCCAACCCGGACGCCCCCTTCGTGGCCCTGGTCTACAGCGCCAGTTACCTCTTTCTGTGGCCGTTCCTGGGAATGACGGCGACGCCGGCTGCCGGGGCCATCCAGCTGGAGATCAGCTCGATTATCGCCATGTTCGTCTACCTGATGTTGGGGTGGGTGGTGGCGCAGTTTATCCGGTGGGTGGCGACGCCTACAAGCGCTCGTACAGTGGCCGTGCGCCGCCGGCGGCGCCTGTAGCCGCCCGCACCCCCGTCGCAGACATTACAGAAGCAACGCAGCTATCAAAGGAGATTTTGATGAAATTCAACGCACTTTACAACGTCTACGTAGAGCAGTTAAAGGACATGTACAGCGCCGAAAAGCAGATCCTGGACGCGCTGCCGAAGATGGCCGAAGCAGCCAGCACGCCCGAGCTGCGTCAGGCCTTCGAGCAGCACCTCGCCGAAACGGAAGGGCAGTTTGAGCGGGTCCGCGCTATTCTCGACGAGCTGGACGAAAATCCCGGTAGCAAGGTCTGCAAAGGAATGCAGGGCTTGATCGAGGAAGGCAGCGAGATTATGAAAAAGAAAGGGACGCCGAAAGCGCGTGACGCCGCTCTGATCCTCGCCGCCCAGAAGGTCGAGCATTACGAAATCGCCACCTACGGCGCCCTTCACGCCTATGCCCAGACCCTGGGCCACGACGAACACGCCGAGACGCTCAACCAGATTCTCGATCAGGAGTATGAAGCGGACCAGAAACTGGATAACATCGCCGAAGGTGGCGTTCTGGAGGCCGGCCTGAACGAGCAGGCGGCGAGGTAGCGTCCCCGGCGCGTACTGCTGTGCCGCGCCCCTTCATCCGCGCTCCGCTCCGGAGTCTTGTGGGCATGGAAGAACTCCTTCCATGCCCTTTCTCCTGTTCAGGGGCGTGCACGTGCGCGCGTAGCTGATGTGCCCGGAGGACGCCGCTGGTTTGGCAAAGGAGAGCCTATGCAAGCATCCGATCTTGTTACGATCACGAAACAAAGTTTCCAGGAGTGGGCGGAGGATCGCGCTGCCAACGAGGCGGCTGCGCTCGCCTACTATACGTTACTCTCCGTTCCCGCTCTGCTGCTGCTCATCCAATGGCTCCTGGGTCAGGTGGTGAGCGAGCAGGTACAGGAGCAGGTGATTCAGTTCGTCCAGCAGGCGGTGCGCGGTGGGGGTGGAGAGGCGATTACGAGCATGATCGAAAATGCCGATAGCCCCGGCAGCGGCGGCATCGCCGGCCTCGTCAGCCTGGTCATGCTGGCGGTCAGCGCCACCGGCGTGGTGGTGCACCTGGAACGGTCGCTCAACCGGATGTGGGAGATTGCCGAAGAGGAGGTCGACCTTCTCGACAAGATTCGGGAGCGCGTCTCTTCCTTGCTCGTGGTGCTCGTACTGGGTCTTTTTCTCGTCATCTCCGTGACGGTGAGCACCGCCGTTAGCACGCTTGCCGAAACGGCAACGGGCTGGCTGCCGTTTGGCGAGTGGCTCGTCCACCTCGCCAATATCGTCCTCTCCCTCGTCTTACTCACCCTGCTCTTTGGCGCTGCGATGAAGATTATCCCCGACGCCAGAGTACACTGGAGCGACGTGTGGTTGGGCGCGGCGGTCACCGCAATCCTCTTCGTCGCCGGCCAGTACGTGCTGAGCTTCTATCTGGGCAAAAGCGCGCCCGGCTCCGCGTATGGCGCTGCCGGTTCGGTGGTCGCCTTTGTGGTCTGGGTCTACTACTCGGCCCTGATCGTCTTCCTGGGTGCCGAGTTCACCCAGGTCTACGCCAACCGCTTCGGCTCGCAGATCCGCCCCGACGACGACGCCATTCCCCTGGAGGAAAAGATGCGGCGCGAACAGTCTGCCCCGTGGCGGGAGCCGGCGGGCGACGAGGAAGCCGAAGAGCGTGCGGCAGTCCGCAGCTGATCCTGCAGGCGATGCCCCGCCAGCAGGAGCTCCTCCACCAGCGCATCTGCGCCTGGCGCCTGAGCCTCCGGGCGGACCACTTCCCGAGGTAGGCTCCGGCGCTTTTACCGGCGCGAAACGGCAGCCTGGAAAGCGCCGCCCACTACCCTTCCGCGCCCATCAGCTCCTGAATCGCGCCGACCAGTTCCTGCACCGTAAACGGCTTCTGCAGCGTGGCGACGTTGGCCGCCTTCAGGCCGGCGCGCTCCTCCTCGGTCAGCGCATAGCCGGTGAGGACGATGACGCACAAATTGGGCCGCCGCGCAAGGGCGGCGCGGGCCAGGTCCGCGCCGCTCAGCCGGGGCATGGCGATGTCGGTGATCAGCACGTCGAATGCCTCCGGACGCGCCTGGAATGTCTCCAAACCCTGCGCGCCGTCGGCGGCGGTCGCCACCCTATAGCCAAAGACCTCCAGCACGCCGGCCAGCGCCTCGCGGGTGGAGGCATCGTCTTCCACCAGGAGCACTCGCTCGCTCCCCGACGGGGGCAGCGCCTTCTCCGCCGGCGCCTCTTCCACCGCCTGCTCTCCCAACACCGGCAGGTAGACGGAGAAGGTCGTTCCCTGTCCGGGCCGGCTCTCGCAGGCGATCTGCCCCCCATGCTGGCGGACGATGCCATAGACCTGTGCCAGCCCCAGCCCGGTCCCCTCGCCGGCTTCCTTGGTCGTGAAGAATGGCTCGAAGATATGCTGCTGCTGCTGCGGCTCGATGCCGTGACCGGTGTCGCGCACCTCCAGACAGGCCCAGCGGCCCGGTCTCAGCGTGGGCAGCGGTGCCGCTGCCCACGGCGCCAGCGTCAGCTCGTCGAGCACGATAGAGAGGGTGCCGCCTTCGGGCATCGCATCGCGCGCGTTGACCGCCAGATTCATGAGCACCTGCTGCATGCGCGCCGGGTCGGCCTCTACCGTCAGCGAAGCCGGCCGGACCTGCGTCTCGATCTTCACGGCGTCGGAGAGAGTGCGGCGGAGAATCTGGACATTTTCGTTCAGAAAGGCGACGAGGTTAAGCCGCCCGGGCTCCATGACGCCCCGGCGGCTGAAGTCGAGAATCTGGTTGATCAGCTGCGCCGCGTTCTGCGCCTGCCTGCGAATCGTCTGCAAGTACCCGCCCAAACGCTCGCGGTCCGGATTTAGCTCCGCCAGCTCGCTGTGCAGGGTGATGACAGAGAGGATGTTGTTAAAGTCGTGGGCGATGCCGGTGGCGAGCTGGCCGACCGTCGCCAGCCGCGTCTGCGTCTCCAGGAAGCGCCGCCGTTCGCGCTCTTCTGTCACGTCACGGATGACGAGGACGCGCCCGCTGCCGGTCCCCGGCGCCGGCGCCTCCCGTTCGGCCACGGCATAAATGCGGTCGCCCACGTCACTCCGTACCTCGCGCCACGGCAAGTTCCGCCCCTCCTCCTGCGGCGCTTGTGTCAGCGGCTGCCCCCCCAGCTCCCGCAGGACGCCGTCGGCGGTGACGGGCAGCGCTTCCAAATAGCGCCGCCCCAGCGCGTTGGCCAGCTGCACGCGCCTCTCGCCGTCGAGTAGAATGACACCGGCGGGCATGGCGTCCATAACGTGCTTCAGGTGGCGCGAGCGTGCTCGCGCGCTCTCGACGGCGCTGCGCACCCGGGCCTCCGCTCGCTCACGGGTGATCGCCGCGCCCATGATGCCCGCCGCCGTCTCCAGGGCGCCCACCAGCGCCGAAGGCCACGCGCGCTCGAAGCGGCACTCGTCAAAGCCGATAAAGCCCCACCACTCGCCGTCGACGAAGATCGGCACGATAACCGACGACTGGATGCCATGCGCCGCCAGCAGCGACTGCGCCGGCTCCGGCTGTTCGGCGACGATAATCTCTACCGGCAGCCCCTCCAGCATCGTGGGAATCCACCGATCGAAGCCCAGCTCGGCGACGTCCAGATTCTGCAGTGCGTCCATTGCGATCTGCGATTTTACGTCGGGCGCGGTCCATTGGACACGTAGGCTCGTCAGCAGCCGCCCGTCAGATGCCTTGTGGTTCTGAAAAATGTACACGCGGCTGACGTCGGTCGCTTCGCCCAGGCGGGCCAGCACCTCGCCAATCGCCTCCTGCCAGTTTCCCCCCCGTAGAAACTGCTCGGCGGCGAAGCTTACCGCGCGCAGCGTTGCCTCGCGCTGCTCCAGGAGCCCGGTTGCCTCCTTCTGATCGCTGATCTCACGGTCGATGGAGATGACGCCGATGGGCGTGTTGCTTTCGTCGCGGACGAGGGTAATGGTCGTCAGGGCGGGGAAGAGCGTGCCGTCGCGCCGCCTCTGCAGCGTCTCGCCGCGCCAGATGCCGTAGGCCAGGGCAGCGGCGAGGCGCGCTTCCTGCGCGGGTAGCTCCGCCTCGGCCACCGCGAGTTCTGGCGTCCGGCCCAGAACCTCCTCCTCCGTATAGCCGTAAATCTCCTCCGCACCTTTGCCCCAGTAGATGAGGCGGAAATCGAGGTCGGTGGCGATGACGCTTTCTCCGACGCTATCCAGCATTGCCGCATGCAGGCGCAGCTGCGCCTCCGCCGCCTGCTCCGCCCTCACGTCGTGGAGGTTGATCAGGTGGCGGTCGGGCGTGAAGTGGGGTGAGAGGGTGAGGCGGAAGGTGCGGGGCGCTTCGCCGGCGCCAGCGGCGGGCTCCCCGACCCGCAACAGCGTCTCCATTGGGCCGCCGGCGGCAATGGCCTCATGCAGGTCGTCCACGATCTGTTCATCGGTGATGATGCTATCAAGTGGCTCTCCCACCAGTGCGTCGCGCCCCCTGTCTACCACCGCCAACAGGGCCCGGTTGGCATCACGAATCACCGCGTCGCCGTCGACGATGACGAGCGCGTCCGGAACTGCCTCGAAAGCAGCGCGAAGCTCCTCTGAGGAGATCATGGTTGCCAGATTATCTCCTTCCACTAGTGCAGGAAGTGTAGCAACCGCCGCGTTGGCGTGCAAAAGGCAACCGGCGGGAGAAATGGTGCGCCCGCGGACGGATTGTCGGCGGGCGCAGGAGTGGCGCTGGCGGGAAGCGCGCCGCCTGCAGCCGCCCAGCGCCTACACGTCCCGCAGCCGCGGCTCGAAGACCCGCTCCAGGGTCATGCCTACCAGCGCGAAGGCCAGGCTGGTCAGCAGCAACAGCGCCAAGGGCAGCAGGGCGAGGTGCCAGGCGTCCTGATAGAGACCGTAGTCCAGCCCGGCGGCGATTAGCTTGCCCCACGTGGGCAGGACAGGGTCGCTGAAGCCCAGCACCGCCAGCGTCGCTTCGAGGAAGACGTAGGCCGGGATGAGGATCACCATCCGCGGGGCGAGCACGGCGATGATGCGCGGCACCAGGTAGCGGACGACGATGCGCAGGTTACCGGCGCCGTAGGCGCGCGCCGCCTCGATGTACGGCTCGTTCTTAAATTGCAGAAAGGCAGCGCGATAGGTCTTGACGCTGGCCCCAAAGATGCTCAGGGCCACGGTGACGCCGAGGAGCGCCCAGAAGCTTTTCGAGTATACGGTGTAGACCATGATGCTGACCGGCAAGAACGGCAGCACCAGGTTGACCTCCGTCAGCGCCTGTACGGTACGGTCCAGCCAGCCGCCGACCCAGGCGCCGGCGGCGGCGATGAGCATGCCGCCGATGGAGGTGATGCCGGCGGCGATGATGCCAAAGGAGAGCGCCACCGGCGCCCCCCACAGCAGCGCCAGCCCAATGTCGCGACGCCGAATGTCGGTGCCGGCCCAACCCTCCACCAGCCCGTAGACGACCAGTTTGGCGTCCAGCGTGGCGCCTTCCTCGAAGGTTACCCCCTCCACGCGCAGCGCATACGCCCCGGGCTGGGCGCGGGCCGCCTCTGGGTTGGGGCTGAGCAGGTCGTCCTGGCTGAGGAAGAGCGCGCGGGAGGGGCGTACGTCCGCCAACCAGCGCTCCAGCGCCTCGTCTTCGTTGAAGTAGTAAGTCGTCGTCGAGCGGACGGGAACGGTGCCCAGATCCAGTTCCCGCCCGTCCGGCGTCAGCCATACCAGGTTAACGAACGGCGGCTTTTCCGCATAGCTGGCGTCGAAGAAGAGAGCAACATCCTGGGGGATGACGTCGGCGTCGAAGTCGATAGGATAGGTGATAATGACGTCATTCAACCCCTCGCCCAGCGGGACGACCTCTTTCACCACGCCCGCGCTACCCGCGCCCGCGGCGGCATCCCTGCTGGAGAGGCGAATCGTCTCCGGCAGCTTCTCGCGCCGGAAGTGGTTCACCCACGCCGGGTAGGCGTTGCGCGCGTGGTCC
>JAWVYW010000167.1:0-8196 GCA_033722535.1 Promineifilaceae bacterium (SeqCode)
GTTAATCCCAACGTCGACTCCTTCATCACCGTCGACTACGTTGTACAGCCCGGCGATACGCTCTTCAGTATTGCTCAGGCACAGACGTCGTCGATCGAGAAAATGGCAGAGGCAGGCATTGACGCCGACGATCTGGTTCCGGGAACCGTGATCCAGCTTCCCATTGCCAATCCCGACTACTGTCTGAACTCCGATCCCTACATTGTGCAGCCCGGCGACACCGTCTTCAGTCTGGCCCGGCGCAACAACACGACAGTAGAGAGCATTGCCCGACTGAACAATCTGGGCGCTGACTACACAATCAAGATCGCCAACGTCCTCTGCCTGCCGTGCTGATAGGGCGGGAAACTCACTTCAGAGAAGGCTGGTCTACCCAGCCTGTTTCAGGTTGCCTATAATGGGGGGGGCCAACGACAGACAATCAGCCGATCGGGCACAGCTACGAGGAGAAAGATGAATAAGAAGACAGTCGAAGATGTTGACTTGCGAGGAACAACGGCGCTGGTCCGCGTCGACTTCAACGTGCCATTGAGCGGCAACGATCCCGCCGAGGCGATCACCGTCAGCGACGACACCCGCATTCGCGCGGCCCTGCCGACCATCAACTACCTGCTGGAGCAGGGAGCGGCGGTAATCCTGATGTCCCACCTGGGACGGCCGAAGGGGCCGGAGGATCGTCATCTGACGATGGACCCCGTTGCCGATCGCCTTTCGGATCTTCTTGAGCGGCCAGTCAAGAAGGTGGACGAAGTGGTTGGCCCGGAGGCACAAGAGGCGGCGGCCAGCCTGGAGCCCGGCGAAGTGTTGTTGCTAGAAAACACCCGCTTTCATGCCGGAGAGAAGAAAAATGACGAGGCGCTGGCCCAGCAACTGGCCGATCTGGCCACCATCTACGTCAACGATGCGTTTGGCTCGGCCCATCGCGCCCATGCGAGTACCGAAGGAGTAGCGCGCATGATGCGTGAACAGGGGAAACCGGCGGTCGCCGGTTTTCTGATGGGCAAAGAGCTGCAGGGGCTGGGCACGGCGGTGGACAATCCGCCCCACCCGTATGTCGCCATCATGGGCGGTGCCAAAATCTCGGACAAGATCAAATTGATTGACACCCTCCTGGAGAAGGCGGACACTATACTTATCGGCGGTGGAATGGCCAACACATTCCTCGCGGCGAAAGATTACGAGCTGGGCGAATCGCTGGTCGAGGAAGATGCAGTTCCCGAGGCGCGCCGGCTGCTGGAAAAGGCCGGCTCGCAGATTGTGCTGCCGCGGGACGTCGTCGTCGCGGACGAGGTATCGGCCCAGGCCAACAGCGATGTGGTGCCGGTCGAAGCGATTCCGGCGACAAAGGCCGCCGTCGACGTCGGCTATGAAACGATCGCTAACTTCGAAAGCGAGCTCAAGGGAGCGAAGCTGGTCGTCTGGAATGGGCCGCTAGGGGTCTTCGAGATCGACAAGTATGCTAAAGGCACGGAAGCATTGGCCAAGATTCTTGCCGCGCTGGCGGACGAAGGGACGCAGGTCGTCATTGGCGGCGGCGACTCGGCCGCGGCGGTCCAGAAAGCAGGCCTCGCAGACCGTATGACGCACGTCAGCACGGGCGGTGGGGCAAGCCTGGAGCTGCTGCAGGGTGAGGAGTTACCGGGTATCGCGGCGCTGGAGGACCGGGAAGGTGCCGCCAATGCATCTTAGATGAATCGGCCTCTTTCTGAAAAAGTTGCCATTGTAACCGGCGCCGGGCGCGGCCGGGGGGAGGCAGTTGCCCGCGCCCTGGCGCAGGCCGGTGCGCGCGTGGTGGTCAACGATCTGAATCCAGACCGCGCCGAACGGGTGGCGGCGGCGATCAGCGCCGGCGGGGGAACGGCGCTCGCCGTCGATGCCGATGTCTCTAACAAGTTTCACTGCGTGAAGCTGGTCGAGCGGAGCCGCGACGCCTGGGACCGGATCGACATCCTCGTCAACAACGCACACGTCGCCCCCACAGCACCGCTCCTAAAGATGGATGAGTGGGACTGGAACCGCTGTCTGGAGGTGAACCTCAAAGGCGTCTTCCTGATGAGCCAGCTCTGCGGCCGAGTTATGGCGCAGGAGAATCGCGAGCGGGGCGCGGCGATCGTCAACGTCGTCAGTGCCGCTGGTGTGGTGGCGCCGCTGGAGAATCGCGCCGCCTTTTGTGCCACTCAGGCCGGCGTCATCGGCTTTGCCCGCGAGTGCGCGCGCGCCTACATGCCGCACGGCATCCGCGTCAATACCGTGGTAGTGGCGCTGCCGGAGGGGGAGGCCGGGGGCGAGCCGGATACAGAATGGGCGCCCCATCCGCCGCTTGCCAGGCAGGATCTGCCCGCCGCCGTGCTCGACTTCTGTCTGCCGCATGCAACGGCGACGGGCCGGGTGGTAATGGTGACGCGGCTCTGAGGAGCAAGACGAGGACTTCCAATCCTGCCTCTCCTATGCTAGACTAACTTTCGCACCATCAGCCGTTCCACAACCTAGCGCCAGGAGATCCGTTCATGGAGGTCGTGTCGTGATCGAAGAAGAACATTCTCGCTTCCATCGCCAGGGGGAGATGATCAAGTTTTTGCTGCTGGCGATCATCATGCTCGGTTCGGTTCTGCTCATCGCCGCGGTCAGCCCTCTGATCTTCGATCAGATTCTGCCGGGTGTTCTCGGCCTGGAACCGGCGGGTAAAGAGCCGACGGCGGCGCCGGCAGAAGGAGAGGACGAAGTCGGCCCAGAGGTCGACGTCGAAGAAGCACCGCTCCTCACCCCACCGGAGATGGACGAGGCGGAGGCACCGGCGGAAGCACCAGCGGAGATACCGGCGGAGATACCGGCGGAAGACCCTGGCGGCAGCCGCAGTGATCAATCGGTCGCGCCAGGGACGCCTCCGGGCGGCGTGACGGCGACGCCACCCTCGCCCACACCCACATCGTCCCCAGCAGAGACAGCGGCTCCAACGGCAACGCCACAGATTTACACCATTCAGCAGGGGGACACGCTAACCGAGATTGCCGAGCGCTTTGGGGTAACGGTCGAAGCAATTGTCGCTGCCAACAGCCTATCCGATCCGAACCGTATCTTTCCGGGTGATATGCTGCGCATTCCGGCCCGCTGAGAGAGCGCGTGGCAAGGCCGTACCTGTAGACGCTAGCGTGGACGGAAGCGCACTCGAGTAGACTACGCGGCTTTCTTCCGCGGATTCTTCCGCGGATTCTTCAGACCGGTCGTCAATTTGTTGCGCACCTCCCGCTTTACCCGCGCGGCGAGTTCATCTTCATGCTCCCCCAGGAACGTCCAGACCGCATCGGGTTCGTGGACGCTCAGTGCGCGCAGCGCCCAGGAGAGCGCCTTGACGACAATATCTTCGTGATCGTCAACTAACAGCCGGCACACTGCCAGCGTCCGTTCGACGTCTCCATATCCGCCACGGGAACGCGTATTCAGAGCAACCGTGCTGACCAGGGCCGCGCGCCGCCACCAGAGATCGTCTGAATGCGCCCATGTGCGGATGACGTCGTCAGAGATGTTGCCGGCTAACCAGGCTGGACCGGAGAGGGTGCGCCCGAAGCTGTCGACCGTGCTCCAACTATGAATTCCCTCGCCCAACGCCTCTAGCTGTTCACGGTTGAGCTGTTGGAAAGTGGCGTCGTGCTCGCGTACGAGCTCGTATGCGATCCAACGGCGGCGATAATTGTCGATCAATTCGTGGGCCAGTGCAAGGATGAGCGCCGGTTCAGCATCCGCCAACTCCCTCGAATAACGACGGCGGACCGTGCGAAACGCCGCCGTCTTTTTTACCGGCAAGGCATCGATATCAGCGTCGAGGCGGGCGGCGACGGCGGCTGGGCCTTCTGATTCCATCGTTCTACTTACTTAACGGCGCCGCCTCTTGTGGCCGCCGGCGCCCCCCTGGTAGCTGGGCGCCTCCAGGACGAAGAATGTACAGCGGTTGACGTCCATCATCCGCGCCTTCAGCCGGGGGTCGAGCTCCTCAATGGGCGTGGCGGAGGTGATGACTGTCGGAAGGCGTGCATTGTAGCGGTAGTTGAATAGCTGGTAGAGCTTCTCCCGCGCCCAGGCAGTGGCGCTCTCCGTACCGAGGTCGTCCAGCACCAGCAACGGGGCCGTCTTTACCTCATCGAAGCGCTTGTCGTAGCGGGCGCCGGCAGAAGGGTTGAAGGTGGCGCGCAGATGATCGAGGAGGTCGGGAACGACAACAAAGAGCGCGCTCTCCCCCTGCTTCACGACGTGGTTGGCAATGGCTGCCGCCAGATGGGTTTTGCCGTTGCCGTAGCCGACGCTGTTAAAGATCAGCCAGCCCTGCGGGTGCTCGGCAAAGTCACGCGCGGTGACAAAGGCCCGGCGCAGATTTTCCGCTTCCGCACGCGGCAGCTCACGCTCGCGCAGATCGAAGTTCTCGAACTGCTTGTCCATGTGCAGGCTCAGCGAAGACAGCCCGGAATGATCCTGGCGCGTACCTGCGGTGCGGAAGTCAGGGGCCGCGATGGGCACGATCTGGACGAGATCGGGATCGACCATACGCGAACGGATACGCACTTCGACCGATTCCAACTCGATGTTGGTCGTGATGACAGTCGGCAGGCGCGCGTTGTAGCGATAGTTGAAGATCTGGTACAGCTTCTCCTGCGCCCACTCCGTGCTGCTCTCCGTGCCGAGGTCGTCCAGAATGAGCAGTGGCGCGTTGCGCACCTCGTCGAAGCGTTCATCGTAGCTGGAATGGGCGTGTGGGCCGTAGGCCGCGCGCAGATGATCGAGCAGGTCTGGTGTATTAACGAACAGAACCGGCTTGCTCTGCTCCAGGCGATAGTTGGCGATGGCGGCTGCCAGATGGGTCTTACCGCAGCCGTAACCACCCTTAAAGATCAGCCACCCCTCCGGCTCATCCGCATAGCTACGTGCAGCCTCATAGGCGCGCTTCAGGTTCGCCTGTTTGCTTGGGTGCAGGCCATGCCCCTCCGGGATGAAGCTCTCAAAGGTTGCTTCCGTCAGCGCGCCAAGCTGGCTCATCCGGCGCAGGCGGTCGTGCCGCCGCGCAGCCAGCACCTCCTGGCGGCACGCGCAGGGTACGGCGCGCCCAAAGGAGGGATGTCCCGGCGGAACGTCGGGTACGACAAAGCCCAGACCCCCGCAGTTGGGGCAGTCGCTCTCTCCGCCACCCGACTCGGCAGGCGGCGTACCGCTACCGTTTGATGATGTCACGGTACTGTTCCGGAATTTGTCCGCGTAAGTCCTTTTGAGTATCTCGCCGGTCAATTCCATCTCGCTTTCCTTCCTGGCGCCAGCGTTCTAGGATCGCTAACACATAGCGCCACTTTCGCACGTTATTCTCCACCGCTTTCTGAATCGCTTCCTCAATCCAGTAGATAGGATAAGTCTGTTCCGCATCCCGCAACTCGTCGGCGATCAGCGGGGTCAGAGGACCAATATTTTGCTCGTACAGAACAAAGATATTGGGCCGTTCTACCAGCAGTGACACCGGCTCCTCCGCCGGACCGGGTCGCCACTCGCCGTGGGTAATTCCCTCCACGGCAGACCGCCCCTTTTCTGTATTGAGAAAGTAGAGCTCAATCTTGCCGTCGGCGCTTTCGACGTCGACGTGCAAAAAGGTACCTCGTGCCACCGCCCGCTCCAGCCCATCCAGTAACGCCTCGGCGGCGAGCGTGGGCGTGGGCCCCATGCCCTTCATAAACTCGCGGTCGTTCAGGAAGTCAGTTAGGCGCAGGTAGCGCACCGACCCCTCCTTCTGCGCCAGTCCCCAGAAGGCGTACAGCGTTACCTTCAGTTCGTTGATGTTGTCCACGATCGGCAGCAGATCACTGAAGAAGAGGTTGGGGACTGGTGTCAGGCGCAGGCGACCATCCGGGAAACCGGGAAATCCTTTCATCCTCTTTCAACCTCGAAACAATAGAACATATATTCTAATTATAGCACATCGCATGGCCGTGCGCGATCCAGACGATCTAAAATGAGTGCTTCCCAACGTTTCGCGATGACCCGCTCCCCGGCCGCTTAAAGCTTGATTTACTGGCGCTGGAGGTTGCGGAAGGAGGCGAGCTTGCCGTGCCAGTAGAGGTCGATGACGCCGGTGGGGCCGTTGCGGTGCTTGGCGACATTGATCTCGGCGATGTTGGGCCGGTCGGTTGTGTCGGGATTATAGTACTCATCACGATAGATGAACATCACGATGTCGGCGTCCTGCTCGATACTACCGCTGTCGCGGAGATCGGAGAGCTGGGGCCGCTTGTCTTGCCGGTTCTCCACGGCTCGACTGAGCTGAGAGGCGGTAATAACCGGAATATCCAGCTCTCGTGCAAGCGCCTTCAGAGAGCGGGAGATCTCGCTGATCTCCTGCACACGATTGTTGATGTTGCGCTCGCCCTGCATGAGCTGGAGGTAATCGACCATGATCATGTCCAGACCGTGCTCGGCGTACAAGCGACGGCACTTTGTGCGCAGCTGCAAGGGTGTAATCGCCGGCGTGTCGTCGATAAAGATCCTCGTATCGGAGAGGCGGCCAATCGCCTCCATGAAAATCGGCCACTCAGTCTCGTACAGCTGACCCCGGCGCAGGCGCTGGGAGTCGATGCGCGTTTCGGCGGCGATCATGCGCTGTACAAGCTGCTCGCCGGACATTTCCAGATTAAACATCGCAATTCGCTTGCCGTGGCGCAGGCCCGCGTGGAGGGCCATTCCCAACTGAAAGCTAGTCTTGCCCATCCCCGGACGTGCAGCCACAATCAGGAGGTCAGACTTGTTGAGGCCGCCGAGCAGCGTGTCGATGTCGTTGAAGCCGGTGGGCACGCCAATCATATCTTCGCCGCGAGCGTGCAACTCCTCGATCCGGTCCAGATAGTCGCGGGCAATATCGCTTACGGGAACGAGATCGCGCGTCGTACGCTCCTCGCTGATGCTGAACAGTGCCTGCTCCGCCCGGTCGAGCACGACGTTGATGTTTTCGTCCTCGTCGTAGGCTAGGTTGGCGATCGTGGTGGCGGCGCCGATCATCCGCCGCCGCACCGCCGCCGCCTCGACGATACGAGCGTAACTGCGGGCGTTAACGGAGGTGGGTACGGCATTAAGCAGGCTAATCAGGTAGGCTTCGCCGCCGATATCCTCCAGCTGCTCGCGCTGGCGCAGCGCCTCCGACAGCGTGATGAAGTCCAGCGGGTCACGCGCCTCATGCAGATCGAGCACTGCCTGATAGATCCAGCGGTTTTGCTCACGGTAGAACGCCGCGGGGCGCAAAAAGGACGCCACCTCGAGAATGGCGTCAGGATCAATCAGGAGGGAGCCGAGAACGGCCTCTTCAGCCTCCACACTGTGGGGCGGCAGACGGTTAATCGTGCTCATGCAATCGCTATCCCCCTTCCCTCGGGAAGAGATAAAAAACGTGAAACATGAGCGGCTCATGTTTCACGTTGTATGTCATTTTTATGCGGGCGCCGGCAAGCCTCTTTGCCCCTCTACTATCCCTCGTCCAGATCGTCGAAGTCGAGTGTGTCGACGAAATCAGAAAAGGCATCCAGACTTTCATCGCCTTCCTCCCCCTCCGCCTGAATATCCGGCTCAGGCGTGATGCCGGCATCTTCCATCACGTGCTCTTCCACGAAGATAGGCACATTAGCGCGCACAGCAAGGGCGATCGAGTCCGACGGACGGCAATCGATCTCCTTGACGTCGCCGTCGACATCAACGAAGAGTGTGGCGTAGAAAACCTGATTGCGCAGATCGTTGATCAGGATATGCGAGATAGTGCCGCCCAGCGTCTCGATGCTCGTCTTGAGGAGGTCGTGCGTCAGCGGCCGGGCGATCTGCGTGTTCTGCAGTTCGATGGTGATTGCCTCTGCCTCGCAAGGCCCGATCCAGATAGCCAGTTGCTGCTCGCTGTCAATATCCTTCAACATGACGATGCGGTGCTGCGAGACGAGACTGATCCGGATACTGTCAATGACGACTTCGATCATAGTGTCATCCTTTCTGGTTACTGTCGCCTTATGATAACTGAGAGGCAAGCTCGCGCCAATCTGCGGGCATTGTAGCACAAAACAAAAAAAGCTTCATCAGCGCCGGCGCTGCTTTCTGCCTTTTTCACCCGGTGCTGCGAAGCGTCTGGAGCGAGGATCGCTCAGTGAACCAAGACCCAGGCGCGGTGGCGCAGCTCCAGCGTGACCGGCGTCA
>JAWVYW010000168.1:0-8188 GCA_033722535.1 Promineifilaceae bacterium (SeqCode)
CGCCGCTTCGAAGCGCTGCACCATGCCGCCCCCTTCCAGCCGCCCGCGAATGCCCAGATAGTAGGCGCCCGGCGGTAGCGTCAACTTGCCGCCGAAGATACCGTCTCCCGCCGCGCCGTCGCCGTGGAGGCCGTCGTCGTAGAGCTCGGGCCCCGCCACCACCGACACGCTGGAGCGCGGCACGATGATGCTCTGCACCGTGTCATTCTCGATGCCCGCCCCCGGCGGCAGCTCCAGCGCCACGCGCACCGGGAAGCTACGGCCCGCGGGCACGGAGTGGGGGCCGACGTACGCCATCCTGATAGCGGCGTGCGCCGCCAGGCGGAGAGTGTAGCTCAGGTTGCCCTCGATGCGCAACTGCCAGTCGCCGGCTGGCAGGGCCGGCCCGTCCGGGCTGCCCACCACCATCTGCACGCTGTCCAGGCCGACGAAGAAGCGTACTCCGGGGTCATCGGGGCCGATGGTCGTGCCCCCAGGAAGCCTGAATGTTGCGGTGTATGGGTCCCAGATCACGCCCGGTTCCAGGCGCAGCGGGCAGGTGAGGCACGGCGGCCAGGGTTCCGGGTCAGGCCCTGCTTCCGTCACCTGCAGCACCAGCGTGTCCAGGCCGGGCGCGACGGGGAAGCTGAAGTCGTCCGCCTCGCCCGGTGTGACGGTCCCTGCTGCCAGCAGCAGATCCTCCTGCGCCGCCATCAGGTTGAGGGCCATCGCCGTGGCGCTGATCTCATCGCCAACGGCGACGGGGAAGGCGTTACCCCCCGTCATCAGCGCCAGCAGCCGCGCCAGCGACGGCGGGGGCCCCTGTGGGTCGTCGCACCAGCCGCTCAGCAGCAGATGGAGCTCGACATTCTGCTCCACCAGGCGGTTCAGTGTGCGCGCAATGGCGCGCCGCCCACCCTGGGGCGAGCTGTCTGTCAGCAGCAGCGCGCTCACGCCGTCGGGGCGCCCCGGCGCTGCCTGTGCGGTCGCCATCAGCGCCTGGAGGACGGCGTCTGGGCAGGCGCCGCCGTCCTGCGCCTGCAGGGAGGCGAGCCAGCTCTGCATCACCGCCGGATCGGGCGTCGTCGGCCCCTGTACGACGGTATCGGTCACCCAGTAGCCGCTATAGAGCGCCTCCGAGAGATGGGCGATGTCGGTGTCATCCCAGACGGTGCTCAGCGCCGCCAGCTGCGCGCTCATACCGCTGCTGGTGTCGGCGATGACGGCGATTCTCGGCCCTCCAAAGAGCTCGCCCGCCTGCGCGGGTTCTGGCCCCGCCGGCGGCGCGCCCTCCGCCGCCGCGACGTCCAACCAGCGCCCGCCGCCGGCGAGCAGCAACACCGTGAGCCCGATGATGGCGCCTAACCCGAACCAGCGGCCCAGCCCCGGCAGCCTGCTTTCATTCTTGCGATCACTGTGCATAAGGATTCCTCCTGTCGATTCGTCTGCTACAAGCCGGCCAGAGCGCGGTGGCGTGCGGCGCCCAGGGATGAGAGTAGGGAGCATAAAGGCCGGGCCACGCTGGATGCGACGCTGGAATGTACCGCCTCAGGGCGGGTGTGGCAAGTGCCCGCCTTACCCCAGCGCCCGCCCGCGCGCCCGCGCATAGGCGTTCATCAGCGGGGTGACCGAGACGCCGTGCACGACGACGGAGGATGCTACCGTCGCCAGGACCAGGCCCACCAGCGGCATCCCCAGCGAGCGGGGTACGCCGTGCTGGAGGGCGAACATCAGGTAGTAAAGGGAGCCGATGCCGCGGATGCCAAACCAGGCGATGAGCCGGCGCTGGCTCGGAGCCACGGGCGCGCCCCACAGGCCGACCCAGGTGGCGAGCGGGCGGATGACCAGCAGCAGCAGGGGCACGAACCACAGCGCCTCCGCCGGCAGATTCCCCTGCGCCAGCAGGACGCCGACGAGGAGCACCACCGCCAGCACGGCAATACGCTCCAGCTGCTCGTTAAAGCCCAGCACCGCCTTCGCCATGTAGGCCGGCGCGTGGTCGGGATCGGTGGCGACCGCCGCTTCCTCCCCGCTCAGCGCCGCCGCTTCCACCTCCGGCGGCACCTCTTCGTCGCCGGTGCCGGCCCGCTTCTCCACCCGCCGCAGCGCCACCCCGGCGGCAAAGACGGCCAGAAAGCCGTAGGTGGCGAGCAGGAGCGCCAGGCCGTAGGAAAGGGCGATGAGGCCGATGCTGAGGAAGTCGTCCGAGCCGACCGCTTCCTTGTGGTGGCGGCGCAGGTAGAGGACCAGGTGGCCCACCAGCCAGCCCATGAGCGCCCCGATCGCCAGCCCGCCGGCGATGGCCCACACTACGTCCACCGCCAGCCAGCGCCAGCCCCACGCGCCCAGCTCGTGCAGCCCCAGTAGCCCCAGCCCGAGCATGACAAAGGGGAAGGCGACGCCATCGTTGAGCCCCGCCTCGCCGGTGAGGCTGAAGCGCAGCCGGTCCTGGTCGCTCGGGTCCTCCACCTGCACGTCGGAGGCCAGCACCGGGTCGGTGGGCGCGAGCACCGCCCCCAGGAGCACGGCGGCCCCCAGCGGCAGCCCCAGCGCCGCTACCCCCACGAAGGCGATCAAGGCCACCGTCACCGTCATCGAGATGAAGGCCAGCCGCACCGGCATCTGCCAGCGGCTGTCGGAGAAGGGGGTGCGCAGCTTGAGGCCGGCGGTGAAGAGGGAGATGATTACGGCCACCTCGGTGATCCGCTCCAGCCACGCCGAGGCGGCGATCGGCTCGACGTCGGCGAGGCCGAAGTAGGCCAGGGCACCGCCGAAGAGCAGGTAGAGCATCGCCGTGCTCAGCGGCAGGCGGCTGAGCACCGTCTGGCTGAGCGCCATCAAGGTGAAGAGCGCGCCGATAAGGATGAACCAAACTGTGAACATGAGCTGCCTTTCACTCTGTCTGTGAGTAGGTGGGAACGAACCGGCAGTATATGTGCCTTTGCGCCGCGTGGCAATCGCTGCGCCCCATGTAGAACCCGCCCCGGCCTGTTCACCCGCAGCCCCACCAGCGCCCCCCGTTGCCTCGCCCGCTACAGGCGAGCAATTGACATTTCCGCCCACTTTGCTACGATGTGGCCTATCTCGTGACCGTCCACTCTGCGCAGATAGAAGCCGATCATCGTCGCTAGTCTCACAGTTGCGACCAGCGCTAAGCCTAAGCCTCTGTCTCCGCAGCACGCTCCAGAGGAGAAGAATCATGTTCAAGTCCGCGAAAACCCTGTTGCTCGTCGGCCTGCTGCTGTGCGGCCTTGGCCTCTGGCTCTCCCTCTTCGGCGGCGCAGCCCCGGCGGCAGCCGCCCCCGAGGAAGTGCCGCCCGACGCGGAGCCGTTCCAGTGCTGGTACTACAACATCCCCGCCGACGGCAACTGGTATCCCATCGACGAGTACACCAATCCCTCCTGCGCCATGGAGGGCACGACGGCTGACATCTTCCCCGTCGCCGCCGGCACCTACGTCCTGGTCACCGACGTGCAGATCACGCCCTCTTCTCCCGGCGCCAGCGGCGCCTTTTACTACAGTCTCCGCCGCGGCTATGAGTTCAACAGTACGCTGTACTCGTTGAACAGCGGCCCTGACTTCCGCACCCCCGACGCCAGCAGCATCCTCTACAGCAGCAACGCGCCGTTCATGGTCATCGAGCCCAGTCGCTATCTCCTCGTCCAGAACGGTAGCCCCGACACCGCCGGCAGCGAGTGGGCCGACTTCACCGTCCAGGGCTACGTCGCTGCGGACACGACGGTCAACCCTACGGCGCTCGACGACCTCCACGTCGCCGTCGCCTCCAGCGGCAGCGCGCAGTGGGTGCTGCTGGTGCTGCTGGCAGGGCTGGCCGTCTATACCTACCACCAGATGCGTATGGAGCAGGCGCCGCGGGAGGAGTAGGCGCCCGTTTCAAAGTGCAGTGTGGCTCTGAGGAGTAAGAAGGGATGAGGTGATCGTCGTCGAGCGGCGGCTGCCGCTAACGGGAAGCTTAGACCGCTCCGCTATCCTTGTCGGGAAATCGACAACTCTTGGTAAAGGAACCGAACTTGGATAGGAAAAGCTGGACGATCACAGGGGCGCTCCTGGGCGCGGCCGGGCTGGCGGCATGGCTGTGGCAAAAGGGGAATGGGCGCCATGCACCGGCGGCGGGGCGCGCCGAGGGGCCGTGGACGGCGGCCGAGATACCGGATCTGATCGATACGACCGCCGT
Organism: Promineifilaceae bacterium (SeqCode); assembly: GCA_033722535.1. GTDB lineage: Bacteria > Chloroflexota > Anaerolineae > Promineifilales > Promineifilaceae > JAAYYY01. The sequence goes on from JAWVYW010000168.1 coordinate 4,176, forward strand.
CGTCACCGGCGCCAACAGCGGCCTGGGCTATGAAACGGCGCTCGCCCTGGCGCAGCAGGGGGCGCACGTGGTGCTGGCGGTGCGCAGCGTGGCACGGGGCGAGCGCGCCGCCGCCGAGATCTGCGCCGCCGCGCCGGGGGCCAGCGTGGCGGTGGCCGAGCTGGACCTCGCCGACCTCAACTCGGTGCGCGCCTTTGCCGCGTGGTTTCTGGGCGAGCACGAGACGTTGGAGCTGCTGGTGAACAACGCGGGCGTCATGGCCATCCCCCGCCGGGAGACCGCCGACGGCTTCGAAATGCAGTTCGGCGTCAACCACGTGGGCCACTTCGCCCTCACCGGCCTGCTGCTGCCCGCGCTCCTCCGCGCCGAGGAGAGCCGGGTGGTGACGGTGAGCAGCGGCGCCCACCAGGGCGGGCGCATCAACTTCGACGACCTTCAGAGCCGAGAGCGGTACAGCGCCTTCGGGGCCTACGCCCAGAGCAAGCTGGCCAACCTCCTCTTCGCCTACGAGCTGCAGCGCCGGCTCGACGCCGCCGGCGCCTCCGTGTCCAGCGTCGCCGCCCACCCCGGCTATGCCGCCACGAACCTCCAGCGGCGCGGGCCGGAGATGAACGAGTCGCGCCTGCAGGCGGCGCTGATGGAGGCCGCCAACCGCATCTTTGCCCAGAGCGCCGCCCAGGGCGCGCTCAACACGCTCTACGCGGCGGTCGCGCCCGGCGTGGAGGGAGGAGAGTATGTCGCGCCCGACGGTCTGATGACGATGCGTGGCTACCCGGTCACGCGCGCGTCGAGCCGGGCATCGTACGACGCCGAAGCGGCAGCCCGCCTGTGGGAGATTTCGGAGCGCCTGACAGGGGTCCAGTACCAGGCGCTGGCGTAGCTGCGCCCGCCCGTCTTCGTGGGCGGCAAAGGGGGCTGCGATCGCCCCCCCGCGCTTGCACGGCAAATCCCCCCGGAGAGACCGACCCCCCGGGAGGATGGAGAGAGGCGGCCCGGTGTGGGGCCGCCCAATGTTTCAGAAAGTTATTCTATAGCTCGGAGCCGGGTCCCAGCAGGGGGCAGAGGAAGAAGTGGTCGCCTTCGTCCATCTCGTCGTTGCCGTTGACGTCCACCCACCAGCGTCCGCCGACGTAGCCGGGGTCGCCGGGCCCATACTGGGTCTGCAGGCCGTGCGGGCCCATCTCCAGCTTCTGGAACGGCCCTTTCATCGGCAGCGGATCGGCGGTGACGATCGAGTCATAGACGAGCCCCTGGCTGACGACGTAAACTTCAACCGCCGGGTTGGGGTTGCCCTGTCCGCGCGCCAGCGCCGGCCCTGCCAGCAGCAGGCTGCCCAGAAGGATGAGCGCCGCTATGGGAAGTATTTTCTTAATCATCGGTGTGCCTCCTATTCTCCTATTACCATTGAATGTCTAACTTTTTCGCTACTCTGACCGGCCATCTACTACGATCGTAGGGGACAGATCTTACGAAAGGGTTACGGGCAGATAATTGGGAGATAAGCCCCGCCTATCCCGGGCACACACGCGCTCGGGCGACCACGATCAGCTGTAAATCTGTTATAATGATAGGATGTAGTCAGTGTGGGGGCGGTGTGAAAGGGTTTTTAATCGCGGGTCAGGGCCGGCGGCTGTGGCCCGACGTGGAGGTATCTCATGCCAGAACAACTCCTACGCAGCTTCGGCCGCATCCACAGCGCGTATGCCGACGTCCATTCCCCCGACAGCACAGAAGCGCTGCAAAGCCTGCTCCGCCAGGCGCACGAACGAGGGCGCCGGGTGACGTTGCGCGGCGCCGGGCTCTCCTTCGACTCCCAGTCGCTGAACAACGACATGGTCATCTCGCTCGCGAAGCTGGACCGGATTCTCGACGTCGACGTGAAACGGCAGCAGATCACGGTGCAGGCCGGCGCGCGGTGGGGCGACATCGTGGAGCGGCTGCTGCCGCTCGGGCTGACGCCCTACGTCGTCGTCACCACGGCGCAGGCGACTGCCGGGGGCACCCTCTCCGGCAACTGCCTCTCGCGCAGCTCCCCCCTGTACGGCAAGGAGGGCAAGCACGTGGAGCGGTTCGAGCTGCTGCTACCGGACGGAGAACGAGTCACCTGCAGCCGGGAGGAGAATTCGGAGCTCTTTCACGCCGTCGTCGGCGGGTTGGGTTACCTGGGCGTGGTTACGGAAATCACCTACAACCTGCTCGAGATTGGCGAGCGCACGCAGGTAGAGACGGTTATGGAGAAGTACGAGGGCTTCGCGCCCCTGCTCGACGCCCTGCGCGAAGCAACCCACAACCCCGGCGATTGGAACGCCGTCTACGCCGTCGCCTTCTTCTCCGGCAAGAAGAACAAGGGGTTGGTGCTCAGGTCCCGTTACACCGCCGAGACGGAACTGCAGCCCCTGGCGATTTACCGCCCGCTCACGCTGCTGCGCGTGCCGGTCGAGTGGCTGATCCGCATCTCGCGCATCAACAACCTCGTCTGGAACCTCTTCTACCTTTTCTCTCTCAAGCCGGACACAAGGTACGTCAACAAGCTGCCCGGCTACGCCTTCTTCGTCGACGGCAACCGCGTCTCGGCTGAGGTTGCGGAAAAAGTGGGCATCCACCTGCCTACCATCCAGCAGACGTACGTCCTGCCCGAGGAGAGCGTCTTGCCTTTTTTGGAAGAGGCCGCCGCCCGGCTCCGCCGGAGCAACCTCACGCCGAACCTCTTCGACATTCTCTACGTGCAGGAGGACGATTTTCTGATGTCCTCCAATAACGGCCTCGCCGGCTACGCCGTCAGCGTCGCCTTCCAGCATCTGACGATGGGGAAGGTGAGCCTGCTCGACGCGCAGCTGCGGGACCTCACCGACCTCTGTCACGAGCTGGGTGGCCGCGTCTATCTGGTGAAAAACGTCCACGCCAGCGCATCGCAGCTGGAGGCGATGTACGGCGAGCATATGGAGGCCTTTCGCGCGCTGAAGGAGCAGGTTGACCCTGATGGTCTCCTGCGCAATGAGTTTTTTGACCGCGTTTTTGGGGGGTGAGCGGTGGCACGCGGCGGCGATGCCCCCACGCGTGGACGCGTCGTGGGGGCTTGCGAGGTGGCGCGCCCCTGTGCGCGCGGCAATCGCGCCCCAATCAGCCGCCGGCAATCGCCCCGATAATCATGAATGGCTCCTCGCCGGCGGCGACGGCGGGGGGCAGGGGGGCATCGGGCGCCTCGTGGGACAGGTCTTCACGGCAGGCGAAGAAGCGGATGAAGGCGCGGCGTTTCTGCGTGCCCTGCTGCCGGATATTGCCGCGTAGCACAGGGTAGCGCGCCTCCAGCGCGTCGAGCACCGCTCGCTGGGTGACCGGTCCCCGGACTGGCAGTCGCACCTCGCCGGCGACGCCGGCCAATTCGCGCAGGTGGGCCGGCAGGGTCACGCGCACCGTCGCCGGCTGCTCGCTGGGCCCCTGCTCGCTGGGCCCCTGTTCACTGGGCCCCCTCATAGCGTCTGCACCTCCACCGAGAGCACGCGCGGCAAATTCTCTACCACCGCGCGCCAGCTATCGCCGCCGTCGGTGGAGGCATAGACGGCGCCGCCGGTGGTGCCGAAGTAGATGCCGCAGTCGTCGAGGCTGTCCACCGCCATCGCGTCGCGGAGCACGTTGACGTAGCAGTTCTCCTGCGGCAGCCCCTTCGTGAGGGGCTCCCAGTCGCCGCCGCCGGTGCGGCTGCGATAGACGCGCAGTTTGCCCTCCGGCGGGTAGTGCTCGGAGTCGCTCTTGATCGGCACGACGTAGACCGTCTCCGGCTCATGGGCGTGGACGTCGATGGCGAAGCCGAAGTCGCTCGGCAGATTGCCGCTGACCTCGCGCCAGCTGTCGCCGGCGTCGTCGGTGCGCATCACGTCCCAGTGCTTCTGCATGTAAAGGGTGTGGGGGCGGGAGGGGTGCATCGCCAGCCGGTGGACGCAGTGGCCGATTTCCGCCTCCGGCTCGGGCAGGTAGCTGGAGTGGAGGCCGTCGTTAATCGCCTTCCAGCTTTC
>JAWVYW010000169.1:0-8068 GCA_033722535.1 Promineifilaceae bacterium (SeqCode)
CTGCCCTACGGCGACGCCAACGGCATTGTGATCGAAATGGCAGCCGAAGTCCTCCCCGTCGTGCAGGACACGCCGGTGCTCGCCGGCGTGTGCGGCACCGATCCCTTCCGCCTGATGCCGGTCTTTCTGAAGCAACTGAAGGAGATGGGCTTTTCTGGTATCCAGAACTTCCCCACCGTCGGCCTCATCGACGGCGAGTTCAGGGCGAACCTCGAAGGGACGGGGATGGGCTATGACAAAGAGATCGAGATGATCCGGCTGGCCCACGACCTGGACCTCTTTACCTCTCCCTACGTCTTCGACCAGGAGCAGGCGCGAGCGATGGCCGAGGCGGGCGCCGATCAGCTGGTCGCCCACATGGGGCTGACCACGTCCGGCTCGATCGGCGCCGCGGTGGCGATGACGCTCGACGAGGCGATCGCCAAATCACTCGCCATCATGGAGGCCGGAAGAGCGGTGCGCGACGACGTGCTCGTCATCTGCCACGGCGGCCCCTTTGACGAGCCGGAGAACGTGGGCCGGGCGCTTGCCCAGATGCCGGGCATTGCCGGCTTCTTCGGCGCCTCCTCCATCGAGCGGCTGCCGACGGAGCGGGCCATAAGCGGGCAGGTGCAGGAGTTCAAGGAGCTGGCGTTGGCCGAGAAGTCCACTAAATGAAGCGTCGCTCCTGATGCTCAGCCATCTCGCCCGCCACCTGGACCAGGACACGCACTGCACCCAGCGCGTCGCCCACGTCAAAGGTGCAGACGGGAGAGTGGGAGTAGCGGCGCGGCAGCCCGAGCACGCCGGTCGCGACGCCGCGCCCGCTCAGATGAATGGCCGCGGCGTCCGAGATAGCAATCCCAATCGACGTCGCCTTTTGCAGCGGCACTCCTGCTCGCTGCGCCGCACCCTCGAGCCACTCCTGCAGACGGGGGTGAGTGATATGCCCCCGGCCGCTGCGGCCGCTCGACGCGGCCACGACGAGCACCGGCCCCTCCCCCAACCGCCCCGGCATCCGCCGCTCTGGCACACCGGGCGTGTCGCCGATGGGGAAGGTATCCACCACGATGGCGTAGTCTGGCTGGACGCGGTGGGCGCCGACAGTCGCGCCGCGGAAACCGACCTCTTCCTGCACCGCCACCAGCGCCGTGAGCGGTCCAGCCGGCGGGCGATCCTCTAGCTGCCGAAAAAGCTGCAAGAGGACGGCACAGCCCAGCCGGTTGTCGATCGCCTTTCCCGTGAGCCGCTCGCCGTTGCCGAAGACGGCAAGCGGCACATCATAGGTGACGGGCGTGCCCACGGCAATACCCATCGCCGCGACCTCTTCTGCGCTGCGCGCGCCGATATCCACGAACAGATCGTGAATCTCCGGCACCTGCCGCCGCTCCGCCGCCGACTGCACGTGGCCCGGGAGCACGCCGACGACGCCCAGATTGTCGCCGACGCGCACACGCTGGGCCACGAGATGCGTGGGTATGAGGCCGCCGATGGGGTCGATCGACAGAAAACCGTCCGGGTGAATGGCCCGCACGACCGCGCCGATTTCGTCGCTGTGGGCGGCGACCATCAGGTGCGGCGCCTCGTCCTCCCCGTCGAGGGTCGCGTACAGATTGCCCATCTCGTCGACGTCGATAGACGCCCCCGTCGCCGCAAATTGCTCGGCCAGGTAGCGCACAACCGGCTGTTCAAAGCCCGGCGCACCGTGCAGGCTGGTCAGCGCGCGTAGCGTCTCTATCAGTTGCTCTTTCATAGTCGCCTCCTGCGATCGCTGCGCTCAGATCGCCGAGGAGGCAAGCTCCCCTATTCCTCCTGAGGGATCGAAACGCCATTCATACCTACAGCGTATCTAGGTCGCGATGGCTTCGCTACGTGAATTTTCCTCTGATAAGCAGTAGAAAATCGTTCTCTGACCACGATCAATACCAGATGGCGCAGCGACACACAACCTCTTGAGAAACGCTCTGGTTCTGTCTATACTCCCTCCAGGTTACTATGGGAATTCTCTTGTTCGTCGTTGGACTGGTCTTTCTCATTGCCGGTGCGGAAGCACTGGTACGGGGTGCATCCCGCCTGGCGGCTGTTCTGGGCATATCGCCCTTGGTTATTGGACTGACCGTCGTCGCATTCGGTACCGGTTCTCCCGAACTTGCCGTCGGCGTGGGGTCAGCGCTGTCGGGTCAGGCGAGCATTGCGGTGGGAAATGTCGTCGGCAGTAATATTTTCAATGTCCTCTTCATTCTTGGTCTTTCAGCGCTGATTGTGCCGCTGGTTGTCTCGCAACAACTGGTGCGGCTTGATGTGCCGTTGATGATCGCGCTTTCGGTCATTGTTCTGATCCTGGCGCTGGATCGAAGCCTCAGTCGCGGCGAGGGGCTCCTGCTGGTTGCCGGTCTCGCGATGTACACCGGCTGTTTGATTTATCGGAGCCGCCGAGAAAGCGTGGAGGTGCGAGAAGAGTATGATAGGGAATCTGGCACTGAGAAGTTGGCGAAAAGTGGCTGGCTTATCAACATAGGCCTGGTGCTTGGCGGCCTCGCACTGTTAGTACTGGGCTCGCGCTGGCTCGTCGAGAGCGCGGTCTCTTTTGCCCAATATCTGGGCGTCAGTGAATTGATCGTTGGCTTGACGATTGTCGCCGCAGGCACCTCCCTGCCGGAGGTGGTTACCTCCATCATCGCGGCGATACGCGGCGAACGGGACATTGCCGTCGCCAATGTCGTCGGTAGCAACATTTTCAATCTCATGGGCGTGCTGGGCTTCACCAGTCTCGTCGCGCCGGCAGGCATTGAAGTGTCGACTGCCGTCATCGGCTTCGATATACCCGTGATGATCGCGGTTGCGCTGGCCTCCCTGCCGATCTTTTTTACCGGGGGCGTCATTGGTCGGCCGGAAGGATTGTTTTTACTGGCGTACTATGTGGCCTATACACTGTACCTCATCCTGGCCGCATCTGAACATGATGCGTTACCCCGCTTCAGTACAATCATGTTGTTCTTCGTCATTCCTCTCTCTGCGGTCACCATGATAATGGCCGCGCTGCGAGAAATACGGAGTGGGAGAAAGCGCTTGCCCGAGTAACCCAGCACTCCCTCCGACTCCCCCACCCGTGTCCTCCACTTGCCTACCATGGCTCGCACCGGTCACACTCCTTTCCTGAGCGGTGAAATCGACGCTACCACCGGACTACCAGAAAATTACTTGACAGCATCCCTCCTTACCGTATACTCTCTTTATACAGACTGTATACTGCCCGCATACGGTCCTGTTTTCTCTGTGCCCAATTCTTGTCCGACTCCCGGAGGCGATGGATAGGCTAGAGCAGTACCTCAGCAAACAGCCACTCAAGCAGTTCCAGAACGAGCGAGGCTCGTTGCTTCTACGGGACGTTGCCTACAAGCGCCTGAAAGACGCCATTCGCCACGCCGACCTCCAACCGGGACAGCCGCTGAGCGAGTCCCGCCTCTCAAAGCTGCTTGGCATCAGCCGTACCCCCATTCGCGAGGCACTGCATATGTTGGCGCAGGACGGCCTGATCAACATGAGCCCCGGCCAGACCGTTACCGTAGCCTCGCACTCCGTCCGCGACGTGCTGGACGTGGTCCACATCCGAGCTCTGTTGGAGCCGGAGCTGGTGCGTCTGATCGCCAGGACGATGCCGCAGCGTGGGATTGAAGAACTTTTCGCCGTTATGGAAGAGATGGAGACGGCGGCGGCAGAGAACGACAAGGCGACATGGTCGAAGGCAGACACACGCTTCCATGAGATCCTCAGCGAGCACAGCCCCAACGGTCTCCTGGGGGAGACGATCCTCCACCTGCGGAACCGCGTGCACCACCTGGCGAACATCGATTCTGAAACGAACCCCGATCGATTGGCTGCCTGCACTCAGGAACACCGGGTGATCGTCGAGGCGATAGCGGCCCGTGACGGTCAGGCAGCCGAACAGGCGATGCACGCCCACATTCGGGCGCTCCGCGAGAGTCTCTTCGCGCGCCTGAGCTATGGATTGTAGATTATCAGCCGGTAGAGTGTTGCTCTTTTGTACTGAAGGAGGTGATGCGTTAGCTGACTGACCCCTGTGACCCCCGTTTCTGACAGCACGACCTTGATCTACTGATGAAAGAGGATCTGGAAGGAGAGATTGAAATATGTTGAAGAGGATGATGTGGCCCCTTTTGTTAATCCTGTTGGTCGCCCTCGTCGCCTGCGGCGGGCAAACGGCCGAAGAAATTCTTGAGGAGGAGACAGACGTCGTCGAAGAAGACGATGCGGTAGATACCGCCGAGGAAGCAGAGGAAGAGGCACAGGAAGTGGCGGAAGAGGAAGCTGAAGAGGTCGCCGCCGCCTGCCCGGGGGATGTCGACGAACTGACGATTCTATGGGCGCAGTGGGACCCCGCCGACTACCTCCAGCAGATCGGCAACATGTATGAGCAGGAGACGGGGGTGGCGGTCGAAGTGGTCCAGGAGCCGTGGGGCTCTTTCGGCGACCTCTTCTTTACAGAGATGGCTGCTCAGGGGACCAGCTATGACATGGTCGTCGGCGACAGCCAGTGGCTCGGCCAATCGGTCACCCAGGGACACTACCTGGATCTCACTGAGTTCATGGTCGAAGGTGAGCTTGCCGAAACTGTCACTCCGGCCACACTGACCTACTACGCCGAATACCCCACCGGCTCCGAACAGTACTGGGCCTTCCCGACCGAGGGCGACGCCAACGGCTGGGCCTACCGCGCCGACCTCTTTGAGGATCCGGACGAGCAGGCCGCCTTTGAAGAAGAGTACGGCTATCCACTCGCGCCCCCCGAAACGTGGGAGCAGCTGGTAGACATGGCCCACTTCTTCACGCGCCCGGATGAAGGGCTGTGGGGCGCCGCTATCTACACCCAGGCCGACTACGACGCAATTACGATGGGCTTCCAGAACACGCTGTTCAGCTACGGCGCCGACTGGGCTTCGCCTGATAACGACCCGCGCGGTGTCATCAACTCTGAAGATGCGGTTAACGCCCTTGAGACCTATCGCGAGCTGTACGAGTGCTGCCAGCCACCCGGCATGAGCAACGCCTTCTTCTCCGAGGTCAACGACGCCTTTATCAGCGGGCAGGCGGCGATGGCGATGAACTACTTCGCCTTCTTCCCGGCCCTGATCAACCCCGACATCAACCCCTACGCCGAGACCACCGGCTTCTTCGTCAACCCCGAGGGCCCGACGGGCGCTCAGCACGCCGCACTCGGCGGCCAGGGGATGAGCGTTATCTCCTACATCAGCCCCGAGCGGCAGGAAGCGTCCCTGTGCTTCATCGACTGGTTCGCTCAGCCCGAAATCCAGACGGAGTGGGCAGCACTCGGCGGCTTCACCACCAACCAGGAGGTGCTGGAGAGCGAGTTCTTCCTCAACCAGACGCCGTTCAACCCCGCCTTTGCCGAGACAATGACGATCGTCAAGGACTTCTGGAATATCCCCGTCTTCGGCGAGCTGCTCGTCATCAGCCAGCGTGAGCTGGGCGAGTACATCGTCGAGGGCCAGGGTACGGCTGAAGAGGCGCTGAACGCAATTGCGGAAGAGCATTACCAGATTCTGCAAGACGCGGACATGATCGAAGAGTAACGACCGCTTTGAATAAAGAGAGGGCGGCTCGTTCGCCGCCCTCTCTTTCGAGGCAGTAAACCACTATGTCATCCCTCGACGCCGACGTACGCCCCTATCCAGAGGAGCAAGGAGTTGGGCGCCCCCGCCATTTGAGCGAGCGGGCGATCAAAGGGCTCTTTATCTGGCCGACCCTCATCCTCCTGATCGTCATCAACTTTTTCCCGCTCTTTTACAGCCTTTATCTCAGCTTCACCGACTACTCGGCGATCGCCAACGAGGCGCCGGTCTGGGTCGCCTTCGAAAACTTCAGCCGGATATTGTCCAGCGAGACGATGTGGGAGTTCTTCATCACCACGGGGCAGTACGTCTTTTTCTCCGTCCTGTTGCAGCTTATCCTTGGCTTTGCGCTGGCGATGCTCGTCCGCCACAAGTTCATGGGCAGCGGCCTTGTGACGACGCTCATTCTCGTGCCGATGATGCTCGCCCCGGTCGTCGTCGGCCTTTTCTGGAAGCTGATGTACAACCCCAGCTTCGGCTACTTTAACTACCTCATCGGCTTCGACAACCCGGTCGGCGCGCCGGACTGGCTGGCCAGCCGCTTTGGCGGTGAGGTCGTTCCTGGATTAGCACTATGGGCCGTGATCATCGTCGACGTGTGGATGTGGACGCCCTTCGTGATGCTGCTCATCCTCTCAGGCCTCAAGGCGATCCCCGAGTACCTTTACGAGGCGGCGGCCATCGACCGCGCCAGCTCGTGGTTCCAGTTCTGGCGCATCACGGTGCCCCAGGTAGCGCCGCTGGTGATGATTGCCGTACTCTTCCGCACCATTGAGGCGTTCAACAAGTCGTTTGACCTGGTGATGGGGATGACGGGGGGTGGGCCGGGCGACCAGACGGAAGTGATTGCCGTCCACCTGTACCGCGTCGCCTTTCAGGGACAGTGGCGCACCGGCTTCGCCAGCGCGCTCGCCTACATCGTGCTCGTCATCGTCATTGCAATCAGTAACCTTTACATCCGCAACCTGAACCGGATGCGAAGAGAGGGTTAATAACTATGGCATCATTTGAAGAGACCGGCCCCCGCCACCCGGTGACGGAGAGCGCCCGCGTCGATCAGGTACACCCACGGGCTCGCTTTTTCCATAATCTAAGGGCGCTTATCGTCATCGCGCTGGCCATCGTCGGTCTCATTCCCGTTTTCGCCATGGGGCTCACTGCTTTCAAGTCTCGTGCGGAGGTGGTTTCCATTCCCCCGTCAGTGGTCTTCGATCCGACGCTGGAGGGCGTCGTCTTTCTGCTGACGGAGCGGGCGCAGCTCTCCCCCGCCAACGCCGAGCGGCTGCGAGAGGTTGAGGACCAGCTGGCCCTGTTCGACCGCATCGCCCTGAGCGCGGGACAGCAGATCACCGGCCCCAGCGACTTCGCCGAGCGGCTGATCAACTCGATCATCATTGCTGGCGGCTCGACCATCGCCTCGGTGACCCTGGGCCTCTTCGCAGCCTACGCCTTCAGCCGCTTCGACGTGCCCGGCGAAGACGACCTGCTGTTCTTTATTCTCAGCACGCGCATGCTGCCCGCCGTGGTCGTCGCCGTGCCCCTTTTCCTCATGTACCGGCAGCTGGGTCTATTCGACACCCACTTTGGGATGATCCTCCTCTATACCGTGTTCAACCTTTCGCTGACGGTGTGGCTCCTGAAGGGCTTCATCGACGAGATCCCGCGGGAGTATGAAGAAGCAGCAATGGTGGACGGCTACAGCCGCCTCCAGGCCTTCTACAAGATCGTCCTGCCCCAGGCGGTGACCGGCATCGCCGCGACGACCGTCTTCAGCTTTATCTTCGCCTGGAATGAGTTCGCTTTCGCGCTGATGCTTACCTCGCAGGAGGCGCGAACAGCGCCGCCCACCATTGCCACCATGCTCGGTCGCGGCGGCATCGAGTGGTCGGCCATCGCCGCCGGCACGCTGGCCTTCCTCATCCCGGTGATCATCATCACCTTTGCCCTGCGGCGGCACCTGCTGCGCGGCGTGACATTCGGCGCAATCAGGCAGTAAACGGACAGCCGACGATGCGTACAAACAGACGGACCAGTGGCCCATGGCAACGATAGATCTACAACAGGTTGAAAAACGGTTTGGGGAGTTCACGGCGGTCAAGCCGATGGACCTCACCATCCGCGACGGCGAGTTCGTCGTCTTCCTCGGCCCTTCGGGCTGTGGCAAAACGACTACGCTGCGCATGATCTCCGGTCTGGAGACGGTGACCGGTGGGGACATCTATCTCGACGACAGGAAGGTGACCTGGCTCCACCCCAGCGACAGGGATATCGCCTTCGTCTTCCAGTTCTTCGCCCTCTATCCCCACATGTCGGTATACGAGAATATCGCCTTCACCCTCCAGGCCCAGGGGGTCGGCAAGCAAGACATTCGCCGGCGCGTGGCCACTGTCGTGGAGATGCTCCGCATCGGTCACCTCCTCGATGTGCGCCCGGGCAAG
>JAWVYW010000170.1:0-7975 GCA_033722535.1 Promineifilaceae bacterium (SeqCode)
AACGAACACCTGGCCCACCTTCTGCGGCGCAAGTCCCAGATCCTCGTCGCCTTCGGCTCCTGTGCCATGGAGGGCTGCATCCCGGGACTGGCCAACCTCTCCAGCGCCGGGGACATCTTTGAGGCAGCCTACGAGAGCGTCTCCACCGAGCAAAACGGCCACAACCGCCCGCAGTACGTCTATGACGTACCCGAAGGTCAGCTCCACATCCCCGTATTCTACCCGCGCCTGAAGACGCTGGACCAGGTGGTTGAGGTCGACTACTACATGCCCGGCTGCCCGCCAGAATCGCACCAGATCGCAGCGGTCGTGGGGCTGGTCATTCAGGTCTTAAAGGGCGAGGCAGAGCTGCCGCCGCCCGGCAGCGTCATCGGCGCTGGCAACTCGACTGTTTGTGACGAGTGTGGGCGCACGCGCCACGTGAAGAAGATCAAGGAGTTCAGGCGCATCCACGAGGTCGAGCACGTCGACCCCGTGCTCTGCCTGCTGGAGCAGGGCATTCTGTGCAACGGGCCGGCGACGCGTAACGGCTGCGGGGCCCTCTGCCCGGCCGTGGGGGCTGCCTGCATCGGCTGCTACGGGCCGGCGGAGGACGTCGTAGATTATGGCGCGCGACTGATGACGGCGCTGGCCTCGGTCATCGACAGCCGCGATCCGGATGAAATTGAAGAGATACTGGACGGCATCCCCGACCCTGTCGGGAGCTTTTACCGCTTCAACCTCGCCCACTCTCTCCTCCACGCCGCCCGCCCGGCATGGAGCGAGGAATAGGGCGCCTGGGAGGAACTGATTATGCAGCGAATCACCATTGACCCCATTACCCGCCTGGAAGGGCACGGCAAGATAGAGATCTTCCTCGATGAAGAAGGCGAGGTGGCCAACACGTACTTCCAGATCCCGGAGCTACGCGGCTTCGAACGTTTCTGTGTCGGCCGGCCGGTCGAGGAGATGCCGGTGCTCACCAACCGGATCTGCGGGGTCTGCCCCGAGGCACACCATATGGCGGCGGCCAAAGCGGCGGACGCCGTCTACGGTGTCGACCCGCCTTCGGCGGCAAAGAAGCTGCGCGAGTTGCTCTACATGGGCTTCTACTTTACCGATCATACCACCCATTTCTATGCGCTCGGTGGGCCTGACTTCGTCATGGGCCCCGACGCCCCCGTCGCCGAACGCAACATTCTCGGCGTCATCCACAAGGTGGGCCTGGAGGTCGGCGGCAAGGTCATCCAGGCGCGCAAATACGGGCATAAAACGGTGGAGATGCTTGGCGGGCGCAAGGTGCACCCCTGCACCTCCATCCCCGGCGGCGTGACCAAGGGGCTCACTGAGGCCGAGCGTAAGGAGATCGAGGAGATGGGTTACTGGGCGATCGAGTTCGCTCAGTTCAGCCTCCAGCTCTTCCACGACCTGGTGCTGGGCAACGACTACTACGTCGACCTCATCCTGGGCGACATTTACACTCACCGCACGCACTACATCGGCATGGTCGACAAAAACAACCACGTCAATTTCTACGACGGCAAGATCAGCGTGGTCGACCCCAACGGCAGGCGGCTGGGCAAGTACGAGCCGCATGAATACACCGACTGGATCGCCGAGCGCGTGGAGCCCTGGACCTACCTCAAGTTCCCCTACCTCAAACAGGTTGGCTGGAAGGGCTTTGTCGACGGCGAGGATTCGGGCGTCTACGCCGCCACGCCGCTCTCCCGCCTCAATGCCTCCGACGGGATGGCGACGCCCCTCGCTCAGGAAGCGTATGAGCAGTTCTACGAGACGCTGGAGGGTAAACCGGTCCATCAGCGGCTCGCCACCCACTGGGCACGCCTGATCGAGCTTCTCTACGCTGCCGAGCGCTGGGTGGAGCTGGCGACAGATCCGGAGATTACATCCGATAAGATCCACACTGTGCCCACGCAGACGCCGACGGAAGGGGTGGGCGTTGTCGAAGCCCCGCGCGGGACCCTAACCCACCACTACTGGACCGACGAGCGGGGGATTCTCACCCGTGTTAACCTCGTCGTGGGCACGACGAACAACTACGCGCCGATCAGCATGTCGATCAAGAAGGCGGCGCAGAACCTGATCCATGCGGGGACGGTCGTCACCGAAGGGCTGCTCAACCAGGTGGAGATGGCCTTCCGCGCGTACGATCCCTGCTTTGGCTGCGCTACCCACTCGCTCCCGGGCCAGATGCCGCTACAGGTGACAATCCGCGATGCGGGCGGGGAGCCAGTAGAAGTGTTGAAACAGTTCTGCTAGCAGGCGCGATATCGATGACCCGTGCAAAGACCCTGATTGTCGGCCTCGGTAACCCAATTCTGGGCGACGACGGCGTGGGCTGGCGCGTGGCGGAAGCGGTCGCCGCCGCCCTCGCCGAGCCTGGCGATGGGCCCGCGCCTGCCGCCGAGGTAGAGGTGGACTGCCTCTCGCTCGGCGGCCTCAGCCTTATGGAGCGGCTTATCGGCTACGAGCGGGCGATCATCGTCGATTCGATCCAGACGACGGGCGGCGAGAACGGCGCCGTCTATCGCTTCCCCCTCGACGCCCTCCCCGACCGCTCGGCGGGCCACACCACCGCCGCCCACGACACCTCGCTGCAGACGGCGCTGGCGCTGGGCCACCGGATGGGCGCCGACCTGCCGGAGGAGGTGCTGATCGTCGCCGTCGAAGCGGAACGTGTCTTTGACTTTTGCGATGACCTGTCGCCCGAGGTCGCCGCCGCCGTCCCGGGCGCCACCCGTGCGGTCCTGGAGCTACTGACCTGACGTTTTACCCGATGCCTCGACGCAACAGGAGCAGCCGATGATCTCCCCCGAAACGCTTCGCCGCTATCCCTTTTTTAACTTTATGACCCCCGACCAACTCCGGGAGATCGCCGTGATCACCGAAGAGGTCGAAGCCGACGCGGACAGTACCATCTTCGAAATGGGCGCGCCGGCCGACGCCCTCTACTTCGTGCAGGAGGGCGGCGTGGATCTGATCTACGTCGTCAGCGATACGCTCAAGACCCGCATCACGCAGGAGTTCCGCATCGGTTCGATCAATGCGGGAGAGATCCTGGGCATTTCCGCCCTCGTCGAACCGCATGAGCTGACCGCCGCCGCGGAGACGACGGCGCATAGCCGCCTGCTCCGGATAGACGCGCCAGCCTTGCGGCGCCTGATCGAAAAGGATCCGGCGCTCGCCTACCGCCTGCAGCAGCGCGTCTCGCGTGCCCTGATGGAGCGCCTCCAGGCGACCCGGGTTGAACTTCTGGCGGCAACCAACGCCGTGCCCTGACGTCTCCTTGCTTTGCGCCAAAAGCGAGCGGGAAGCGTCGGGGGATCGAATCGCTTTGCCACCTGCTCCAATTCGCATTTGACATTACCCGTTCATCTCCT
Source organism: Promineifilaceae bacterium (SeqCode) (assembly GCA_033722535.1). GTDB lineage: Bacteria > Chloroflexota > Anaerolineae > Promineifilales > Promineifilaceae > JAAYYY01. The sequence goes on from JAWVYW010000170.1 coordinate 3,381, forward strand.
GTCTTCAGGGAGCGGTCGGCTACAAAGCTGATCGTGACAAACGTCTATCCATACGGGTGACGACCTGACTAAACGAGGGGGGCATTTCGTGATATGCTTGGGGGCAAGTCGAAGTGAAAGGGATCCAGCATTCCAATGCATGAACTTTTCGTGACGGAACAGATACGGGACATTACCCTGCGCCATGCCGAAGCGGCGGGCGCAGAGCGCATTACCGATCTCTTTCTGGTGGTGGGCGAACTTTCGTCGATCGTGGACGATTCGGTGCAGTTCTACTGGGACATGATCAGCGCAGATACGCCGGCTGCGGGCGCTCGCCTGCACTTCCGGCGCATTGCGGCGGAAATGGCGTGCCGCACGTGCGGCCATACCTATAGCCCCCGCAACGCTCTCGTCTGTCCCTTATGTGACAGTGCCGACGTACGCGTCACCGCCGGAGAAGAGTTTTATCTGGAAGCGATAGAGGTGGAGGGGGCCCAGCTTTCACCAGCGGCCCAGGCGTCACCAGGGGCCGAGCTGCCAGCAGGGGCCCAGCTGCCAGCAGGGGCGCAGGAACAGGCATCGCCGACGGCGCCTTAGGAGAGTTCGCATGAATGAGCGCGTTGCAGTGGTCGAGAACATTCTGGGTGCCAACGAACGTCTGGCGCAGGCTAACCGCGCCCGGCTGGACGCTGCGGGGGTCTTTGGCATCAACCTGATGGCTTCCCCCGGTGCGGGTAAGACCAGCCTGATCGAGCAGACGGTAAAAGCATTGCAGGGGCGGCTGCAACTGGCTGTCATCGACGGCGACATCGCAACCAGCATCGACGCCGACCGCGCAGCCGCAGCCGGTGCGCTCGCCGTGCAGATCAACACCGGTGGCGAATGCCATCTGGACGCCATCATGCTCCAGCAGGGGCTGGCCCAGCTCGACCTGGAGCGGGTCGACCTGCTTGTCGTGGAGAACGTCGGCAACCTGATCTGCCCCGCCAGCTTTGCGCTCGGCACCCACGAGAGTGTACTCGTGGCCTCGGTGCCTGAAGGAGCGGATAAGCCGTACAAGTATCCCGGCATGTACCGCGGGGTGGACGCCTTAGTCGTCAACAAGATCGACCTCCTGCCCTACATCGACTTCGACATGGATTACTTCCGGCGCGGGGTTGAGGCGCTGAACCCGGGATTGGTCACGTTCCCCGTCTCCTGCCGCACCGGCGAAGGGCTAGGTGCATGGCTCGATTGGCTGCAGGCCCAGGTCGGCGCGCATGACGGCCCGACCCATCAAGGCCAACGCAGATAGCAGCACACAAACGGACGATCTGATGGAGAACGAAGGCGGGCGCCCAACGGTGACGCGCACGCAAGGGGCGCGTATTCATATTAGCGGCATGGTTCAGGGCGTCGGCTTCCGCCCCTTCGTCTACGGGCTGGCGACGGCGCTCCACCTGACGGGGTGGGTGCGCAATACCTCGGCGGGGGTCGATATCGAGGTGGACGGCCGACCGGAACCGCTTGCGGCCTTCATCGAAGCGCTGGCGAGAGATGCGCCGCCGCTGGCGCGCATCGACCACGTTGAGGTTGAGGCGCGTCCGGCCGCTGGCTTTGCCACCTTCGAGATCGTCCCCTCCACGCCGCTACCGGACGCGTTCCAGCCGATCTCGCCGGACGTCAGCATCTGCCCCGACTGCCTGCGCGAGCTCTTTGATCCGGCCGATCGCCGCTACCGCTACCCATTTATCAACTGCACCAATTGTGGCCCCCGTTTCACCATCGTCAAAAATATTCCCTACGACCGGCCCCTGACGACGATGGCCCCTTTTCCCCTCTGTCCCGCCTGCGCTGCGGAGTACCACGACCCTCTCGACCGCCGCTTCCATGCGCAGCCGGTCGCCTGCCCCGACTGTGGGCCGCATATCTGGCTGGAGAGCGATTCCCGGCACGATGAACCGCTGGGCGAGGCGGCGATTGGAGCCGCGCGCCGGCTGCTGGCGGAGGGGGCGATTCTGGCGGTGAAGGGACTGGGCGGCTTCCACCTGGCCTGTGATGCGACCAACCCGGCGACGGTCGCCGCCTTGCGGCAGCGTAAACTACGCGTCGACAAGCCCTTCGCGGTTATGATGCCCGATCTCGCCGCCGTCGAGCGCCACTGCTGGCTGACACCGGCAGAGCGGGCGCTGCTGACCTCGCGGGAGCGACCGATCGTCGTCGTCGAACGTCGCGAGGAGAGCCTAATTGTGGCGGGCGTAGCGCCGAACCAGAAGACGGTTGGGGTAATGCTGCCCTACACGCCCCTGCACATTCTGCTGTTGGAGCCGGCGCCCGACGTCCCGGAAGCACTGGTGATGACGAGTGGCAACCTGAGCGAGGAGCCGATCGCCTACGCCAACGAGGATGCACGGGTCCGCCTGGCGCCTCTCGCCGACGCCTTCCTTCTCCACAACCGCGCCATCCACATCCGCTGTGACGACAGCGTCGTTCGCGCCGTCAAGCCGACAGCGCCTGCCGCCGGTGCGGATAGGGCCCCGCAGCGGGCAATCTACCCCCTGCGCCGCGCGCGCGGTTACGCACCGGCGCCGCTGCTGCTGCCCTGGTCCGCCGCGCCTCTGCTCGCAACCGGCGCTGAGTTGAAGAACACCTTCTGCCTTACGCGCGAACGTTACGCCTTTCTCAGCCACCATATTGGCGACCTGGAGAATTACGAGACGTTGGGCGCCTTTGAGGCAGCGATCGACCACTATGAGCGCCTCTTCCGGGTGCGCCCGGAGGCAGTGGCCCACGACCTGCACCCGGACTACCTCGCCACCCGTTATGCAGTGGCGCGCGCGGAGCGGGAGGGGCTTCCTGCCGTCGCCGTGCAACACCACCACGCGCACATCGCCGCCTGCATGGCGGAGCACGGGCTTCCGGGCGAGGGCACCCCCTCTAGCGAGGGGGCCTCCTCGAGTGAGGGGAGGCGCGTGATCGGGCTCAGCTTCGACGGCACCGGCTATGGTGATGACGGGGCCGTGTGGGGCGGTGAAGTCCTCCTCGCCGATTACACTGCTTACGAGCGGGCGGCTCATCTCGCTTACGTGCCGCTGCCCGGCGGTGATCAGGCCGTGCGCGAGCCGTGGCGGATGGCGCTCGCCTGGCTCCACCACGCCGGCATCGACTGGGACGGCGATCTGCCCCCTGTGCGCCACGCGCAGGAGGCGGCGCCCAGCTTTGCTCTTCCCGCTCTTGCGCGCCAGCTGCAGACGGGGTTGAATGCGCCCCCCACGTCGAGCGTGGGCCGCCTCTTCGACGCGGTTGCCGCCCTGATCGGGGTGGCCCAGGTGGTGGGGTACGAGGCGCAGGCGGCGATTGAGCTGGAGGCGCTGGCCGACCCGTCCGAAGAGGGGGCTTATCGCTTTGCCCGCTCCGGTAAAACATTCGATGCGGCGCCGGTCATCGCCGCCGCGGTCGAGGATCTGCGCGCCGGAGTCGCGCCCGCCACCATCAGCGCGCGCTTCCACAACGGCCTCGCCGCCCTGGTGACCGATCTGTGTCTCGGCCTGCGTGCCGAGCGCGGCCTGAGCCGGGTTGTCCTCAGCGGCGGGGTGTGGCAGAATACAACTCTGCTGACCACCACCCTGGCCCACCTCGAAGCAGCAGATTTCACACTGTTCGTCCATCGCGATGTTCCGGCGAATGACGGCGGTCTTGCATTGGGGCAGGCGGCAGTCGCCGCCTGGAAGTTGCGTTAGTTCACACAGGAGAGAGGAACTATGTGCCTAGGCGTACCGGGTAAAATCATCGAGATGTACGACCGGCAGGGGCTGCCCATGGCGAAGATCGACTTCGGCGGCACCGTGCGAGAGGCCTGCCTCGCCTACGTGCCCGAAGCGGAGATCGGCAATTACGCCCTCATTCACGTCGGCTTCGCGATCAGCCTGATCAGCGAGGAAGAGGCGCAGGAGACGCTGGAGATCCTGCGGCAAATGATTGAACTGGAAGAGGAGCTGGGGCCGGAGCCGGAGACGGAATCGCAGGCGCCGACGGCATCGACGGCAGCAGGGGAGGGATAACGCTCATGAAACATGTCACCGAATACCGCGACGCCAAGCTGGTACAGGCGACGCTGCGCGACATCGAGCGCACGGTGACCCAGCCGTGGGTCATCATGGAGATCTGCGGCGGGCAGACACACGCCATCGTCCGCCACGGCATCGACCAGCTCCTGCCGCCGGAGATCGAGCTCGTCCACGGCCCTGGCTGCCCCGTCTGCGTCACGCCGCTGGAGCTGATCGACAAGGCGCTGACGATCGCCTCGCGGCCCGATGTTATCTTCACCAGCTATGGCGACATGCTACGCGTGCCCGGCAGCCAGCGCGACCTCTTTACCATGCGCGCCGCCGGTGGCGACGTGCGCGTCGTCTACTCGCCTCTGGACGCAGTCAAGCTCGCCCAGGAGAATCCCGACAAAGAGGTCGTCTTCTTCGCCATCGGCTTTGAGACGACTGCACCCGCCAACGCCATGAGTGTGCTGCAGGCGCAGGCGCTGGGCCTCGACAACTATAGCGTGCTCGTCAGCCACGTCTGTGTCCCCCCGGCGATGCACGCCATTTTGAGCTCCCCCCATAACCGGGTGCAGGGTTTCC
>JAWVYW010000171.1:0-7946 GCA_033722535.1 Promineifilaceae bacterium (SeqCode)
AAAGGTGTCGGCGACGAAAAAGAGAAAGTGAAAAGCGGCGACGGCGAGAGCATCATGCCGCCGGCTCAACCGCCCCCACACTGCCGCGACCGACGAAGCCAGGAGCGCCCCGGCGGCAATGACAAGCCACACCGGCCAGCGGACCGGCGCGTGGAAGCCCACCATCAACCGGTGCAGGAGGCTATATTCGAGAATGTTCCGTTCCTGTTCTTCGGCCGCCACGCCAGCCTATCCCCTGCCGTCGACGGAGCGCCCGTCCCCCAGCCGGATGTAGCGCAGACCCGCTTCGGCGGCGGCGGCCCGTTCGAAGACGCGCCGCCCGTCGACCAGGATCGGCAGCCGCAGCGCCCCACGTAGCCGCCCCAGGTCGACCTCCCGATAGGCGTGGTGGCGCACCATCACGACGGCGGCGTCACAACCCTCCGCCAGCGCCAGCAGATCCCCCTGGTAGCCGGCGACGCAGGGGTCGTGGATACGCACCTCGACCCCGGCCCGCTCCAGCTGCCCCACGAGCGCGGCGCTGGGGCTGTTGCGCGTATCGTCCGAATCTTCGAGATAGGCGTAGCCCATGACCAGGACGCAGGCACCGTCCAGGGTCCGGCCCGCCTCCGCCAGCGCCCGCTCCAGCAGCGCCAGCATGTGCCCCGGCATACCGTCGTTGACCGCCCGCGCCGCCGGGATGAGGCGCAGATCGGCCTCGCCGGCCGTGCGGGCCGCAGCGCTGCGGCCCGCATACGCCAGCAGCCACGGATCTTTGGGGATGCAGTGGCCGCCGACGCCGGCGCCCGGCAGCAGCATCTGCCGCCCGGGACTCTTGTTTACCAGCTCGCGCACTGCCCATACGTCGCCGCCGACCGCCTCGCAGATCATGGCGACCTCGTTGGCAAAGGCGATCTGCACGTCACGGTAGGCATTTTCTGCCGTTTTGACCAGCTCCGCCGTGAGGCAGTCGGTGGCATCCAGCGCGCCCTCGGTCACGGTGCGGTAAAGGACAACCATCGCCTCCGCCGTCTCCGGCGTCATCCCGCCCACCACGCGGCTCAGCGTGCGCAGATTGTGCAGCAGCCGCCCGGGCATCACCCGCTCGGGGCAATGACCCAGAAAGAGCTGCTCGCCGACGCGATAGCCGCTGCCGCCTTCCAGCGCAGGCTGCACGAGGTCGCGCATCGTGCGCGGGGCGATGGTCGATTCCACAATGACCAGCGCCCCTGCTTTGAGCACCGGTGCCAGATCGGCCAGCACGGCGCGCAGCGCCTGGTAGCGGGGGACCTGCTGCTCGTCCACCGGCGTCTCCACAGCGATGAGAATCACATCTCGGCTGCCGAGCTCGGCGTAGTCGGTCGTCGCCCGCAGACGCCCGGCGCCGACGACGTCGGCGATCAGGGTGTCCAGCCCCGGCTCATCCCCCTCAATAGGCGACTCGCCGCGATTGATCCGTGCCACCCGCTCCCCCTGGATATCCACCCCGAGCACGTCATAGCCGACGCGGGCGAATTCGGCGGCGACGGGTAGCCCGACATACCCGAGGCCGATGACGGCCACCCGGGCGCTCTTTTCTTCGATCCGTCTACACAAATCGTCCAGCATCTTCATCCCATCTTAACAGGCGGTTGCTCCGTCCCGATTCGACCAGGGCCAGCGCCAGCCGCAGCGCGGCGACGCCGTCCTCGCCCGCCACCGGCGGCGGCCGATCCTCGACAATGGCGTCGACAAAGGCGCGGATTTCAGCCTTCAGCGGCTCCTCGCGGGGCACGGCAAAGCGGACCACCTGCCCTTCGCTCACCCCGCGCAGCACGCTCAGCGGCGACCACAGATCGCCGCCCGCCTGCGCATTTTCATAGAAGTACAGATCCTGCGTCAGATCGTCTATGCGAAACATGCCCCGCTCGCCCAGAACCAGTACCTCACGGACCTTGTTTGGCGTCAGCCAGTTTATTTCGAGGCTGCCGACGATACCCCCCGGGAAGCGTAATGTGCCAAGGAGCAGATCCTCGTGGCGCGTGTGAATCCGCCGCTCGACCTCGGCGAAGAGGCGCACCGGATCCTCCCCCGTCAGAAAGCGCATCAGGTCCAGATCGTGCGGCGCCAGGTCGACGACCACGCCGACGTCGCGGATGCGCGGGGGAAAGGGGCCTACGCGGCGGGCCACAATCTGGAAGATCCGGCCGAGCTCGCCGTCGTCCAGCTTCTGGCGCAACATCTGCGTCGCCGGGTTAAAGCGCACGATGTGGCCGACCATCAGCCGCCGGCCCAGCCGCTCGGCGCGCGCCACCAGCCGCTCCCCCTCCTCTGTGGTGGCCGCAATTGGCTTCTCAATCAGCACGTCGGCGCCGGCCTCCATCGCGTCCGTGGCGACCGCTTCATGAAGGGCGGTGGGCACGGCCACTGTGACGGCGTCTGGCTGCTCCTTCTCCAGCATCTCCCGATAATCGGCGTAGGCGGGGATGCCGTGGCGCTCGGCTACGGCCGCTGCGGTCGCGTGGTTGGCATCGGCGACGGCGACCAGTCTGGCATCGTCCGTATCCCTGTAGACGCGGGCGTGGTTTTTGCCCATGGAGCCCACGCCGATGACGGCTACTTTTAGCATCATAGCCGGTTCACCGCGGCGATAATCGTCTCGAGCTCCTCCTCGCTCAGCTGTGGATGAACCGGTAATGAGATGACCTCCTCTGCCAGCCGCTCGGCGACCGGCATGGAGAGATCCCCGACGATGCGCTGCATGTAGTCGTGGCAGTGGGCGGGAATGGGGTAGAAGATGCCGGTGCCCACGCCCGCTTCATTGAGCTGCGCCACGGCGGCATCACGGTCGCGGCCCCCGTCCACGCGAATCGTGTACTGGTGCCATACGTGCTCCCGCCCCTCCTTTACCCCGGGCGTAACGACGGCGGTGATCGCGTTGTTGAAGCGGCGGGCATTTTCCTGGCGGCGTGCCGTCCACTCCGTCAGCCGCTCGAGCTGAGCCAGGCCGATGGCGGCGTTGAGGTCCGTCATGCGGAAGTTAAAGCCCAGCATCTCGTAGTGGTAGCGCCGCTCCATGCCGTGGTTGCGCAGCAGGCGCGCCCGCGCGGCGATCTCGTCGTCGTCGGTGGTGATCATACCGCCTTCGGCAGCCATGACATTCTTCGTCGCGTAGAGGCTGAAGGTGCCGGTGCCGAAGCTCCCGACCGTCTGCCCGTTGTAGGTCGCGCCGACGGCCTGGCACGCATCTTCGATCAGCACCAGATTGTGCGCCTCGGCCAGTGCCTGCAGCGCATCCATGTCGCACGGCTGCCCGTAGAGGTGGACGGGCAAAATCGCCTTCGTCCGCGGCGTAATCGCCCGCTCCACCTGCTCGGGGTCGATGTTGAAGCTCGCTTCGTCGACGTCGGCAAAGACCGGCGTCGCGCCGGTGAAGAGGATGCTGTTGGCCGAGGCGATAAAGGTAAAGGGTGTCGTAATCACTTCGTCGCCGGGGCCGATGCCGTGCGCCAGCAGGGCAATGTGGAGGGCCGTGGTGCCGTTGGCGGTGGCGATGGCGTGGCGCGTGCCACAGAGCTCGGCGAAACGCTGCTCCAGCTCCGCCGTCCGCGGGCCCTGGACGATGTAGCCCGATTCAAGGACTGCGAGGACGTTTTCTTTCTCTTCGGGGCCAATGTACGGTTTCGAAACAGGAATCATCTCATTCCTCCCCTATCTCTATCTCTTCCCCGCACCGGGAACAGGAAAAGCGCGGTTGATCTTTATCGATAGGCTCCAGGCGCCCGCCGCAGCGACAGACATAACCGACGAGGCGCGCCGGGTTGCCGACGACCAGTCCGAAGTCCGGCACGTCGCGCGTGACGACGGCCCCGGCGCCGACCATGGCCCAGCGCCCCACGCGCACGCCCGGCAGCAAGACGCTGCCTGCGCCCAGCGCCGCCCCGGCGCCGATCCACGCCGGGGAGACCTCCCAATCGGCGTCCGCCTTCAGGGTCATGTCGGGGTTAACCGCGCGGGGAACTTTGTCGTTTGTGACGATGACGCCTGGACCAAAGAAGACGCCGTCTTCCACCGTCGCCGGGTGATAGACGGAGACGCCGTTTTGCAGCTTGCAGTTATCGCCCACGGTGACGTCAAAGTCGATGTAGACGCCTTTGCCGAGAATGCAGTTGCGCCCGATGCGCGCCCGCTCACGCACCTGGGCCTGGTGCCAGATGCTGCTGCCGGCCCCGATCTCTGCCTGCTCCGATACCTCCGCCGTCGGGTGAATGCGCACGTTATCATGGGGCATCTTTTCTTTGTACCCTCTCTCGCTCGTAATCGATCACCCGCCGCAGGATATCGTCGAGCCGGTACTGCGGCTCGTAGCCGATCATGGCGTTTATCTTCTCAATGGAGGGCACCCGGCGCCGCATATCTTCGAAACCCGGCTGGTACGCCTCTTCATACGGAATGTGCACGATCTCGGAAGTGCTACCGGACAGGACGATGACTCGCTCGGCCAGCTCACGAATTGTGACCTCCTCCGTGTTGCCGATGTTGAAGACCTCGCCCACCGCCTGCTCACACTCCATGAGGCCGGCAATGGCGCGAGCGACGTCGGCGACGTCGGCGAAACAGCGCGATTGCTGGCCGTCGCCGTAGACGGTCAGCGGCTCGTTGCGCAGCGCCTGCCGCACAAAGCGGGGCACCACCATCCCGTAGCGGCCCCTCTGCCGCGGCCCCACGGTGTTAAAGAAGCGCATGATGACCACCGGCAACTCGAACTGGCTATAATAGGCGAGCCCCAGAAATTCATCCACCGCCTTCGACGTGGCGTAGGCCCAGCGGTTCTTTGTCGTCGCCCCCATTACGCGGTCGTCCTCTTCGCGGAAGGGGACGGAGATCCCTTTTCCGTACACCTCAGACGTTGAGGCAATCAGGACCTTGCTTCCGTAGCGGTTGGCCGTCTGCAAGACCCGCTCCGTGCCCAGGATGTTCGTCTCGATGGTGTGGACGGGGTTCTCCACAATCAGCTTAACGCCGACGGCGGCGGCGAGGTGGATGACCATTGCCGATTCGCTCGTGAGGCGGTCGAGAACCTGCTTATTGGTGATCGTCTCGCGTACAAATTGAAAACGCGGGAACCGGCGCAGGTGGTTGACATTTTCCAGGCGACCGGTAGAAAGGTCGTCGATAACGGTTACCTGCCGCCCCTGCTCCAGGAGCAGCTCGGATAGATGGCTGCCGATGAAGCCGGCTCCGCCTGTGATCAAAATCTTATCCATGCAATCGGTCCTCAGTGCTTCTGCAATGTAAAGCTCGTGGGCGCGCTTCCCGCTTGTCAGAAAGCGCGTGGGGAAGAAATGACGCCCCCAGAACACCGCGCCATTCTAGCACAGCGTTCTGGGGGCGGCGAGGTCAGCCGCTGTTCTGCGGGAAGGTTGGGCCCCGACGGCGTGAATCTCGCCATCGGCGCTCAACTTACGGACTTACGGCAGGAAGAAGGCGAAGGAGTCGAGAACCGTATTCCACAGCGCCACTGCTTCCTCTGTCTCCTCCGGGAAGTTCTCCGGATCCGAGGGGAAAAGGTCGAAATGGTAGGGCTGCCCGTTGTGCATCACGAACAGGTGACGGTTGCTGTCGCGGTTGGGCAGATCTTCGACCACGATCGCTTCGATCCCGTTCCCGATCGTGATCGGCTGCGGCTCGGGCAGCTCGTCTGTCGGGTGCTCGCCGACAATCGAGTCCACGAAGGCCTCCAGCGACTGGCCCTCGACGGCGCCGAACGGCTCGAGCATCATGAAGGGCTGAATAGTGCCGGCGGCCGGGAAGACCGGCCCGACGTGCACGCTCACCGCCCCCAGGATGGTGGGCTGAATGATCGTCGCGCCTTCGGGCATCTGGAAGCAGAAGCCGTGCATCACGTTGACGTAGGCGTCCGCGCTATCGGGGCAGGCGCTGAAGAGCGCCGCCGTCTCGTCGGTAATGAAGGTAAAGGTATCGCGAACGGTGCTCCAAACGAGCTCGACATCGGAGGCGGCCTCTGAGAGCTCGGCGTCGGTCGGGCTGACGGCGACGCGATAGACGGTCTCGTCGTGGATCGTATACAGCACGCGCTGCTGCACAACGCCCGGCATGTTTTCCAACAGCAGGGCCGACTCGCCGCCGAACTGGACTTCCTGCGGCGTGATATCCAGCCCGGAAAACTCCGCCGTCGCCTCCTCAACCACAGCAGCCAGCGTGCGCCCGTTGGCCGGACCCACCATCTCCAGCGTCAGCGTCGCGTGCAGGGGCTGCGGCCCCTCGCTCAGCGCGGGGCCGTAGAAGATCACGCCCTCGCTGCCGGCGGCGGTGAAGGAGCCAACGCGGAACGTGCGCGGGTACTGGAGACAGAAGCCGCCGGGTAGAAAGAGGTAGGGCGCGCGCGATTCGTCGTGCGCCTGGCAGCTAAAGGGAATCTGGGCGAGCACGTCTCCGCCCGGTGCGCCCGCCGCGGGCTCCTCAGGGATAACGTTATCCGTCTCCAGCGTAAAGCTCGCGCTCTGCTCGCCCGCCTCGACGCTGTACGTGCCGGCACGCAGGCCGTGAATGTCCAGAGACACCGTTTCCGAGAAGGGAACCAGCGCCTCTGTGCACAGCGCGTCCGCAGGCCGGGAAGTGATGATGTTTACTTCAAAGGTGTTGCCGACCTGTGTGCTTTGGATCTCCTCGATCGTGGTGCAGCCATCGCTCAGGTTACCGCTGACGACAGCCTGCGCCTGCAGCGGGAACGACTCGAGCAGCAAGATCTCCACGGAGTCAATATACGCCTTTCCTCCGCTGGTCGGCTCCGTTTGCAGGTCAGACACCGGCTCCTCAGCCGGCTCTTTCGTCTGTTCGGCAGGGGCGGAGGCGGGATTTGCTGCGGACGGCTCTGCCTGTGGTTGGCAGCCAGCCGCCAGGGCGACGAGCAGTACGCCCGCCAGTAGGACAAGAAGAAGGGTGCTACCCTGTTGACCGATCACTGTTTTCATCGAGTTCTCCTTTCTCGCTTTCATATGCTACAGTGCCACGTCAGGAAACGTGGACGCGCATTCACTTTCTTACAGAAATCAAGACGGTATAGCCCCGCTATCTGTTCCCGACCGAAGGCAGGAACCCGGCTTATACCAACGGGGAGAATTGTAGGGGAGCGCGGCAGTCTGGACATCGGACTTTTGGCGGAGGCGCAGCGATAGTTGTTGCGAGAGGGATTGCGCGCCTTGGCGCTGGCTGGTATACAGTGCTGGCAGAGACTATAATAGGTCTGTTTGGCAGTTGCAGAGTAAGCGATCGCCAATCAGGTACTTGCTTTCCGGCCTTCCACCAGGACAGCGTGAGTTTCCATTCTGAGGCCTCAGAGTGCGACCGGCGGTACACGAGTAATGACAGTTTCGCATCAATCGAATGGGGATATTCAAGTAACGGAATATCCCGCTGGGCAACCTCAGCAGCAGAAACCTGTCTGTCCCTACCTCGGCCTCGCGGACGATACCGCCACCTGGCTGGCCTTTCCCTCACCTGGAAACTACTGTCACTATGGGACGCCCGCGCGCGCAATACAGAACGAACACCAGCAAGCCTCGTGTCTGACTACCGACTACGCCGCCTGTCCAATGTTTGATCAGCCTGAGGGTACGCCGCTCCTGCCATCACTGCGCGCGCACTCGGACAACGGCGAACCCCTCAAACGAATGCTCTTTATGGGCGCTGCGGCGATCGCCCTGCTCCTCCTCCTGAGCAGCCTGTGGTGGCTGACGCGCGACCGGGCAGGGGCGGCAGCCGCGCTGCCGCCGGACCAGACGACGGGGGTAGCGGACGCTCTGGCGTCCGGCGGCGGCGGCGCTTCCATGGCTGACGGTGGCCCCGACCGGACGCCTGAGGGGGAGGCCAGGATGATCCTCGACGCAGAAACGGCGACACCCAGTCCCACCAGCACACTCACGCCGTCAGCAACCGCAACTGCGACGCCGACATTTACCCCGAGC
>JAWVYW010000172.1:0-7946 GCA_033722535.1 Promineifilaceae bacterium (SeqCode)
AAAAGTCTAGCGATTTGTAGACCGCCAACCCGACTCCGGCGAACCAGGTCACTCAGTACTCACAGCCCCTTTCCAGCTTCAGCCCACGAACCGCTGAGACGGGCAATCGAAAAGCGCCGGCGCACCAGGGACACTCCCTGGTGGGCCGGCGCTTTTCAATTGCCCGTCTAAGCGGTTCGTGGGCTGAAGCTGGAAAGAGTATGTGAGTACTGAGTGACCCGGTACGCCGGAGTCTTGTTGGCGGACTACAAATCGCTATACTTTTCCTACAGCAACAGACGCGGTGTCTGGCCTCGTCTGCGGTCGACGGGAGACGGCATAGAGGCGGATCGGGAGACAAGTGGCAGCCAATAGGCCAACCGCTCACGAAGATAGTCGTGCTTATTGCCCGCCGGACCGCACGTAGCGATGCTCAGCGGTGAATCCAGGAGGCGGGTGGGAGTTCCCCTAACAGGACGGCGTTGTTGCACCCACTCTACTGACTGCTTTCGCCCTCTTCACTCAGGCAGCGATTCCAGCGACCACAGCGCCAGCCGCTTGGTCAGCAGACCCTGCGCCTGCGGCGCCTCACCGAAGTGAAAGCGGCCTTCGTCGATCCAGGTGAGGGGTGGTGGGAAGGAGAAGGGGGGGCGCTCCAGGTTGAGGGGCCGCCACTCGCCGGTCACGATGTTGTGATTGTGTTCCACTTCTGGGAAGGTCGTCGTCAGGAGGTAGGAAGCGGTGGAGGCGCGGATATGCGCCAGCGCGCGCCGCACGTGGCGGTAGGAGAAGTGAACGAGGCAATCGCGGCAGAGAATGAGATCGCTGGCGGGAAGGGGATCGGAGAGGATGTCGAGGCGGATGAACGTCCACCTCTCGTCGTTGTAGCGGCGGCGGTTGGCGGCGATCAGCGGCGCGACAATGTCGGCGCCAATGATCTCCACGTCCGCGGCGACCTGGCTCATCCACTGAAAGTCGCCGCAGGGCATGTCGAGCAGCGTCCGCACGTCGTAGCGACGGAGCAGCGCCGGCAGGTGAGCGCGAAGCGCCTCCGTTTGCTCCGACGTAGAACCGGGCCCGGAGACGGAGCCCAGGCCGCGACTGTCCCAGTGGTTCCGCTCGTAATATGCTGTGAAGATCGCTTCCGGCGATCGGAGTGCCAGCGGCAGCCGGTGGATAGCGCGCCAGAGGCCGTGGAGCCGCGGGAACCGGCGCTGGAGAAAGACCTTGAGCGATACCATCTCTTGCGTCGCCTTCGCCTACAGCAGGATAAGCCCCATCCGCGTCGCCCGCACCACCGCCTCCGTCCGGCTCTGCGCGTCGAGCTTGGTCATGATGCTGTTGACGTGAAACTTGACGGTGTGCTGGCTGATCGACAGCTCCAGGGCGATGGCCCGGTTAGAAAGGCCTTCGGCCAGGAGATCCAGCACCTCCTGTTCGCGCGGGGTGAGTGGTTCGGCAGGGTCAAGATCGGCGTCGCTGCGCAGCAGCACGCTCACGCCGCTCAACTCGCCGCCAAAGGCGGGGTCCACGACCAGCAGGCCGGCGTCGACAGCGGCGAGCGCCGCCTCCAGCCGCCGCCCGGCGCCGTCGCGCAGCAGCAGCCCACGGGCGCCGGCGTGCAGGGCATCTGGGGCCAGCGCCTCGTCCGGCAGTAGCACGACCACCGGCGCGCCCGCGGCTTCGAAATCCACCACCACCTCCTCGGCGTCCCACCCGAGATCCCAGACGACGACGTCCGGCCGGTAAAGGGCCAGCTCGGCGGGCAGATTACCCCCGGCCGCGTCGACGCGACCGACGACCATCAGGCCCGGCGCTTCCTCGAGTAGGGTAACCAGCCCGGCGCGGGCCAGCGGATCGCCACCGACGATGACGATCTCCAGCGGCTCCGTCATGAGCGGCGCGGTGTGTCCGGCGCGTCTAGTTCCCGATCACCGTGGACGTGACAGGTTACGCTGCCCGTCCGCGCCCGGTTGCGGCAGCGCTTACCGGCGCGGGTCAGCGCCCGGCAGCGCGCTGGCAGAGCGGCGCGTCGAGCAGCCGGCTCGGCCGGCAAAGGGGCACGTCGGGGCGCGGCGGGTGTCGGCCCCGGTGCGGCTGCCTCCGGGTCCGCGCGCACCAGCTCCACGAGGCGCATCATCTCTGCAAACGACGCTTCGAAAGCGGCGACGAGCGCTTCCGGGTCGGGCACCAGGCGCGCGTCTGTCGCCACCCCCACCAACACCTCTCCGTTGTAGCTGAGGATGCTCACGCCCAGCCCCAGCCGGCCCGACTGCGGGACCCAGAACATAATCTGGTCCAGGGGCGCGCCTGCCAGGTAAAGCTGTTGCCGCGGGCCGGGGACGTTGGTCATCACCGCAGTCGCTTTGCTGCCAAAGATATTCACCAGCACATTCTCGATTTCGGCCGGGGTCGGTCCGACGACGTTGAGCAGGCCGAAGACGGCGATCGCTTCCGGTGACTGTTTGAGGGCGTCCATGCGCTGCTTGAGCACCTCCAGCCGCCGCACAGGGTCGCCGATGCCCACCGGCAGGTTGAGAAAGACGAGGCCGAAGCGGTTGCCAAGCTCTATGGGTCCGTCGAGCGGGCGCAGGTTCACCGGCACCACAGCGTGCAGGTCGAGACCGTCCACCACCTCCCCGCGCGTCCGCAGGTAGCGACCGAGTGCACCGGCGACGGCGGTCAGCAGGACGTCGTTGACGGTGCCGCCGGTCACCCGCCCGACCGCTTTCACGTCCGTCAGCGGGATCGGCGCCGACCATACCGCTCGCTTCTCCACTCCCAGGGAACCCTTAAATGCAGTCTGGGGATCGGGCGCGCGCACCAGAATCTGCCCCAACCGGGCAACGCCGCCGGCGCTCATGCGGGCCAGCGCCACCGCCCGCGCCGGGTCGCGGAGCAGCCCGAACCCTTCGCCGATGGCGCTTTCGGTGAGGGCGGCTGCTTTGCGGATGCCTTGCGTCGCGCGCCCCAGCAGGCCGCGCCGTCGTCTGCGCCGCCCTACTCCTGCCGCGCTTGCCGTCTGCGCCTCTTCGTCTGTGAGCGAGAGCAGGACGCGCACCAGGGCGATGCCGTCGGCGATACTGTGGTGCAGCCGGGCGATGAGGGCGCTGCCCGAGCCGTAGTTTTCGACCAGGTGGAACTGCCATAGCGGGCGGTCGGGATTGAGCGGCACGCTCATCAGCTCGCTGACCAGGAGCTGCAGCTCATCCTTTCCAGCCGGGCTGGGGAGCGCGGCGCGCCGGAGGTGCGCGCCGAGGTCGAACTGGGGGTCTACTTCCCACTCGGCCAGGCCCACCGCCGGGGTCGAGTCGACGGCGCGCTGCCGGAAGCGGTCGAAACGCAGGAGCCGCTCCTGCACCAGCTCCTGCAGGCGGGTGTACGGGAGCGGCTCGCCGAAGGTCAGAACCCCGGTGATCATCATCAGGTTGGTCGGATGGTCCATGCGCAGCCACGCCGTGTCGACGCTGGCCATTCGTTCGCGGCGAGTGGTCATCTTGCTCTCTCTTCCTGAAGGCTGAGGCTGCCCTTCCCGGCGGCCCTGTGGCAACTCTATGACGGAGGATATAGATCGAGAATATATCCCGGTTACTACCTGCTGGCGAGTGCTTCCATTATAATAAAGGCTAGATCGATGTTCGCTCCCACAAATTAAACCACTTCTGACAAAGGAGCTGACAATGGATAAACAGACGCTGATTGACAACCTGAACAAAGATCTGGCGGCTGAGCTGGCCGCGATCGCGCAGTACACCGTCTACGCTGCCAAGGCAACTGGTCCTTTCCGCCCCCAGCTGGCGGAGTTCTTCCTCTCGGAGGTTCCGGACGAACAGGGACACGCGCAGTATCTGGCCAACAAAATCGTGGCCCTGGGGGGTGAGCCGACCACCAAAGCCGATCCTGTGCCCCATGCCCGTACGAACCACGAAATGCTGGAGGCGGTTCTGGATGCTGAAAAGCGGGCCATCAAGGGCTACATTGAGCGTGCCCGGCAGGCTGAGGAATATGGCGACAAAGGCCTTGTGGTGCAGCTGGAAGATATGGTCCGCGACGAAACTGGCCATTCTGAAGAGACGGAGCGGATTCTCCGCGACTGGCCGCTCTAGACGCCGCGCGTCTTAGGTTGATTTCGAGCCCGAAAGATCGCGTCTGCGCGCTGATCTTTCGGGCTTTTCCATATCCCATAATGAGAACGAAGGAACGAGACGAGGCCTATGTACATCATCATTGTTGGCGCTGGTCCTCTCGGCGTGCGGCTGGGCCAGCTGGCGATCGACGACGGCCATAACGTCGTCCTCATCGAAGAGAATGAGAGCCGCGCTCGCCGGGGGTTAACTGAACTCAACGCCCAGATCCTCCGCGCGGACATCGACGAAGAGGGAATTCTGGAGGAGGCGAAGATCGGGCGCGCCGACGCGCTGATCGCCACCTCCGAGGACGACAGAACGAATCTCATGGCGGTGGCGCTCGCCAAAGTGGCCGGCCTCGAACGCCTGATTGCTGTGGTCAATAATCCGAGTAACCGCGAGGTCTTTGCCCGCCTCGAAGTGGCCACGCTGCCCGATCCGCATCGGGTAATCGCCGAGCGACTCTTTCATTTTCTGCAGCGACCAGAGACAGACGAGGCATAACGGCCGCCGTGCCCGCCGTCACCCGGACCATCCTGCGCGACCTGGGGCTGATCATTCACATCCCCGGAGCCATGGCGCTCTTTTCGGTGCTGATCGCCCTGCTGGCAGGGGAACGCTTTGCTGTCTTCCCCTTCCTTTTCACGGGTGCCCTTGCCATACTCATCGGGCAGACGCTGTATCGCCTTTTTCAGGCGAGCGCGCGGACGCGCCTGCCGCACGCCATGGTCCTGGCTTCCCTCTCCTGGCTGGTCGTGCCCCTGCTCGGCTCGCTGCCCTTCTTGCTGATTAGCACCCAGGTTGGGGAGGGCCCGGAGACGCTGCTGGCTTTTCGCGAGCCGTGGAACGCGCTCTTTGAGGCCTTTTCCGGCTTTACCAGCACCGGTCTCACCGTCGCCGTCAGTCCTGACGAGCTGCCACGCTCCCTGCAGTGGTGGCGCTCATTCATGGAGTGGGTTGGCGGGATTGGCGTTATCGTGCTCATGCTGATCATTCTCGATCCGGCCTCGGACGCCTACCGTCTCTATCGCTCCGAGGGACGTGAGAAGAAGATTCTGCCGAATCTGAGTGCCACCGTGCGCATCATGGGGCGCATCTACTTCACCTACACACTCCTGGCCATCCTCTTGCTCCGCGTTCTGGGGGTGCCGTGGTGGGAAGCGCTCAACCACGGGATGACCTCCATCTCCACCGGCGGCTTTACTATCACTGGCGAGAGCATCGCCGGGTACTCCGTGGCGGTTCGGCTGGCGATGATGGCGCTGATGGTGCTCGGCGCCATCAGCTTCGCCACGCACTTCCGGCTGCTCTTCGAGCGCAAGTGGCTCGAGAGCTGGCAGGGGCTCCAGCCGCGTGCGCTGTTGCTGCTCTTGATCGGCGGAACGCTCTTCCTGTTGCTCGAGAATCGTTGGTTTCTCGAAGAGTGGCTATGGATGGACAGCATGTTTCAGTGGACCTCGGCGCTTACGACCAGCGGCTTCAGTACGGCCACGATCGCCTCCTGGAGCCCAACGGCGCAGCTCCTGTTAACGCTGGCGATGGTTATCGGCGGCAGCGCCGGCTCTACTGCGGGGGGCATCAAGCTCAACCGGATTACGGTCATCTACAAAGGGCTCATCTGGCGCTTCAAGCGCACGACCAGCCTGCCCCACGAGCTCATTCGCTATGAAGTCGACGGCGAGGTACTGACAGAAGGGGAGATTGGGCGGCGGATCGAAGCGGCGGGTATCCTCGTTGCCCTCTGGTTTCTCCTCCTGCTGCTCGGCGTCATCGCCCTGCTTCACATGGTACCCCCCGGCACCCCTCTGAACGAGATCGTGTTCGAGGCCTCCTCCGCACTCAGCAGTGTCGGCCTCTCGACAGGCATTACCGCTCCCGAGCTCGCCTGGCAGGGGAAGCTAACCCTGATCATGCTGATGTGGATGGGGCGGCTGGAAATTATCCCCGTCTTTATCCTCTTCACGTGGCCGGTTGGGCGGATGCGAGACGCCGTTGAGCAGCGGATGCCGATCGGCGACTGATTCCCGCAGCACTTCCTTACGACCGCTCCCCTTCCTCCAGTACCGCCAGCTCGCGCGCCAGATTACGACGCGCCGCCGCTTCCCGCTCGGCATGCATTGCGCCGGTATGGTAGATGGCCGGCAGGGCCAGAAAGCGACGCAGGAGGTCGGCCCGACCCTCAGCATAAACCTCCACCGGCACAAGGCGATACTCCTCCCGGATCGCTTTAGCGTAAGCCTTGTAAGCGGGCCACGGCGCGCCCAGAATGGCCAGATCGGCGTCGAGCAGGAGAGCGCCGTTTGCGTCGTGCGGCGCCGCCCGGTGCGTGGCGGTGAGATGGATCAGGCGCGCCACCTCTGCCACCGTTGCCCCCGGTAGTCCTAATCCCCTGAGTGTCCGCCGCGCGTAGGTGGCGCTGCGCGCCTCGTTATGCCCCGGCTCCGCACCCGGAACGTAAATTGCGTCGTGAAACCACGCGGCGAGCCGGACCGCCTGCAGGTCGTCCGCCAGCGGGGCAAGGCGGTCGACTGTATCCAGGACGGCGAGGACATGTTCCAGCGTGTGGTAAGCGCGCGCCGCCTCATGATAGCGGCGCGCCAGGGCCGTCAGCGCTGCGGCGGCCGCACGCCGCCCCACCGCCGGCCCTACGTGCGCCAACCAGCGGGCCAAGAGGGCGGGAGACGGATCAGAACGATGGGTCATGGCTCTCTTTCACACGCGTATGGGGTGTTTCTCCCCCAAAAGGTCGGCGATCACCCCATATGCGCCCGCGAGCATGTAGCTTATCATAGTTATTGTAGTCTATCTGTGAAAGATCATTTATACGGTCTGCGAGGAGAGGAATTGAATAGCGATGGTCGAAGTGTATGACAGTTTGATCAGAGTGCTTGTTGTAGACGACCACGATATGATGCGCCATCTCATCGGAAAGGTGCTGGCGTTAGATAATACGATTAGAGTAAGCGGTATGGCTGCCGACGCGCACGAGGCGATGAACCTTATCAGGATGCACCTTCCCGACCTGATAATTCTCGACTACGCGCTTCCGGGCGCCAACGGTATCAAGCTCATCGAGCAGATGCAGGCGGAGAAGGTTGAAACGCCGGTCGTCTTTCTCAGCGTTCACCGCCACACGCAGTTGGTGGAACGGGCAAAGGAAGCTGGCGCGAAAGGATACCTGCTGAAAGAGGCTATGACCTCACAGCTAATTCCGGCGGTCCATTCTGTGGTCGAAGGCAAAACCTTTTTCGGCAGTATGGAGCGTTGAACCAGCGTTCCGTCGCAGTCGTTCGCTTACCTGCGCCGCGAAAGCAGCGTACGTTGGTCGAGAAGAAAGTAGTAAGAGACAGTGATCGTTTAACTGGAGGTCAGAGTATGAGTTTACTTGGATGGGCCATCGTTGCACTGATCGTTGCCCTGATCGCCGGGGCGCTGGGTTTCACCGGCATCGCCTCGGGCGCGGCTACGATTGCGAAGGTGCTGTTCGGCATCTTCCTGATTATCTTCGTGGTCCTGCTCGTCGCCGGGCTGTTCGTGGGCGAAGCCGTGTTTCTCGCACCGCTCGCCGGGTTCCTCATCTAGCTTCCCGGAGATAGCTTCACGAGTGGCTGACACAGTTCGCAGCGGCTCTTAGCTGCTGCCAGTCACAAATTATAACCGCCGCGGGGGGGGGCCGCGGGGGGGGCCGGGGGGTGGGGGGGGGGGGGGGGGGGGGCCCCGCGCGGGGGGGGGCCCCCCCCCCCCGGCCGCCGGGGGGGGCGAGGGTGAAGGGGGGGGGAGGGGGGGGGGGGGGGGCGGGGGGGGGGGGGCGCGCGCGGCCCCCCCCCCGGGGGCGCGGGC
>JAWVYW010000173.1:0-7783 GCA_033722535.1 Promineifilaceae bacterium (SeqCode)
CCCGCCGGCTCCCTCGCCGCTCGAGAGCCCTCGCGAGCCTCTGTGCTCCGGGAAGAGCGGCACCTCCGCCACCGCACTCCTCCCTACGCCGTACCTTGCCTGACCGCACGCGCTCCTATCCGCAGGTTGCGGCTGCTGATTTCTTCTCCGCTGACCACTCTGCCTGGTTCGCCCCCCGCCGCGCACGCCGTCAAAGTTGCCGCTCCCTCACACGCCGTGGCAGCGAGCCGGCTGTGGTTTCACGTGGAACAGTGAGAGCCACGGCGGGTATTGCTGCAGTGAAGCGGGGCACGGGAGGGGAACGCGGATCACGCTTCCCGATGCCGCCGCACGTATCGGCGCCGGTGTGGTGAAACGCCGGAGGGGCGGAAGCAAGCAGAGGTTTTGGTGGAACAGCGAGTTTGGGCGCCTGACGGCCGGTGCAGCGGCGTCTGCGGCTGCGTTGGGGGACGGCGATGACGACCAGCGCGCGCTAGTGCGAGGCAGTTGCGACGGCTGCCGCCACCGAGACGGGCACCATTGCTCAAAGCGTCCGAAGCACCTAGAACAGTTGCTCCCGCCGACCAAAGCCGCGTTGGTTGTCGACGAAGAAGAGATGAGCGGGACGCAGCCGGTACCACGCGACCTTCTGCAGCGCGCGCTGGATCGTCGCGTCGGCGGCAACGATGAAAGGATACTTTTCAGCGTAGATGGTGCGCGCGGCGTCGGCTTCGGCCGCGGTGAGCATTGTGACCGGGCCTTCAAGCTGAATCCCCTGGATGGCGCGCCAGTCGCTGTAATCTTCATGGATAGCCGCCGCTGCGCGTGGGTCAGTGGCGATATGGCGGCTGTGACGTGTGGTGGGCGCAGAGAGGAAGTACAGATCATAGCCATCATTGGCATAAAAGACCGCTGCCGCCCAGGGACCGTCGTCACCGGCCGTGGCGAGCGTCATCACCTGATGATTCCGCAGATACGCAAGCACCTCCTCAGCGAGACTCACGCTTTCCTCCCTGCCACCGCTGGAAAAGATCCTCGCGCAGCTCGATGTGAAAGAGATCGAGAACGCGGTTCACCGTCTGGTTGATGATGTCGTCGATCGTCTGCGGCCGGTGATAGAAAGCGGGCATCGGCGGCGCAATAATAGCGTTCATCTCTGCCAGCTGCGTCATCAGGCGCAGGTGGCCGAGGTGCAGCGGTGTTTCACGTGGAACAAGCACGAGGCGCCTGCGATCCTTCAGTACGACGTCCGCGGCCCTGAGGAGCAGATTGTCGCTGTAGGAGTGGGCGATGCCACCAAGGGTCTTCATAGAACAGGGAATAACTACCATGCCCATCGTGCGAAATGAGCCGGAGGAGATAGCCGCTGCAATATCCTGGAAGCGGTAGACAACATCAGCTAGCGCGGCCACCTCGGCGGCGCTCGTCTCCGTTTCCAGGCCAATCGTTTGCGCCGCCGCGGTGCTCATCACCAGATGGGTCTCCACCTCCGGCACGCTCTGCAATACCTCGAGCAGCCGGATGCCGTAGATGACGCCGCTCGCACCAGAAATACCAACAACAAGTCGTTTCATATCGCGTCCAGGGAACTATAGAACTACTTTATGTTAAGCTGCCTCTTCCTTGAGGAGCACTATAATGAATTGTAGGTGATCAGTCGTATAATCCAAGAGCAAATTTAGAGGGACGCGCGGTGAAAAGAACGTATATCAAGGATCTGAAGGCGAAGGACGAACTACAAGGGGAGCCCTTTCTCCTGGAGGATGTGGTTCATCGCACCACGCGAGATGGGCGGCCATATCTACTCTGCACCTACCGTGACCGGACGGGACAGACGAGCGGCGTCTACTGGGATGTCCCTGCAGATATTCAGAGCTGGATCCGGCCGGGGTTGGCGGTACTGGTCACCGGGCAGGTGAACCTGTACAAAAACGCGCTCCAAATCCACACGACCGGCCTCAATCGGGAGCAGGACGCCGACATGAGCCAGTTTCTGAACGCCAGCGAGCGCCCACTCGAGGAGATGGAGTACGAGCTCGAGCAGTATATGCAGCGGCTGGCGCAGCCGTGGCAGAAGCTGGTACGGCGCGTATTGCTGGAGCCTTCCTTCTACCGGCGGTTCGTCAATGCGCCGGCGGCGCGCTCCATGCATCATGCTTACGTCGGTGGCCTGCTGGAGCACACGCTCAGTATGGCAAAAGTCGGGCTATTTCTCGCCGATCACTATCCTTATGTCAACCCAGATCTGTTACTCGCCGGCATCCTGCTCCACGACGTGGGGAAAGCACATGAGTATGACGTCGGCGCCGGCTTTACCTTTACCGACGACGGGCGCCTCGTCGGCCACATCGTGCGCGCGGTGGCCATGGTAGAAAAGGCCGCCGTGGGGATCGATGCTCTGCCGGATGCCGACCTCCGCCACCTGATTCACCTCCTCGCCTCACATCATGGCACTCTGGAATGGGGTTCGCCCGTCGTCCCCAAGACGATCGAAGCGGTGCTCCTGCATCAACTCGATCTCTTGGACAGCCGCGTGCAGGGCTTCTTCGATCATCTGTCGCGCCACGGCGGCGAAGAAGAAAAGTGGAGCGCACGGACGAGCCAGATGTTCAACACGATCCTCCACCGCCCCGACGGCTTCCTCGAAAATGGAGCAGAAGAAGCGTAGTCAGGAGCTTGGCTGCCGTTACCATACGGCTACGGAGCAACCTGGTAGGCGGTGAAGAGCGTCTCGTGGGGATTTCGCGGATCGCCTCTCCTTACAATCTGCCCGTGCGGGTAGCGCGCGCGCACCTGCTCCAGCTCTGCAAGACGTTCGGGAAGAAAGATGAAGAGCGTCGGATCTGACAGCTCCCAGGCCGGCGGCGTCGTCAGCGGCGCCGTCACGTCATGCCCTTCCAGCGCAGGCGCGAGGTAGGGAATGGTCGAGAAGCCACGGTAGGACATTCGAGGAGGGCCAAAAAAGTACACTGTCTCCACCGTATCGCTCTCCCCGCGCAGATAGTTACCGATCGCCGTCGCCGTTCGCGTATTCGGGCCCCCCAGCGTATAGCTATCGTAGACTTCGAAGAAGTAGTAGTGGAGATCGCCGACGACCACGGTGACCATTACAACCAGGGCGAGGAGAGCGAAGATACGCCGGCGCGCGGGCCACAGCCCACTCAACCAGCGCGCACTCTGGCCCAGGGGCAGCGCGACCAGGATCGCGACGATCGGCGCGACGAGGACGAAGCGTTGCGATGCAGGGGCATCCTGGCTGAGACCGCCGATGATCGCCATACCGGCGATCGGCAGCAGAAGGAGTAACGCCCGCAGGTCAAGGAGATAAAAGAGCCAGAAGACGCCGGCGATAAAGAGGGCGGCCGCCGCCGGCAGCAGTAAAGGTGTGCCCGGATTATACCAGTGGCGCAGAGGCTCATGGGTAAAGCCAAGCAACGTCCTCTCAATCTCTCCGAGGACGATGCGCGCCGCCGGCTCGCCGCGCTCCTCGACTTCCCGTTCCAACCAGCCGTTAAAGATCGTGACGCGTTGCATCGGCGCGTTGAACTCGGCCGGGGCAGCAGCAAAGAGCAACAGGAGCGGCAGCGCCACCACCAGCGCCACGTAAGCGGCGAGCAAGAGATCTGGCAAGCGGCGGCGGAAGCGCTCTCCCTCGGAGAGGAAGGCCCCACCAACCCAGACCAGCAGAAGTAGTGGCAGAACGCGGGTACTGACGTAGAAGTAGGCGCTTAGTCCGAGCGTCAGCCCGAAAAGAACGAAGCTGGCCCGCCGGCCGCTGCGCCAGCCATGCCAGAGCGCGCCCAGAATGACCATTAAAAATAGGCCATCCCAGACATTCTGCAGACCAATGCGGCTGAAGTGAATGTGGAAGTGCGAGCCCAACAGGAATAAGGCGGCCAGGGCGCCGATCAGGCGGTCAAAGAGCAGGCGCGCCAGAACGAAGGTCGCTACGACGGTGAGGGCCCCGGCAAAGGCCGACGTAATGCGCAACGCCGCTGCCGTCTGGCCCAGCAGCCAGATGCCGCTCGACTGAACGGCGAAATAAAAGGAGGGGAAGGAAAACCAGCCCAGACCGAGCAAGTTGTCCGCCTGTCCATGGCGAAAGGCGACGGCGACCAGCCCCGCCGATCCCTCATCCCCTGAAAGAGTGTCTGGCAAGTGCTCCACGCCCACGGCGCGCACGAGGAAGGCAACCAGGAAGAGGAATAGCCCCAGAAGAAGGATGCGGCGGCGGTGAGAGAGCGAGGCCGCGGGTTGCACGCGATAGCTGCCGAAGACGGCGGCGGCGATCGCCACCACCCATGCACCCGCCGCCACCGGCGCGTGCGTGGCCTGCAGGGTGTTTCCCGCCGCCAGACGCGCCATGAAAGCAAAGGCGGGGGCGAGCAGCAACAGAACAAGCTGCGGACTACTTACAGAGAAATAGGTTCGCAACCGAAGCGGCAGGACAGTACCCAGCCAGCTAGCGTTCAGCGTAGAAGCGGCGTGTCCGCCGAGTAGAAAGGTGCCGAGGCCGAGCGCCAGCAACAGGTAAAGGGCAGGTGGAACCACTGGCTCAAGCGCGGCATGGAGAATTTGTGCAAGCACGAGCAGAAGGAGGCCGAGCGCCAGCAACAGAGAAATCGCTGCCCGTTGCTCGCCGTGTAGATCTCCACTGCCTCGCACGGCAGACGCTGGCTGCGACGCTGTCCTCCGCGCCCACAGCGAAAGCAGCGCTAAGAGAAACAGCAGCACAACGATCGTGAGGAAGCGCATCAGATTCTCAAACCAGATACTTTCCGGCTCCACCGTCGCGGGGGCTCGCGTGGAGCGCCGGTTGCACAGCGGAATGAACTCTTTTCCGTGAACTGCCCTTCCATGTTAAAATGCCTGCCATGGAGAGGGACGTCAGACAGCTTATAGAGATAATACACGACACACCCGGGTACGTCATGCTCGTTACCGCCGGCGGGGGGACTCGCGCCCTCGCCTGGCTGCAGGGGGTCGCCGGGGCAAGTCGGACATTGCTCGAGGGACTCGTTCCCTACGCCGCGGCGGCTTTCGATGACTTTCTGGGGCAAACGCCAGGGCAATATGTGGCGGCTGACACCGGCCGGATGCTCGCCGGGCGCGCCCTGACGCGCGCCCGCTGGCTTCAGCCGCCGGGGCCGGCATTGGGGCTGGCCTGTACGGCGACACTGGCCACCGACCGCCCCAAACGAGGCGAACACCGGGCGCACATCGCGGGCTGGCGCGCTGCCAAAGCGCTCTGCGCCAGCGTGTACCTCGAAAAGGGAGCCCGCAGCCGGGCGGAGGAGGAAGAGGTGGTCAGCCGGCTTCTAATGAACGTGCTCCTGTCCCTCTACGATCTAGAGCCCACGCTCTCACTGCCCCTGCGCGGCGGAGATCAGTTGGAGAAGGAGGAGATCCTGTTCGAGCCACCGGCGCGCCGCTTACAACGCGGGCAGAGCGCCTGCTTTGCCATCCTGAGCGATGGCCGCCTCTGGCGCGAGCCAGGGGCGCCGGCGCCACTTCTGCTTTCGGGTGCCTTCAACCCTCTCCATGAGGGGCACCTGGCCCTGGCGCGCGCCGCCGAAGAGTACACTGGAAAATCGTTGGCTTTTGAACTCGCGGCGCGCAATGTAGCCAAACCGGCGCTGGAGGTGGAGACAATCCTGGAACGCATGGCGCAGTTCGCCGGCCGGTGGCCCGTGATCGCCAGCCGCGCCCCCACATTTGACGAAAAGGCGCTCCTCTACCCGGGCGTAACCTTCGTCGTCGGCTACGACACGGCAACACGCGTCATCCAGCCGCGATTCTACGAGGGGAGTGTAGAGAAGATGCGCAGCGCCCTGGACACGATTCGCGCGCGGGGCTGCTCCTTCCTAGTCGCCGGTCGAGTGACCGACGCGGGCCGGTATCGCACGGTGGAGACACTGACCCCTCCGGAAGGATTTGCCGATCTTTTCCAGCCGCTACCCGGCTTCCGCTACGATCGCTCGTCCACCGAAATTCGGCGGACGGGACAGCGCGGTAGCCGTTAGGCCAGCTGCGCTGCTTCAGGAACCGTCAACGCCTCTAGTTGGTTCAGCAGATCGCGCAGCACATCATACCCGCCCTGCCAGAACGTGGGCGAACCGACCTCAATCCCGGCGCGGCGCAAAATGCTGACTGGCGCGTCCGAGCCCCCGGCGGAGAGAATATCGATGTAGCGCGGCTTGAAGGCCTCCCCTTCCTGACGGTACTGCTGGTAAAGAGAGAAGACGAGTAGCTGCCCAAAGGCGTAGGCATAGACGTAAAAGGGTGTATGGTAGATGTGGGGAATTACGACCCACTCGTGGCGGAAGTTGTCGGTCAGAGAGAGGCTGTCGCCGAACTGGCGCTGTAAATTCTGAAAGTAGAGCTCCGAGAGGTCGTTTACACTGGCACCCTGATAGATCTGTTCATGGGCCATGCGCTCGAAGAGGGCAAAGTATATTTGGCGCATGATGGTGGCATAGGCATCGTCCATCTGCTGGAAAAGGAGCGTGTGCTGCACCGACGGATCGCTCTCTTCATCAAGCAGGCGATCGATCAGCAGCATCTCGCCAAAGGTAGAGGCCGTCTCTGCGAGCGGAAGGGAGCTACGCTGCGTCAGCGCCGTATGGCCTGAGGCGAGCAGGCTGTGAACGGCGTGGTCCAATTCGTGGGCCAGCGTCGCCACGTCATCCGGCCGCCCTTGGTACGACTGCAGTACCCAGGGCGTCAGATCGGGGGTGATGGTGGAGCAGAAGGCGCCACCGCGCTTGCCCGTGCGCACCTCGCTGTCGATGTGCTGCTCGTCAACTACCCGCTGCGCCAGCCGGCCGATCTCGGGTTCAAACTGGTAATAACTTTCGAGCACCATGTTCACTGCATCGTCAAAAGAGTAGCGTTTGTCCGCATCCCCCACCGGCGCGTAGACGTCGTACCGGCGCAGCTGGTCCCGCCCCAGCCAGCGCGCCTTGAGCTCGAAGTAGCGCTGAAAAATGACGACGTTGTCCTGGGAAACAGCCAGCAGGGTGTCAACGACGTCGTCCGGGACGTTGTTCGCCAGGTTGCGTACGGACATCGGATCGTCAAAGCCGCGTAGATTCAGATTTTCACTACGCCAGTCGAGCACGCGCGCCCGGTAAATCTGGCCAAGAATGGAGGCGTCATCTTCATAGACGCGGAACAGCTCGTCGTAGGCAGCGGCACGGAGATCGGGATTGGACGAGCGGAAATGAACGCTGAGTTCCCCGCGCGTCAGCGCCTGCTCTTCACCGTCGACGGTGAGATGGAATGTATAGCGGCTGGTGATCGAATCATAAAGCGTGATCAGCGCCTGCACCCCGTTCACGTCCTTGAGGTTAATGACCTTCTCCTCATCCTCGGAGAGGGTGTAGGGGCGGTAGAGGCGGAGCCGTTCCAGCCAGTAGCGGTACGGGCCAGACTCGTCCAGCAGGCGCTGCGCCTCTGTTTTATTGAGCCCCTTCCACCAGAGCTGGAAGAACAGCGTCCGGTTCTCCAGCTCCGCCCGCAGTTGTTGCATTTGAGCGCGAAAAGTGAGCGCCTGCTGATCCTGGGTGTTGGCGGCAAAGCGTAGATGGGCATATCCACCCAGACGAGCGATCTGGCGGACGAGCCTTTCATACGCCTCCAGGATCTCGCGAAACTTTGCTCCGTCGAGGTCGGGCTCTAACTGGGGTCGAAATGCTTCGAACGCTTTTACCTGCGCCTCCAAGGTGTCAAGCGCCTCCTGTACCTCTGGGGCATCAAAGTCAGAAAATAGCTCGTCGAGGCGCCATGGCCCCTGCTCGTAGTC
>JAWVYW010000174.1:0-7757 GCA_033722535.1 Promineifilaceae bacterium (SeqCode)
CGGCTCTGCGGGCAGGGTCTCCTGGCGGAGCAGGGGAAAGGCGCTTTCCAGCACCAGGCGCACTGGCTCGGCAGCGGCGTCGTCGTGCTCGCGGCGGGCGCTGTCGGCGCGGAAGAAGAGGCGCTCGTCGCCGGCGCTGAGGGCGACCAAAGCGCCGGCTTCCAGCGCAAGCGCGGGGTCAACCGGCAGCGAGAGACGATAGGGCGCGCCTGCTTCCGCTGGCTCCTGCCAGATCATCTCGGACGCGGTGAAGGGAAGCGTCTGCCACCGGTCGCCGTCGAGCCACGCCCCCTGCTCGGGAACAAAGGCGAGGGGGTTGATGCGGAAGATCTGGCGCGCGGTCGGATCAAGCTCGAGCAGCAGAGGCCTGCCGGAGAGGGACGGCCCGCCGCTCTCGACTGCGACGGCGGCGACCGGCGCGTAGAGCCAGAAAAGCTCGTCGGCCGATCCCTCGACGAGCAGCCGCACGAGGTCGCCCGCGCGCAGCGCGTCGGGCGCGGCGGCGCGCACGGGTAGCGGCGTCACCGACCCCGCGAGCGTATCCCCTGCTACCGTCAGCACCCCGCTGTCGGTGCGGATGCGCAGGGGCAACAGGCGGAGGACGGTCGCCAGCGAGAGCAGGTCTGACCAGCGCCCGACCCACGCTGCCGGGGCGGTTGCTGCCTCCAGGCCGCTCTCTGTCGCCCACAGCAGGCCGGGGATAGTGAAGTGATTGCGCCGCGCCAGCCCGGTGACGCGCACCACGTAGCAGCGGACGCCGCCGTTTTCGAAGAAGAGCTCCACGGCGCGCGCCAGGTGCGCGTAGACGGGGCGGCCACCCGCACGCGCCAGCGGCAGGTCGCCGCCGAATATCCGACGGTACTGGTTGAAATCCTCCACGATTACCGGCAGGTCGAGTGGGCCGCGCTCGGCGAAGCCGACGAAGCCGGCGACATCCAGCCGCAGCGGGCGGTTCTCGTCGCGTGGCGCCTGTACCTCACAAAGGACGCCCGGCAGCCGTGGGGAGTCGGTCAGAGCAGAAATCACAGGGGACCTTCGCCTTACTCGATATCCAGCGCCTCGACGGAGAGCACCAGCTCTTCGATCGCCACTTCGCTGCCTCCGGTTGCGTTGAAGGAGGGCGCCGTATAGCGGATGGGGCGGGCGTTGGTCAACCTCCACGTCATCACCGTCCCCTCACGCGCTTCGTCCAGCAGCTGAATCGTCACGTTGCGCGCGGCGTCCTGGTCGCCGTTGCGCGCCTGGTCGAGCCATTCATAAAGGTCGAGGCTGCCGATGACGCCGCGGCGGAGGGTCACGTCGCCAAAGCTATGCATGCCCAGCACCTTACGCACGTGGTTCGTCTTTTCATTGCCGTTGCGGTAGTCGGCGGTGTTGATCTCCATGTTGAGACCGCTCACCTCCTGGAAACCGGCCTGAATGCTATTCGTGTCGCCGGTGCCCAGGTCGACCAGGAAGTTGAAGTTCATGTAGGGAAGATCGCGTTGGGTAGCCATAGGAAGTTCTCCTTATGTTGTCGCGTGCCGGGGCCACCCTGGAGAGGCCCCGCCCGACAGATTGTGGTCTACTGTTCGGCGTCGGCCGTCCACTGGCCGATGCGGAAGATGACAAACTCTGCCGGCCGTACCGGCGCCACGCCGATTAGGCAGATCAGGCGTCCGTTGTCGAGGTCGTTCTGGGTCATCGTGCTGCGGTCGCAGCGCACGAAGTACGCTTCTTCCGGTTTGTTGCCCAGGAGACCGCCGGCCTTCCATTCGTTGTAGAGGAAGTTCTCGACGGAGAGGCGTACCTGATCCCACAGGCGCGGGCCGTTGTTCTCGAAGACGACCCACTGTGTGGCGCGGTCGATGGAGCGCTCCAGGTAGCAGAAGTAGCGGCGGACATTAACGTATTTCCACTCCGGATCGTCGCTGATGGTGCGCGCGCCCCACAGGAGGTAGCCGCGCCCTTCGAAGAAGCGGAAACAGTTGACGCCGTTGGGATTGAGCAGGTCCTGCTGCGCCTGGTTGAGTAGCTGCTCGAAGTCCAGAGCCAGGCGCACCACCTCATTGGCCGGCGCCTTGAAGACCGCGTCTTGGCGATCGTTGCGGGCGTAGATACCGGCGACGAATCCACTGGGAGGCAGCTTGAGCCGCCGCCCGCCGCGACCCTGGCGCGGGTCGGCGACGAAGATCCAGGGGTAGTAAATGGCGGCGTGCGTCGAGGAGCGCAGGTTACGAAAGTTGAGCGCCTCGGTCACCGTCTGATTTTCCGGCGTCTCCAGCACCGCCACGCGGTACTGCATCCGCTCGCAGTGATTGATCAGCGCGTTGTGAATGCCCAGCGCCTGGTCCTGGG
This sequence comes from Promineifilaceae bacterium (SeqCode), assembly GCA_033722535.1. Lineage (GTDB taxonomy): Bacteria > Chloroflexota > Anaerolineae > Promineifilales > Promineifilaceae > JAAYYY01. The sequence goes on from JAWVYW010000174.1 coordinate 2,338, forward strand.
TGCGGTCGGCGGTGTATCCGGGGCCGGCGACAATGGAAATATCTTCCATCTGCTCGAAGGCCAGCAGGCCGTTAAGGGGCATTTGCAGCACGTCGCCGCTGAAGTCGTCAAAGTCGGAGTCGCCCGTGTAGACGGGCCCTGTCGGCAGCTGTCCGTCGTCGCCGCCCTCGAGGGTGTAACTGACCTCAGTCGATTCGGTATCACTGCTGAGGCTGTCGAGGATGGTGGTTCCGAGTAGATCGGTGACCAGATTGATCGCCGCGCTCTCGCCGGCCGCCGGGGCGGTGATAGCGACGATAGCGAAGGGAATCGTCAGCGCCTCAAAACGATTCTCGGGATCTGGGATAAAGGTGTTGAGCAGCGCGTCGCGGGCCGTGTCGATGAAAGAGTAGGTGCCGAGCACCTCGGCGGGGAGGAAGGTATTCGGCTCGGTGGAGGGGAGCGACGCTTCGACCAGCACCGTCAGCGGGCGGACCTGGAGTCCGTCAGGAGGGGTGGTTCCGGCGGCGAGGTCCAGCGCCGGGGTAGCACCCACGGCATCGGGGTCGCCGTCGTACAGCTCCCACGCGTCGTTAACCGGGTTGCGCCGGGCGATCATCAGGCCGTTGGCGGTTCCCACGGCGGTGATCGTATCCGGATCGGTGCTGGTATCGACGGTACGGGCGTGCACGAGCGCGTTGTTGCCGAGGCGCGTCAGGTGGTGGTTCTCGCCGTTTGTGTCCTCACGGAAGACGTTCTGGCCCAGCTGCAGCTCGAATGTCACGCGCATATTGCCCATTGCGCCGGGGAAGCGGGCGACGAGGTTGAAGTCGGCTTCGGGTGTCGTCTCGCCGTCGCGCGTGCTGCCCTGCGCGTAATGGGTGCTCGGCACCCCGTCGGTAATACCAAAGCCGGCCGGGGCGTTGAACACACGCTGTACAAAGAGACGGCTACCTCCTTCTTCAAAGAAGGCGCGCACCCCGTGAGCCAAATAGTTGACCTGGGGATTGGCCTGGTCGGTGAAGTCCAGGTCTTCCAGGTCACCGTAGATGCGCTGGAAGTCGGCGAAGCTGGTGAGCAGCTCAGGCTCGCCGCTGACAGGACCGTAGCGAGTGGGGCCGATGAAACCGGCGGTGCTGGTGCTGACCCCTTCGATCGTCTTCGTCCGGAAAGAAGTTTCTTCGATATAGACACCTGGTGAGAGATATTCAGGCATGACCTTCTCCTTTGAATGAAAAGTGACCGCTTACATAGACGGCCCGCTTATACAAGCGGCTCGCTCATCATGAGCGGATGAGAAACTCTGACAGCGGGTGCTCTGGGCTGCCCGCAACCTCGGTGCGCACGATGAGGGGCTGCTGGAAACGCAACGTCCTCTCGACAGATGTCTCGTCGACGGCGCTGACAACTTCATAAATCCGCTCCTCGGCATTGACTAGGCTGACGGTGTCGAAGAGGCGCGCCGCTGGCCCGCCGGTGAGGGTGGCGTGAGTGGGCGCCGGCTCTGCCAACGCCGGCCGTGCCTGCCGAATCTCCTCGACGTCGGCCGCGATTGCCACCGGATCGTGTTCCACCGCCAGGGTGATGGTCCACGTGACGTCTGCCAGCAGCGTGTCCGCGGGGATCGGGGGATGGGCGACGAAGAGGACGAAGCTGCCACGCGCGTCGGCGAAACCTTCGTACGTGACCGGCGGATCGGTGGCAATGGGCGCGGGCGCGGTAGCGGTGACGCGGGCCCACGCAGCCGGCTCGAGGGCGGTCACCTGTGGAGGGACGCCGGTGGGGGCGGTGGTGCGCAGCAACAGCCCTCGCACAGGGGCAAAACCGGCAGGCGTGGGATAGGCCGGATCCGGCAGGAGGCGGATGCGTTGCACCGCCGGATCGGGCAGAGGCAGGTCGAAGCGCCGCGTCTGGGGTAGGTAGCGCTCGCGCCGGTCCTCTACCTCGATCACGTAGCTGAGAGCGCCAGCGGGCACTTCGTCGCCGCGGGTGTATCCCTCCAGCCCGGGCAGGGTGGGGAAGCCGTAGAGGGCGCTCTGAGGCGAGGGGCGCGCCTCCTGCAGGCGACGCACCGGGCCCGCGCCGCTCGAACTGGTGCGCCACGCCTGCACGTGCAACCCCTCGCGCACCGCTTCGCCGGTCACGCCGTCTACAAATGAGAGGGCCAGGGGGGCACGATAGGTGATCCGTTCCAAGGGGATGACCTTCATCGCTCTACCTCGCCAAAGTCGAGATCACGCCGCAGCACCGGCGGCCCTTCCTCCTCCAGTACCGGCGACTCGATGCGGACGACGCGCGCGCTGTAGGGTACGGACAGGCTGAAGTCGGCAGGCACCTGATCCCACAGCCTCAGGATCTCCTCAGTACTCAGCGACTCGAACACCACTTCGACATGCTCTTCCGGATCAAACACACCTTCGCGGGCGCTGTTGAGGACAGTCGCCGGGATGCTGGGGTGGTCCTCGAGCACGCGCATCATCCAGCCGAGGATCACCTGCTGCGTCTCTGCCGTTCCGGCGCGGGGGATGAGTAGGAAGTGGAGGTCGAGGGGCAGGTGGCGCTTTTCACGGTGGCCGTCTTCACGCGGGCGCGGCGGGAGCGTGCGCTGGACCCGGTTGATCTCTACCCGGTAGAGGAACAGCACGACTTCGCCGGCCAGCGGAACATCACTCTCAAAGTCGCCGGTGGTAATCACGCGGCACGTTACCGCCTCGACGTCCGGGCCGTAGAGCACGCCCGAGCGCGATTGTTCAAGGACGGTGCAGATAGCCGTGCAGGTGGCGTAGACGGCTTCGTAGGTACCCATTTCCCTCCAGCTGTATGACACCCGATGCGTGTGTCTGGCGGTGGCCTCTTACCGGCCCGGAAAGTAAAAGCGCAATTTCCGCCACAGGCGGCGCAGAGACGGCCCGTGCTCCATCTCTTCCACAAAGGGTGAGACGAAGCGCGGGATATCCACCAGCTCTTCAAAGTAGCAGTGCTTGCGGCTGCCGACGTGGGTGATACGACCGCGCCAGCGACCGCGTCCTGCTTCGTCGGCAGTTTCCTCCAGCCAGATTTTAATGACGAAAGAGTGGGTGGTTGTCTCAAGCAGATTCATCGACAGGCCAATGCTGATCGGAGGATGACAAGTCAGGCGTTATGCTAACAGCCTGCCGTCTGTGGGCCCGTCTGTGGCGGCGTCTGTGGCGCCGTCTTATCGTTTGAGCAGGGCGTGGCGTAGCGCCTCTATTTCCTGCGTGACCTGCCGCTGCATCTGCAACAGAGTCTGCTCCAGCCGTTCCAATCGGTCGAGAGCCCCGAGCGTGGCGCCAGCGGCGGTGGGATCGCTCGCCGCGTCGGTGGCGCGGGAGGGAGTGTCTGGGAGACAGTCAGTCTGAATCTGCTCGAGGAGATCTGTCGTCTGCTGGGCCACCGCCACACCTAGCCCCTCTTCGACCGCCGCCGCACAGCGACGGTAGGCGCGCAGGGCGGCGGTGCGGTTGCCGCTGCAGGCGTGGAGGCGCATCAGAAAACGGTAGGTGCGCTCGTGGGCCGGCTCGCAGCGCAAGAGGTGGTTCGCATAGACTACAGCCTGCTCATACTCACCACTGGCCTCAAAGTAGATGAACAGCTTCTCGAGCAGGGCCAGGTGGCTGTTGTGCAGCCGCTCGCGCTCGAAGACACACCAATCGTGGAACCAGGGTTCGAGCAGGTCGCCCTGGTAGAGGCGCGCAGCCTGCTCCAGCGCCAGAGCCTGCGAGGCGCTCAGGCGGCTGCCGTCGAGGCCGCGCGCCGCGGCGACCGCTTCTTCGAACAGCGCGACGTCCAGCCAGAGGTTGGCGTCGCCATTGATCTGGATCCAGTCGCCGTCGACGGTCAACAGGTCGTTCTCTTCGCCCAGCGCCGACTGGAGCTGCCACAGCGTCTGGCGCAGGTAACTTTTGGAGCGAGAGGGGCTACTATCGGCCCAGAACAGCGTCGCGAGCTTTTCACGGTAGTGAGGCTGGTCGCGGTAGAGCAAGAGGTAGGCCAGCAGCTCCTGGGCGCGAGAGGCGTCAAGCGGTACTTCGGAAGCACCGGTTCTGATGGCTAGACGGCCAAACAGAGAGATGCGGAAACCGCTCATAGTTGCTCCTTCTGACGTTACCACGAAGTACAGGCAGCGATAGTAAAGCGCCGGACGGAGAGGAGAGGGTAGATGTAAGCGTACCGGCTGTCACTAACTGGCATAAGTGGACCAACAATAATTGAAGTATAGCAGGCGCGTACGCTTTGTAAAGATGGTGGGGAGCAAAGGGCTATTGAGCGATTGAGCTGACATGATCGTGCGTGTCTGCGGCCCTTGCCCGCTGCCGGTCTCCGGTTCCAGGGGGAGAAGGTATAGTTTGGGTAATACTGCTTAAATTAAGTATGCCACCGCACCCTCCTTACAGGTCCCCGACTGGAGTATCGTCCAGATCCTTGAAGAAACCTGAAATAGGATAGTTGCATCTCGAAGGAGCACCAGCGAGCTTGACAGTTCGATTCCTGTCAAGGGTAGCCCTACCTGCACTCCACCGTGCTGAACGTGCAAGCAGAAAAACCCTAAAAGCGGGTGAGGCTGGCTCCCGTTCTGGGAATCACCTGGCTCACTTTTTGACGAGCACTTTGTTGTAGGTTATCCGTCTGACTTACTTGTTGGTGATCGAATGGCTGACTTTCTGATTAACAAAACTAGCTCTCGGGGCGTTACAGGGCAACAGCCACCGGCTGCCGGGGGGACAGTGGATGTTGCTCTGCTGGAGGTTCAGTGTCCCAATTTCCCGTCCCAGGGCAACTCTGCACACGATGAGCCTGATACAACGCGGTTCCCTCACTACTATTTTTCGGCGCGTACATTATCCACAATTTGAGCACGCACCTTATAACACAATCGTCCAGCAGAGATGCCCCCACTACAGGCTAAGCAAAGACCGCGAACGCCTGGCCAACGCTAGAGGTAGCCCGCCTTCCCATCAAGCGGCGGTAACTTCAGAGCGCGAACGGCCCATGGTAACGCTGATTCTGCCAGCACTCGGCGCTGGAGTCCGCGTACCTCGGAAGCGCCGGGAAAAGGGGGTAGCCCAGCCTGGGAAGCCCAGTAGCCACTCACCAACGCCGCGATCTCACGCCCATCTGGTAGCAACGTTTCTGGTGGCGGACCGCCTTGCACCTCAACTGTAGGCAACGAAGCACCGAGATCGAATACTGGATTACCAGTACAGGCCCGATTCCAGTCTACCAATAAGGTGCGGTTGTTGAGAAAACAGATGTTGTCACTGCGAACGTCCAGATGCAGAAGTGATTCGCCGCGCAAGACTGCCTTGCCGTCTATGGCTAACAAAGATGGTAGAGCAGCCTCTAGCCAGTTTTGCGAGACAATCCCCAGAGAAAGAAATGGCGCCGGATCGTTGGCTACCGCCTCCCAACCGTGGGCGAGA
>JAWVYW010000175.1:0-7730 GCA_033722535.1 Promineifilaceae bacterium (SeqCode)
CGGCGAACCCGGCGTCACGCTGTAGACGGAGAACCAGTTCCACTGTTGGACGAGGCGGTAGTTATCTTCAGGGTACCCGAGTTCAGGATCGGTCGCCGTCTCCAAAAAGTTCAGCGTTTGGTTCATGTACTCCAGAACCCGGGTGCGTGAAAATACTTCTCCATATTCATCCTGTAAGGAGAAGCAGTCGGGACAGGTCTCCGGATCATAATCTGGATCTGTTTCCTCTTTATAGGGGTAAAGGATGGAAAACTCCGTCAGGATCAGCGGTTTGTCCTGCTCGCCACGCTCCTTCATCCACCGGCGCATGGCAATCGCCTGTTCTTTAAAGATTTCGATACTGTCATGCTCGGCATAGCAGTAGACGTCGTCTCGCGGGCAGAGGGCCGGATCGGGAGAGTTGCCGCTGTCATAGATCGCCAGGTCGGGATCGGTCCCCAGCGCGATCCCGGCTCGAGAGCCACTACCCGGGTTCGTCAGGCTGCGCTCGGGCAGAATGTAAATGTGCATATTCCAGACGTCGACCGGCATCTCGGCGCCGTACTTCTCCTGGTAGGTGTCCCACACGATGTCCAGATACTGTAGGCGTCCCGGTGTTACCTGCACGAGGGCTGAAGGCGCGACCAGCGCCGTCGGATCATGTTTTTTGATCAGGTGGTACAGCTCGTGATAGGCTGTTGCGTAGACGTCGGGCATGATGTCATCCTGCCACCAAATCCGATCAACTTCATTCCCCACCTGCCAGATACGGCCCGGAAAGCGCTCCAGCAGCTCGACGAGTCTCTCTTCCGAGGGGGGTGAAGTCAGATAGTAATCCGCGATGCGTGTGTCATCCATGGACCGGCTCTGTTTTATACGAATGATGGGCACATACTCTACATCAGGCAGGAAAGGGCGGGGAGAAGCACCGAAATCGATGGTCCAGCCGATGCCCAGCTCATCAACCCAGACATCATCCGGGGGAGCAGCCGAGCCATAACGGCAACTGGTCTGCTGCGAATCGAGCTCTGAATGAACCAGATTATGGTCGGCACTATAGGTGGGCGCTGAGCCGACAAGGAAGACGACGACTGCCGCGAGGACGAGGGTGAGAATTAGGAGGTACTTGGGAGAGTGAAAACGCATCATGTAGATTCTTCTCAACTAGGATATACAAAACTTCATCAAGGATAGTACGTCGGTACAATTAGGCCAAATATCAGCCCTAGATTAATTAACAGAAGTCCCGGCACCAGTAGAGCCGGGACCAGGTACGCTTTAGAACGAAACCAGTGCAGGTACCCGGCAGCGGCCAGCACAGCAAGCACAGGTAGGAGGGTAAAGGCGAAGCGAAACTGTGGCTGGAAACGATTGAGGTTAATGCGGAAGTAACTCGCAGTTACTCCCAGCACCCACACTCCCACCAGTGCCCATTCCCAGCGAGAAACTTCTTCCCGGTTTGTCGCGAGGTTGAGCACACCTCCAAAAGCTCCGAGCAAAATGAAGAGCCACCAGCCGTAGTTCTGCCAATTCGGTGTAGCAACGTTCATCCAACCGAACCTTGCCCATCCCGAACTGGCGGTTAGCTGCAGCACCTCTGCCCAGTAGGCGATTGTGGTTGCCTGCGATGGTACCGCGCGGAATTCACCCACACTCTGGGCGAAATTATAGCGTAAGCTGGGTACGAGGGCAATGACGGCGAACAGACCGCAAAAGACGACCACCATAGCGAGGCCGGCCCGGAGAAGCGCCTTCCATTCCTGGGTGCGGCGCGTATGTAGGGCATGCCAGAGCTCTACTATGAAGAGGGTAGTGACGACGCCGAGGGTAAAGACGGCAGTGAGCTTGGAGAGAAGAGCCAGCGTCGCCAAGATTGCCGCCCAGACGTAGCGTACGGGCCGCCTCGATGCCAGCAGTGTAACCAGCACCAGCACCGATAGCGTGGTTGCCAGAAAGCCGTTGTTGATGGCCCGACTCATGTAGAGAAACTGCGGCCAACCCGCGACCAGGATGGCGGCTGTCAATGCCACGGCTCCCTGTTTGGGAAAAAGACTGGTCGCGATGCGGTACGTCCCCCAGATGACGATCATGCCCAGCACCATCGTGAACAGGCGGACGATGGTGACGACTGCCGGCTCCGCCAGCCGCCATGGGGGAACATGCAGAAACATGGCAGGCGACCGTCCCCACGCCGGGTTGTTCGGCGGAAACTCAAAGTGGAGCGGCGCGTCGCTCAGCTCGTGCCACACACGCTGGAGAAAGCCGCCGGCGACGTAGTAGAGCGGCATGTGATAGCACATGCGACCGGACACAATGCTCGTCCGCGACCACCATTCACCCGTTGGTCGCGGGGAGACCTGCGGCAGGCGCCCATGCTGCGAGACCTGTTCGATACACTGCAGATGGCCCGGCTCGTCAGGAGACTCCCCGACCGGCACAGTCAGGAGGTAAAGAGCGCTCAGCAGGAGGTAGAGAGCGAGGGGGATGAGGAGCTTGGCCTGCTCGATACCCGCAGTCACGCGCCATCTGCTCCGTCCCCCGTTGTGGCCGCCTTCCACCAGCTCCTGCTTCTCAGGGCGAGCCTCTACGGCACGCTGCTCGACCGGTCGCGCTGTTGTCACGATAGCTGGATCGCTACTTGTCCGAACTCAATTCTGGCGCGGCGTCAGGCGGCAGCGAAGGGGGTTCGGCGACAAGAGCGTAAGGGCCGGCTGCGAGATCGTCGAAGTAGTCGCGGCGCGCGAGGGCGCTGTAAGAGAAAAGCGCGTGCCCTCCGGTTCCCAGTTCCCGCGCCATCTGAATGCGCGCCTCGATCTCCTCAAAAGAGCAAGTGTCACTGCCGATTCCGGGGACGACGAGACGCCCATAGCTATCCATCTGGAAGTCGGCGACCAGCGTCTGCCAGCGCTCGCGGCTCCACCATTCTCGCTTCTCCATGCACTCCTCGTAGAAAGCGGGGTAGATCATCGGCATGATGGCGTGAATGGTGCCTGCCTCCATCCAGCCTTTTGAGTCCTGGTAGTAGCGATCGTAGCCGCCGCTCACGCCCCAGCCCCAGATGTCGCGGTAGATGGGCCATACGGCGGCTGAGAGCATGAGATCGGAGCCTAACGGTACGACTTCTTCGTAGAAGCGGGCGACGGTGCCACTGACCTGCTGTCGCTGCCAGTCGGCGTAGGCACCACTGAAGCACGGCCCGCCCCAGCGCACCATGCTCACCGGGTCGCAACTGGTGCCGCCGCCGCCATAGCGGATGTGGTCGAGGTGCAGACCGTCGAGATCGTAGTTGCTCACGAGATACGTGGCCACTTCCATCAGGTGGTTGTCGACGAAGATGGAGGCCGGTGTGGCCCGCTGGTAGTCGCTACAGTGGACGTCGCCGTTGGTGTTCCACTGTAGTCCGTTTAACCGCTCGTCGGGCTCGTCGACAACGCGCGTGACGCCGTGTGCGTCCCGCAGTTTATAGTACAGGTGCGTTGGGGATGCGTCTTCCGGCGGTGCGCTGTCACAGTTATCCCACACGGGATAGACGTTAATGTAGGAGTGTAGCTGCAGGCCCCGCTCGTGGGCGCGGGAGATAAAGTACGCAAGCGGATCCCAGTCGTCGGGCGGAGGTACGCCGAGCGCTTCGCCACTGACCCGCGCCGCCCACGGCTCAGGGCCAGGACGGTAAAATGCGTCTCCCGTCCCCCGTACCTGAAAGAAGATGGCATTAAAGCCGGCCGCTTCCGCATCTTCCACGATGGTGTCGATGACCGCCGGATCTGCGGGTCGGCTCCAGGAAGTCCAGTCAAAGCGGGTGACCCACAGGGCGCGGAGCTCTACAATCTTACCCCTCTTTACAGCGGGCAGGTAGAGGCGGTGGGAGCCTTCTTCCTCGGCAACAACGCTCTCCACAGCAGGGAGACTGAGCCCCAGTACGATGAGGAGCAACAGCAGGGTCAGGCGCAGAGGCGCTCGGAGCGCCGGCAAACTCTTTTTCATGGGTTGCATATTACCTCTTCCTTCCTCCGTCCGGCAACTGCTTCTTACTTCGTCAAAGTGGCACGCTCTGATTAAAATGCACCGTATTCGACATTCTCGCAAATACTGAATTTCTGCCAGGAGATGATACAGATGACTGAGAGCTACAATCGGGGCGACCGCCTCCAATTCGCAACCCTCGCCGTTCACGCCGGGGTAGAGCCTGATCCGACGACGGGGGCGGTGATGACACCCATTTACCAGACGTCGACCTACGCCCAGGAGGATATCGCCGTCCATAAAGGGTACGAGTACTCGCGCACCGATAACCCCACCCGGAGTGCGCTGCAGGAGGCGCTGGCAGCATTGGAACAGGGGCGGCACGCGCTGGCCTTTGCCTCCGGCATGGCCGCCATCGACACGCTGCTGCGCCTCTTGCAGCCTGGCGACCATGTGCTGTCGGGTAATGACGTCTACGGCGGCACCTTCCGCCTTTTTGATAAGGTCCTTGCGCCCTATGGGCTTCAGTTCGACTACGTCGATACCGCCAACACAGACGCCGTGGCCGCGGCGCTGCGCCCCGAGACGCGCCTCGTCTGGCTGGAGACGCCGACCAACCCGCTTCTGCGGCTGACCGATATCGCCGCTGTGGCCGAAGTCGTGGCGGCGTCCGGTGCCTGGTTGGGCGTCGACAACACCTTTGCTTCTCCGGCGCTGCAACAACCCCTGCCGATGGGCGCAGATTTTGTCGTCCACAGCACCACCAAGTATATCGGCGGCCACTCCGACGTAGTGGGGGGCGCCATCGTGCTCGACGACGAAGAGATCTACGAGCGCCTCAAGTTTTTGCAGAACGCCGTCGGCGCCGTTCCCGGCCCCCTCGACTGCTTTCTTACTTTGCGCGGCATCAAGACGCTGGCCCTGCGCATGGAGCGCCACAGCGCCAACGCGCTGCGCGTCGCGCGCTTTCTGCAGGATCACCCGGCGGTGGAAAGCGTCATTTATCCCGGTCTGGAAAGCCATCCACAGCACGAACTGGCCTCACGGCAGATGGTGGGGCCGGGGGGAATGGTCGCTTTTACCCCACGGGGTGGTGAGGCGGCGGCGCGGGGGGTGGCCCGTGCGACTCAGCTCTTTACGCTCGCCGAGTCGCTGGGCGGTGTGGAGTCGCTGATCGAGCTGCCGGCGCCGATGACGCACGCTTCGGTGGCCGAATCACCGCTGGCGGTCGATCCTGGGTTGGTGCGCCTGTCGGTGGGCATTGAAGATGCCGGCGATCTCATCGCCGACCTGGAGCAGGCGCTGGACGGGCTCTCGTCGCTCTGACAGGCAGTCGTCGCTAAAGCGGCACACCGCTTGAGGCGCTGCCAGTTTAGAACTGGTGTCGGCGGAGAGCTCAGCGGCCCTGACGCCTGCAGGCCAGCAGCGCCCACAGCGCCACCGCACAAAGGCCGCCCACGGCGGAGGCGAGCAGGTTGACGAGATCGTTGTTCAGCCAGAACCAGCCGCGCAATGGGCGGCTCTCGTGGCCGCAGCGGTGCCGGCGGCGCTCCGTCTCTTTGCCGCAGCGATCGCAGTAGTAAACGCGCTGCACGGTGGCCCCCAGCAGACTATCGAAGAGAGAGCCCGCCAGCCCCGCCGCCGCGCCGATGACCGCTAGGCGGCGTAGCCGGTGGTCGCGCGCCAGCAGCCCGGCGCTGAGCCCGATAACCAGCCCGCCCAGCAGGGAAATAGCGGTGCCGAGAGGGGAGATGGCGCCGGAGGTTCCCACGGGGACGCGGCGGCCGGTGGTGATCAGCCGGGGCGGCTGCCGGCTCAGCGTACCCAGCTCCGTCGCCCAGGTGTCGGCAGTTACCGTCGCCATGATGCCGACGAAAAACTGAAACCAGAGCGGGGAGGGGAGCAGAGCTGCGCCCACCGCCGCCAGCGAGCCGAGCCCGCCATTGGCCATCGTCTGGCCGAAGTCGCGCCGGTGCCCCTTGGCAAACTTATCCGCGACCATCGCCTTTTCTTTTTCTTTGTAATGCGACAGGAGGCTGGAGCTGAAAAAGAAGATGCCGAGCAGCACCCCCCACGCCGCTCCCCCCAGGCCCAAAGTCAGGGTGCCGACGAATAGTGCGCCGGCGACTCCTGAACTGCTGAGCGACTGGCGCCGGTAGCCCAACGCGCCGAGAAGGGCGCTGACGGCGAAGGCAAAGAGCAGCCGCGCGCCCACCCGTTAAAGCGCCTGTCGTCCTTCCAGCGCGCGGGTCAGCGTAATTTCGTCTGTATATTCCAGATCGCCGCCCACGGAGAGACCGCGCGCCAGGCGTGAGAGCCGCATTCCCTCGCGATCGCTCAGGCGCCGCTGGAGGTAGAGGGTCGTGGCATCCCCTTCCAGAGTGGCGTTGGTGGCGATGATGACTTCCTGGAACTCTCCCTCGTCCAGCCTGCGGATCAGCTCCTCGATCTTCAGGTCTTCCGGACCGATTCCCTCTACCGGCGAGATCGCGCCGTGCAGGACGTGGTAAAGACCCTTGTAGGCGCGGGAACGCTCCAGGGCTACCACATCCAGTGGCTCCTCCACAATACACAGCAATCCCCGTTCTCGCTCTTCGGCAGCGCAGATGGCACAGGGATCCTGCTCCGTAATGTTGAAGCAGATAGAACAGAGGGTGGTACTTTCCTTCAGCTCCTCCAGGGCTCCGGCGAGATCGAGCGCCTGTTCATTCGCAGAACGCAGCAGGTAGAAGGTCAGCCGCGCCGCCGATTTAGGACCGATTCCGGGGAGGCGCGCAAACTCGTCGATCAGCCGCTGTACCGGCCGGGGAAGTGCGTTCGAGGCCACGGCTTAGAGCCCCATCCCGCCGAGCAGATTGTTGATGTCCATCCCGCCGGTCACGTCTTCCATCTTCTCCGCCGCCATCGCCTGAGACTGCTCGATCGCCGCATTCACGGCTGCCACCAGCATATCCTGGAGCATTTCGACGTCTTCGGGATCGACGACCTCGGGATCGATGGTGATCGACTTTACACGCTGCTGGCCCGTGATCTCCACGGTGACGACGCCACCAGCGGCGGTGACGCTGACCGTCTCTTCGGCCAGCGCCTCCTGCTGGGCAGCCATCTCCTGCTGCATCTGCTGCACCTGGGCCATCAGATCATTGGGGCTCGGCCCCTTCTTGCGCTTAGGGCCTCGTCCATACGGTCGCTTTGCCATGGAATAACTCCTTCGTAGCTATTTGCTGTCTACTCTAAAAAGATTAACGGCTCTGTATGCGGCCGCCTAATTCGTCGGCCAGCGTGTGAAAAGCTTCTTCCACTGAGTCAACCGACTCAGCCGTTTCGGCCGGCTCGGCCGTGGCGCCCGGGGGGGAGGGAGGTGGGGTATAGTGGCGGGTCACGACGGCGCGGACTACACATTTGCTCCCGAGCAGATCGCTCAGGATCTCAGCGACCAGCGTCCGTGCTTCCACTTTATCCTCAAACTTCTCCTTCAACATCGGGTAGTCGAAGCCGAGGATCAGTGTATTGCCCTCTATGGCCAACGGCTTCGACATATTGATCAGCGCCGGAAGGTTTTTATCCTGTCTCCCCGCCTGGCTTACCATCGCCGGCCAGTGGTCGCGGATCGCCTGCAGCGAGAGTGCGTCCTCGCTTTGGGTGGTCTGGGGAGTATCCGCTTCCGCTCTGGCGCTCGCTGCCGCACTCGCCGTTGGCCCTTCCTGAGGCGCTTTCGGCTCTGGTGCCGGGGGCTCCGCTGCTGTCTCTTCGGGCGCGGCGGCTGGCGGCGCAGCTTGTGCCGTTTC
>JAWVYW010000176.1:0-7663 GCA_033722535.1 Promineifilaceae bacterium (SeqCode)
CGCCTCCTGCCCAAGCTGTACCAGGCGCTGGAGGAGGTCGGCGGGCGTGGGCGCCGCGCGTACGCCGAGCCAGCGGTAGAGGGCAGCGCGCGCCTCGTCCGGCGGTGGTTCGACGACATGGATGCTTTCCCCCAACAAGACCCGCGCCTCTCGCGTCGCGTACACCTCGCGCGCCGGCCGGAAGGCGCCGTCCAAGGAGGGGACCAGGGGCAGGCGGCCCAGCTGCTCCTGCAGCGCCTCGTCGTCCCGCAGCTCGCCCAGCCGCTGCGCCAGCAACCGCAGCAGGCGGTGACGGGCATCGGAAGGGAGGTCCGGATGTTCGACAAGCGCCCGCGGCAGCTCGCGGCGCAGATAGCGGTCGAAACTCAGCGCCCCCACGCCTAGATCCTCCAGGAACTGGCGTCGCCCGCCCACCGCTTCCAGGGGCACCGTGCCCGCCACCCCGAGCGGATCGTCAAAGCCGCCCGGAATGTACAGCTCTGCCAGTGGGCGCAGCTCCCCGGCAACGGGAACGAGGGACAGGCGCCGGATCGCCTTCTGCAGCGCCGGGTCCTCGGCGAAGATCTCGATCTGGTGGGACTCAAACCAGCGAAAAAGGCGAGGTATGTCCAACCAGCCCATGCGCCACGCCTCCTCCAGTTGATCGACCGGCTGCTCCGCCAGCCAATCGACTGCCTGACGGACGCCGAACGGCTCTACCAGCCGGCCGGGGAACGCCCGCTCCGGCACTAACGGGTGGACCCAGGCAACGGCGGGAAAGAGAGCGCGCGCCTCGGTATCGCCCCGAAAGACGCGCCCCGGGCGCTCCAGGGCCATCCCCTCTGTCAGCAGCAGGGCCACCTGCCCCAACAGCGCCCGCTCCCGCGCGCGCTCCTCGGGCAGCGGGTAGGGCTCCGTCAGCGCATCAAGGAGGGCCCACAGGCGTTGCAACGCCTCCACATCCGCCAGAAAGGGCGGCGCCTCGTGCAGGGGCGTGGCCCTCGCCAGCCCCTCCCGCAGCAGCGCTCCGACGACGTCCTCTGCCGTCAGCGGGGGCACGCCAACCTCCGGCGCACGCATCATCTCAAAATAAGGAGCCAGCGCCGGGTGGGCCAGCGGGATCTGCAGCGCCGCCAGCAGGGCCAGGAGCGGCTCTGGTGGCAGCTGCGATGGCGCGCGCCCCTCGGCGGCAAGCCGCCACCGCTCGTGAACGGTGTAGAGGAGGGGCAACGTCTCGAAAAGCGGGAGCAGCGCCTGCCAGAAGGCGCCGAAGATGGTCGGTAGATCGCCCTCGCCGGCGAGGTCGTGCGCCACCCGGCATTGCCGCAGGAGGTGCCAGAGGTCGGGCGGAGCGAGCTGCCGCCGCACCGTCTCTAGCCGCTCGGCAAGCAGCGCGGCCGCCGCCCGCAGCGCCGCCTCGTTCCACGCCGCCTGATAGCCGCCGGCCAGGTGAATGCGCCTGCGGTCGGAGGTGGGGTAGAAGTCGGCCTCGACGTGGAAGGGGAGCGGTGTTTTCACCTCTGTGGGCAGGCCGGCGAAGAGGCGCCCGCGTGTACCCTGGTGCACAGCCAACGGCAGCGCCAGCCGCACGCGGGCGCTGCGTCCCGCTTCGATTTGCCCCGGATACTGGTCCGCAAGCGCGGCGGCGGGGAAAGCCCCTTCCAGGAGTAGCCAGGTTGCGCGCTCTCCCCGTTCGTCTTGCAAATAGAGGCGCTGCCCCACCGGCGTCGCTTCGGCGCGACGCGTCAGCCGGCGCACCGTCTCCCCGTTGCGCCACACCTCCAGCCGCTGCAACTGGCGCACGAAGAGAGCGGCGAGCTCCATCGCCTGCGCAATACTCCGCGCCAGCTCGTCCAGCGCGTCGGCGTCGACCGCCGGCAGCCGCAGCGCGCGCCGTACCTCCGATTGCGGATTAAAGGCCCACGGGAGGTGCAGGCGCGTGCCCACCGTCTCCGCCCGCCGCTCCTCGATCCGCTCTGCGGGAGGCGCCTGGGGGCGGATCCTCCAGTGGCGACCGGCGGAGAAGATCTCGGGCGCGTCCGTTACCTGGTAGACGGCGAGGAAGCCGAGGCCGAAGGCGCCGGTCGTGCCCGCCTCCGCCCGTTTGCCGCCACCGGCGATCGTCTGCAGGCGCTCGAAGTCCTCCGGCCGGAAGAGACCATCACTCTCCACGACCAGTGCCTCCTCGCGCACGTCGAATACGATCCAGCTACTTCCTGGCTCCCCCGCCGGTCCGCGCACGTCGTCCGCGTTCTGGATCAGCTCGTATGCCAGCGTCGCAACCCCCTGCATATCGCGGAGCTGCGTCTCGAGGAAGCCAAGATAGCTGATCTCCTGGCCCCGGTAGGTGAATTCGTCGCTCATGGTCTGTTTCATTGTATCCCGCTTCACAGTCCTGACACCCTGACATCTCGCCTGGTGCGGTGCAGCATGAAATCATCTACAATGGGCAGTGCCTTCCCTTTCCAGTCGATCAACGAGGAGGAGAATCCCATGCCCGAAGTGACGCCAGAACGACTGATCACCATCCTCACCGAGCAGGGGCCACATGCAGCCGAGCTTGCCAAGGCTGACCTACGGCAGATCGCGCTCCACCAGCGAGATCTGGGCGGGCTCGACTTCAGCGGTCTGAATCTCAACGGAGCCGACTTTGAGAAGAGCGATCTCAGCGGCGCCACTTTTGCCGAGACGCAACTGATGCGCGCCCGCTTCAACCAGGCGAACCTCAGCGACGCACGCTTCGGCGGCGCGAACCTCGACGGCGCAATTTTCAGCAGGGCGACGCTGGACGGCGCCAGCTTTCGCAACGCCGTCCTATCCCACGCTCGATTCGGCGACCGGAGTTTACGGCACGCCGACCTCGCCGGGGCGCGCCTGCAAGGCGCACACTTTCAGGGCAGCGATCTACAGGGTCTGGATCTGAGCGGGAGGGACCTCGGAGGCGCGCAATTCCAGCACGTCGATCTGACGCTCGTCGACTTCACCGCCGCCCGGTTGGATGGTACCCGCCTGGACAGTGTGACAGTCAAAGGAGCACTCTTTAATGGGGTTGATTTTTCTGAGGCGTTCCTGGCGGGCATCGACTTCCACGGCGCCGACCTCATTGGCGCCATCTTCCGTGACGCGACTATCGTTCAGGTGCGCTTTCGCAACACCCGGCTCATCCGCGCTGACCTGCGGGCCATCGACATGGCGGAGGTGAGCTTCGCCGGCGCCGATCTGCGCGCCGCCGACTTCCGCCAAGTCGACCTGGAGATCGAAATTGACTTTACCAACGCGCTGCTCGACGGCGCCGACTTCACCGGAGCGAGGGTCCTGGAGGGCCAGCTAGAGCAGGCGGCGAGCCTGCAGGATGCGACCCTGCCGGAGGAGTAGTGCGCGCTCAGGTAGCGGCACAAACCGCTGTCATAGGACCCCAGATGCGCCGATGGCCTGGCGCAGGAAATAGCCGACGAGGTAAGCGACGACGGCGGTGGTGCCTCCCGCGGCGAGCGTTTCCAGACCGGCGCGCCACCACGATTGGCCTACGACGCGCCCCTTGATGGCGCCGACGCCAAAGAAGGTGACGGCGGCGACGGCGGCGCTGATGTAAAAGACCGGTTCGGCGTCCAGTAGCCCCGCCCATCCGCCCGCGCCGGCTGCCGGTCGTTGCCCCACGCCATTCACAAAGAGGAAGGGCAAAATGGGCACCGCGCCAGCGACAATGAAGGCGAGCGCAGTGGCGACGCCGGACCAGGCAATGCTGGTCTCTTCTGCCTTCCCCTCCTCCACACGTACGATCTCCCGCGCCCAGCGCTCGCGCTCCCCGGTGAGAGTCTCTACGACTTCGTCCAGAAGCCGCCCTTCAAGCCCTTTCTCGCGATACTCCCGGCGCAGCCTCTCGCGCTCTGCCTCCGGCTGCTGCTTGATGCGCGCCAGCTCCTCCTCGCGCTGCGTCTCTCGAAGCTGGCGATCGCTCTTGCTCCCCAGATAGTTGCTCACGCCCATGCTCAGGCCGTCGGCGAGCAGGCTGGCGAAGGCCAGCACGACGATCACCGTTCCCGAAAAGCGACCGCCCGTCGCGCCGGCAATGATGGCAAAGGTCGTGATGATGCCGTCGACGGCGCCAAGCATGGCGTCGCCGACGTGTTGGCGCGGCAGACGCCCGTCGAGCAGGCGTTCTCCTCCAACTTCTGTCTCGTCCATGGTCACTCCCTTAGGTTGGTTTGCACTTACGGCGGCTGGGTGAGGGCCGCTACCAACCCACCCTACCCCAAGCGGGAGCTACCCAACAGTGGCGAAGCGCCTTAGGCCAAGATGATCTTTGTCATGTCACACGGCGCGCCGCAGCACGCACCACACGTCGTCGCCCACAAAGCCGCATCGGCGATAAAGGAGCTCCGGCCGCGTACGGTTGTCTACCTGCCCGGAGACGGTGGTAAACTCAGCCTGATCCGCCAGCCGCCTCAGCAGCGCCGCGACCATCGCGCTGCCCAGCCCGCGGCCGCGGAACTCCGGCAGCACCTGTATCCACTCCAGGGACCCTTCGCCAATCGTGACGTCAAGCTCGGCGATGCCCAGCGCCGCGCGCCGACCACTGAGTCTATGGACGAGCCAGATCCATAGTTCCGGGGCAAACGTAGGGTGCGCCGTCCAGGCGTCGACTGTCTCCGGCGACGGGTGGAGGTTTTCGTAGCAGCGGCCGATGAAGGCGGCGATCTCTGTCGCTTCCCGCCGCGGAGCGACCACCTCCAGCGTAAAGGGAGCAGGGAGTGGCGCATCCGGCAGGGAGTTGTGGCGGTGAAGGAGGCGAAAGAAGTCCTGGCGAGCGTCAAACAAGTGCTCGACAGATGCATGCACCGCCGGCGAAGCGAGATAGTCCGCATGAAGCAGTACAAGGTCGAGCTCGTCCAGCAGTGGCAGCAGGTTCTCCGGGCGAGGGACGCGCTGCCAGAAGAGAAAGAGACGCCGAGACTGCCACATCTGCAACTCACACACGCCCTCTTCCTCCCAACGGGCCCACGTCTGGCAAGTCGCCGCCTGTTGTACCGTCTTCCAGAGAGCGTTGGGCAACAGGCCACACGGATCCTCCAGGTAGAGGCGCGTGAGAGCGCGGACAAAGGCGCCGCGCCCTGTCGTCTCAACGAGGTCAGTACTCATACCGGGAGTATACCAGACACTCCTGAGTCGGAATTCTATAAATAAAACAGCGCGGGAATAGCCCTGACTCCCATTGTCGGATAAGCTCCGCCCTATGAAGCGACTGAACCTCGACCGCCGCCTGATCACCATCCTGGTCATCGTCTTCGTGCAGATGGCGGGCGCCGCCATGGTGCTGCCTATTCTGCCCCTCTTCGCTCAGCGGGAGTTCGACCTTTCGCCGGCGGTCATCGCGATCCTCATTTCTAGCTTCTTTGCGGCGCAATTCTTCGCCGGTCCCTTTCTCGGGCGCCTCTCGGACCAGTATGGGCGCCTGCCGATCCTGATTCTGAGCCAGCTCGGCACGGCGGCGAGCTTTGTGGTGCTGGCTCTGGCGGGCAGCGCGTGGATGCTCTTCGTCGCCCGTGTCGTCGACGGCGTGACCGGGGGCAACATCATCGTCGCCCAGGCATACATCACCGATATTACGCCGCGGGAAAAGCGGACGGCCGCGCTGGGCTACATCTTTGCCATCTTTGGCCTCGGCTTCATCATCGGCCCCGCCCTCGGCGGCGTTCTCTCGGCCGCTTTTGGGCCGCGTATCCCCTTCCTGCTTGCCGCCGGGGCGGCCGTGGTCGCCGTCATCATGACCGTTCTCTTCCTGGAAGAGACGGTCGAGCAGGAACAACGGACAGCGCGGCGCACGCGGGGGAAGCGTCTGGCGCTCGCCGACGTGACTGCCAACACGCCGCT
Organism: Promineifilaceae bacterium (SeqCode); assembly: GCA_033722535.1. Lineage (GTDB taxonomy): Bacteria > Chloroflexota > Anaerolineae > Promineifilales > Promineifilaceae > JAAYYY01. The sequence continues at coordinate 5,851 of JAWVYW010000176.1, forward strand.
GCTGATCATCCTCTTCATCGCCTTCATGGGCCAGGCGGCCCTCGGCCTGATCCAGTCGACCTTCGCCCTCTACGGCGAGGCCGTCCTCTTCCAGGGCTATGACGACGAGGCGGTTAATCTGGGTGTCGGCCTGCTGCTGGCTGCGGTAGGCGTCGGTCAGCTTTTCACCCAAATGGCGCTGCTGGAGCGGATGCTACAGCGGTGGCACGAAATCGGCCTCGTCTATGTCGGCTCTGGCGTTCGCGCCGGCGCTCTGTTTCTCTTCGCCGTCGTTGCCTCCCCCTGGCTGGGCGCCGCAGCTTCCCTCCTCTTTGCGGTTGGTCAGGGGTTGCTCATGCCCTCGCTACAGTCGCTGGCTACAGAAACGGTGGACGACGAGACGCGCGGCGGCGTCCTCGGCTTCTATCAGTCGTCGGTGAGCCTGGCGACCATCATCAGCACCGCTATCGGCGGCTTGCTCTTCGAGATTGGGCCCACAGTACCCTACTGGATCGGGGGCATGCTCGCCATCGTCGTCCTTTTGCCAGCGCTCCTCCTGCCGCGCCAGTTGCAGGGCGAGCACCAGCCGGTGGAGAATGTGCAGACGTCGTGACGGCTTCTCTTCTATCTCTGCGAGGTAAGAATCAATGACGATCGGAAAGAACACAATCGCGCGCACCGGCCTCATCGAAGCGAGTGAGCGCCGGGTTCGCGTTCAGGTAGGCGACGCCTTTGTCGCCGACAGCAAGCGACCGCTCCGCGTCTGGGAGCACAACAAACACCCCACCTACTTCTTTCCCAAGGAAGATGTGCGCATGGTGTTGCTGAGGGAAGTGGGTCAGGCCGGCGAACGAATCTTCTGGGATCTGGAGGTAGACGCCCGGCGGGTAGAGCGGGCCGCCTACGCCTATCATGACCAGCCGCTGCTCGCCGACTATCTCACCTTCATCTGGTATAAGATGGACCACTGGTATGAGGAGGAGCAAGAGGTCTTCGTCCACGCCCGCGATCCGTACACGCGCGTCGACGTGTTGCCCAGCGCGCGCCACGTGCGGGTGGAAGTCGACGGCGTGACGGTGGCGGAGACGGAGCGGCCGTCCCTGCTCTTCGAAACCGGCCTCCCCACGCGTTATTACCTGGCAGAGGAGGACGTGGAGATGTCTGCCCTGACGCCCACAGATACGCTCACCCGCTGCCCGTATAAAGGGACCGCCTCTTACTGGAGCGTCACCGTGAATGGTCGCAGATATGACGACCTCGTCTGGAGCTACCGCGATCCGATCCCGGAGTCTATCGGGATAAAGGGGCTGCTCGCGTTCTATAATGAGCGCGTCGACCTCTACGTAGACGGGGAGTTACAGGAGCGGCCGCAGACGGCGTGGTCTTAGCGGCGCCACGGCAAGAATTTCCCGGCTAAACGGGACTCGCGACCCATGACAGTGGGACCTGCCCGTGTGTAAGGTGAAAGCGTTGGTCGATTTCCCTTTACGCTCGGAGGCAGAGATGATTGAACAGAGTAGTGGTAACAGGTGGTCCATTGTGTGGCAGTGGGTGGTCGCCGTCGGCGTGACAACGTTCCTGGCAGCAGCGGCCGGCCTTTTCGGCCTGTGGTCGCTTGGGGACGCGCTGGAACCGGCGCTGGGCGAGGCCGCGGCGTACGTCGCGGCGGGCGCCTTCTTCGGCGCAATGATTGGCCTGGGCGCAGCCGCAGGCTCGGCGCCGTTTTTACAGCAGGTCGGCGTCAGCGCCGGGCGCTGGATCGGCGCGACGGTGGCGGGAGGGGCCGCCGGCATGGCTATCGCGCTTCCCCTCTTTCTGGTCGTGCTCGAGTCAG
>JAWVYW010000177.1:0-7619 GCA_033722535.1 Promineifilaceae bacterium (SeqCode)
ACTCGCCGCCTTTCCGTTAAACTGCGAATGGCAACACGGCAGCGCCGGCTGATAGCCCGGCGCTGCCATGCCGCTGCGCAGCCCGCTCACCAGGGTCGGGCGGCGCAGCGGCCCACGTCCGTCTCCAGCGTTACCAGTTGTGAAAGGGAAAGTGCTCGCGTCGGTTCACGCGTGAGCTTCACAAACAAGAGGTTGCAGCCATGACGTCTCTGCCCGAGCAACCACAACGGCGGCCCGACCGTAGCGGCGATTCGATACCCTTCTGGCGCGACATTCGCGTCCTGGGCGTGCTGGCCCAGCTTGTCTTCATGGTCTTTGTCATCGTCGCCGCCCTCTGGCTTCTGAACAACGTCGCTCAGAACCTGCTGACCCTCGGCGAAAGTCAGTTCCTCTGCCGTGACGGATCGAGCAGTCTGCGCTGCGCATTTGACTTCCTCCGCCTGGACGCCGCCTTCGACATCGCCGAGACGCCGATCGAGTATGATCCGAGCGACTCGTACGCGCGGGCGCTCCTCGTCGGCGTTCTCAATACGATTAAAGTTACGGTCATCGGTATCATTCTGGCGACTATCCTCGGCACCATGGCGGGTATCGCTCGCCTCTCTGACAACTGGCTGGTGAACAACGTCGCCCGCTGGTACGTCGACCTGATGCGCAATACACCGCTCCTGGTGCAGCTGTTCTTCCTCTTCTTCGGCGTCATTCTCGTCTTTCCCAACATTCAGGAGGCGTTCCAGCCGTTCGGGCTGCCGGTGTTCCTCAGCAACCGGGGTATCAATCTGCCCTGGTTCGCCTTCATGCCGTCGTGGCCTGTCTGGCTGGCCTTTGTCATTCTGGGCATTATTCAGGCGCAGGTGTTGTGGGTCATCCTGGGGCGGCGCGAAGAGAAGACGGGGCGTTCCAGCAATCGTGGCGCCTGGGCCTTTTTCTCCTTCCTCGCCGTCATCCTTGTTGGCTGGTTTGTCACCTCGGCCACCGCTGATAGTCAGGGCATTCTTGTGGAGCGCGCTTTGCGCGTACGTGACTATGGCGAGCTAGAGGATGTGATGCTCCGCCGGCTGGATGTCGACAGTCTGGGAGAGGTTGATCGGGCGCTGGCAAGCGGCGCACTGAGCCAGGAAGCGCTGAATGAAGCAGCTTTCACCATCTGTGGCCTGCGCGACGGCGTGGCGTTGCCCAATCTGGCGGCCAACCTTAGCGCAGCCGGTATTCCCTTTACCGTTGCCGACAGGTCGGCGCGCGTGGACCAGCTGACAGAGGCGTACGCCACGGGCGAGTGTGAGATCATGGTCGCCGACCGCACCACGTTGGGCACGGAGCGCGGTGTGCTGGAGGCGCCTGAAAGCCATGTTATTCTTGGCGTGCCGGAAGCGCCGGTTCGGCTTGACGTTCCGCGCATCGAGGGGCTCAACTTCGTCGGCGGCCTTCGTCTCTCGCCTAACTTTGCCGCCATTCTGATCGGTCTTGTGCTCTATACCGGTGGCTTCATCGCCGAGATTGTGCGCGCCGGCATTCAGTCGGTGGCCAAAGGGCAGAGCGAGGCTGCCCGCGCCCTGGGCCTTAACGAATCGCAGCGGCTGCGCCTGATCGTCCTCCCGCAGGCGCTGCGGGTGATCATTCCGCCGATGACCAGCCAGTATCTCAACCTGGCCAAGAACTCCAGCCTGGCGATCGCCGTCGGCTACCCGGATCTATGGACAACAGCCTTTACCACTCTTAACCAGTCGGGCCGAGCCGTTCAGGTCTTTGTGGTGGTGATGGCATTTTACCTGAGCATCAGTCTGGCTATTTCAGCGCTTCTGAACTGGTACAATAGCCGGATCGCGCTTGTAGAGAGGTAAATATGGCAACGTTGCAGCAAAGCATTCGTGCGGTGGTCCGCGGCGCTCGCGCTGACAGCGAATACCGCTTCAACCCGCGCTACTTTATTCAGGACCAGCTTCTGCGCTCGTGGTGGTTTACGGCGCTGTTGATCGTGCTGGCTTACATCACTGCCAGCTACACAATCAGCCGCCTCGGCGATGATCCGGCGACGACAATTGCGATTCTGGTTGTCTGGGCCGCTACACTGGGATGGACAGTTCTGAGTGAGGTGTTGCGCCGCCACACTGTTGTGACCCGGTGGTTGAAGAAAAATCTGTATACCTCGATAGCCAACACGCTCCTCACGTTGCTCATTTCTCTGCTACTCGCCGACGTGATCGCCGGCTTTATTAGCTGGGCGTTTCTGCGCGCCAGCTTTACGACCAACCCGGAGCTGGCGTCGACAATTCTCGACGGCTTTGCCAACCCCGGCGCGAACTGGGGCGCCGTCTTCGACAACATCAGCCTGCTGATGGTCTTCCGCTATCCCCAGGCAGAGTTCTGGCGCCTGTTTGCAATTCTAGGCATGCTGTTCGTGCTCGCTATTCCCAGTGCCGTGCTATACCCACGCGAGGAGTACCGCAAACATCCCGCGCGCAGGGTGCTGACGTTCCTGTGGCTGCTCACGCCGTTTGTTACCTTTTTTCTGTTGCGCGGTTTCCGCGGGAATGATGCGCTTCCGTACGTGAATCCCGGTGATCTGTGGGGCGGACTCTTACTGACACTGGTCATCGCCGTCTTTGGCATCGTGGCCTCTTTCCCACTAGGGTTGCTGTTGGCGTTAGGGCGGCGCAGCGATATCAGGGGCGTTCCCGCCTGGCTTACGTGGCTGCTGGCGGGCGCCATCACGATCTGGGGTCTGGCGATAAGCACCCCGGAAAATCTGGAAGCGGCGCGGACGCCGTTCGAGCAGCTCTATTCCTACTGGCCGCTGCTGGTCCCCCTCTTTGCCTACTTTTTCCAGCGTTACTTCCAGGGGAATGTCGTCGCTCTCTTCAGCACCATCTACATCGAGACGGTGCGCGGTGTGCCGTTGATTACCGTACTCTTCATGTCGGTTATCATCTTCCCTATCTTTCTCCCGCCGGGCGTCGAGATTATATCGACCTGGCGCGTGCTCGCCGCCGTGGCCCTCTTTGCTGCCGCCTACCTGGCGGAGAATGTGCGCGGTGGGCTGCAGTCGATTCCCAAAGGACAGTATGAGGCCGCGGACGCGCTCGGCCTGAGCACCTTTAAGAAGTACCGGCTGATCATCCTGCCCCAGGCGCTGCGCGCCGTCATCCCGGCGATTGTGGGGCAGTTTATCGGTCTCTTTAAGGACACGACGTTGGTAGCCATTGTAGGGCTGGTCGACCTGCTGGGTGCGGCGAATTTCATCTCGGCGCAGCCCGACTGGCTCGGCGTCCGGCGCACGCCGTACGTCTTTATCGCAATCATTTACTTTATCGGCAGTGCCATCATGGCTGGTTACAGCCGCCGCCTCGAGCGCCGTCTCGGCGTCGGCGAGCGGTAGGCCGGCCCGTACCAGAACTGTCTGGAGGAGAGTTTCATGGAAGCGACAACGGTTAAGCCCGTGACGATGGAAGATGTTATCGTCTGCCAGGAAGTCCACAAGTGGTACGGTGACTTTCACGCCTTACGCGGCGTGAGTATGACAGTTCGCGCCGGGGAAGTGATCGTCATCATCGGCCCTTCCGGCTCCGGAAAATCGACCTTCATCCGCACCATCAACCGCCTCGAGGAGCACCAGCAGGGAGATATTATCGTTGATGGTATTGTGCTCAGCCACGATATCCGCAACATTGCCGAGATCCGGCGCGAGGTGGGGATGGTCTTCCAGCAGTTCAACCTCTTCCCTCACCTCACCGTGCTGGAGAACGTGACCCTTGCGCCGATTCACGTGCGCAAGTGGTCGCGCGACCACGCGGAGGAGGTTGCGATGAAGTGGCTGACCCGCGTGGGTATTCCCGAGCAGGCGAACAAATATCCGGGGCAGCTTTCCGGCGGGCAGCAGCAGCGCGTAGCCATCGCCCGGGCGTTGGCGATGGAGCCCAAGATTATGCTCTTCGACGAGCCGACCTCGGCCCTCGACCCGGAGATGATCAAAGAGGTGCTGGACGTGATGCGCGACCTGGCCGAGGCCGGCTACACCATGGTCGTCGTGACCCACGAGATGGGCTTCGCGCGCGGCGTCGCCGACCGCATCGTCTTTATGGACGAAGGGCTGATCGTGGAGGCGAACACCCCGCAGCAGTTCTTCCACAATCCGAAGGAGCAGCGGACGCGGCTGTTTCTGAGCCAGATTCTGGAGCATTAACGGTTGCCGTAGCTCCATCCAAGTTAGTATCCTTCCGGACATCAGCTGTAGCGGCGCCAGCGCTGCCGGCGCCGCCGATCGTGCTACCGCTTCTGAAAGACCCCCTCCGGATCCCAGGCGTTCCTTATCTGATCCAGCCGCTCGTAGTTATCCCGGTACGCGTCGGTCAGGCGCAGCTCATCATCCCGGTCCAGATAGTTCAGGTAGGCGCCGCCGGTGCTGTAGGGCATGAGCGCCTCATGGATCGCGCGCGTCCAGCCGATGACCCGTTCATCGTCGCCCGGATCGCTCCATCCGGCCCAGATAGAGAAGTTAAAGGCAGCATCCCGGTTGGCAAAGACCGTTTCGGTCGGCTCCACCCGCGCAATTTCGCCTCCCAGCGGTTCGAGGCCCACAATTGTGTACGCTCCGGGGAGCGGTTCTATCTGGTCCACGATAGCGTCGATCGCATCGTCTTGGAGATCGGCGAAATACTGCGATTTGTAGTAGTAGCGCTCGCCGTCCGGGGTGCCAGCGTCGAAACTACTCTGGAGCACCGTATAGGGCATGGGCTGCACGAAGCTGAGAATAGGGTCGCCGAAGCTGCGGATCGGAGCCAGCGCGCCCTCGCCGTCAGCCATCGGTCCGGTGTAGCAGGCGATGAGGGCAACCGTTATCTCGCCGTGGCGTTTTGCGGGGAAGGGCTCGACCGGCGGTACACGCAGGATCATTGCGTAGCAGGCCAGCTCGTCCGGGGCGTCTGCCATGAGGTCCCGGTAGAACTGGAGCGCGCTGTGCGCATCCGCGAAGGGAAGGTAGTTCTGCGCCACCAGCACGTCCGGGCCTAGTTCGTGGAGCTGAAATTCGAAGGAGGTGACGACGCCGACGCCGCCGCCCCCACCACGCAGCGCCCAGAAGAGATCCGCGTTCCTCTTCTCGCTCGCCCGCCGCAGCTCGCCGTCGGCCGTGACGATGTCGACGGCGAGCAGGTTGTCTATGGCGAGGCCGTGTTTGCGCGCCAGGTAGCCGATGCCGCCGCCAAGTGTGAGACCGGCAACGCCTGTACGAGAATCGACGCCGCCGGTGGTCGCGAGTCCAAAGGACTGCGCCTCGCTGTCGAAGTCGCCCCAGGTGGCCCCGGCGGCCACGCGTGCCGTCTGCGTGTCGGGATTGACCTGCACGCTATTCATCTGCGACAGGTCCACGACCAGGCCGTCGTCGCACACCGCTTTGCCCGCCACGTTGTGTCCGCCCGCTTTGACGGTGATAGGCAGATCCTGTTCGCGGGCGAAGTTGACGGCCGCTCGCACGTCGGCTGCCCCGTTGCAGCGGACGATCAGGGCCGGCCGGCGGTCGATCATACCGTTCCACACGGCGCGCGCCTCGTCATAGGCGGGATCGCCGGGCAGAATCGCGGTGCCGCGAAGGGTATTCCCGAATTGTTCGATCATCGTATTTGCTAACATGAGCCTTTCCTCCTGTTGATTCATCCGTTTCTGGTTACGATTCAGTTACTGGAGCGCGAGATCGAGACTTCCTCGACCTCGCGCCGTACGTCTCGCGCCCGATAGCCTCTCACGCACTGTGCGCGCTCGCTAGAGGTTCCCTACGGTACGGTGAACGTATGCAGCATTCCCTTACCCGCCGGATTCGGGACCTCGGCAATCAGGGCGTAGTCGCCCGGCTCCAGCTCGACCGTGAAATACCCTGTCTCCCCCGCCGGCATCTCGTGCAGCCCACCGAGGAAGGTCGCCGGGGCCGGCGTCTCCAGGCCCGTCGCCTGGGTCCAGTCCATCCAGGTCGCCAAGTTCTCCATATCGACATCCTCGTCGAGGTGCACCAGGTGCACGTCGTGGCCGAGGAAGTTTTCGTGGACGATCTGGTCCTCAAAGGAGACGGCGATGGTCTGATCGCCTGCCTGCATTTCCCCGTCGACCTCGAAGCCGCCCTCGCTGGAGATGGTCAGCGCGACGTCGGCGGTAGGTTCAGGCGCATCCGAAACCGCTTCGGTGACGGTAAACTCATGCACCATGCCGTAGACGCCGTCCGCCGGACTGTAGGAGTGGAAGATGCCGTCCGTTTTGACATAGCACTCGAGTAGATAGGTCCCGGGCTCCAGGTAGACGGTGGCCTGCGAGGTTTCGCCCGCCGCGGTCAGACCGGGCCCGCCCAGGATCGTCACTTCGCCATACCATTCCGGCAGCTCGCCAAAGGCAGCCATCGCGGCTTCCACCTCACCTTCGTTTAGCAGGTCCATTCCTTCCTGGAACGGGGGGGCCACCTCCGCCTGCTGATCAGCGATCCCCATTCCCTCCGGCAGCCGCTGCACCATTGCGAAGTGCGCCATGCTCGATTCATTGGTCAAGCGGAAGGTCGTCCAGCCGGCGGGAATCTCCTCGGGCGCGTCGACGAAGTCCAGCCCCTCGGCTGTCACCTCGAACAGGTTGACGTCGACGACTGTCTCTGCCGCCGCTGCCTCAGGGGTGACGATGCGCGTGACCTCGACTTCTCGCTCGACCACTCGCGTCACCTCCACCTCTTCGACCACCGTCTCTACCCGCTCTACCTCCACGGTAACCGGGACCTCTACCGTCTCGCGCACGACCTCCGGTTCGCCCGGCGTGGTCGCGCAGCCGGCTACAATCAGAGCCAGGAGCGCGAGGAGCATCACAACACGTACTCTCTTCAACATAAGTACCTCCAGAAACTAAAAAGCTGTCACGCGGGCACAAATCGCGAGCTGAGGGCAGACAGTGCATCGCAGACCATTGTGTCGGCCTGCCCTTCACTTCACGCTGACTGCACGCGTCTATATTGTTGCCGCCCACCGTGAACGAGCTGTCGAAAAGAGCGTGAACAATCTGTCGAAAGGGGGATGGAAATCGGGAAATCAGAAGGGGAAAACGTAAGGGCTCCGGTTTCAGCCTTTAGGGAAAGCGTATGGCTGGCGAAAGGATCTTCGGCAAACCACAGCCGCGTCAGCTCAGCGACTCGAGCTCCGCCAGCACCTCCGTCGCTGTTGCCTGCACATCCAACCGCCTGCCCCGCTCCCAGGCAGCAGCGTAGCGTTCGTCGCCCAGAACCTCCTCCAGCTCGGTGCGGGTGCGCGTGAGAAGCGGGTCGATTTCTAGCAGGCGACGGTGGGGGCTGGTCAGTCCGAGCGCCAGGAGTTCAACCGCCCGCTCGTGCCCGCCCTGCCGAGCCAGGAGAACGCCGCAGTAGGGCAGATAGGTAGCTAACCAGATCGGAACCGCCGCTTCTATCCGCCACGATAATGCCCTCTTTAGGAAGGGAATGGCATCGTCGAAAGCCCCGGTAGCCAGGAATACAAGGCCGCGTTGCCACGTGGCCTTGCACCAGCTACTCAGCATTTTTTGCTCCAGGGCCAGTATCTCCTCCGTCGACGCCAGAACCACCTCGTGCTCGCCCGCGATCAACCGATGAGTACCAAGAGCAGCCA
>JAWVYW010000178.1:0-7539 GCA_033722535.1 Promineifilaceae bacterium (SeqCode)
AGAAGGTTGCCGACCAACCAGGCCACCGCGCCGCCGGCCATTGTGCCATTGGCGACGTTGGGCTGGAGGCGGTAGATAATGACGAAGAGCAGGGAGAGCGCGAGCGAGCCGAGGGTGATGGCAGCGCGCCCCAGCACGGGCGGGAAACCGAGCAGGAGGGCCAGGCTCCCCACTCCGGCGAGGAGGGGCGCCAGGTAGTAGAGGCGGGTGTCATAGGAGGCCTGCGCCGTTCCCGGCCGGGAGTGTGCCTGGTTCTGCCGCAGGGCAACGGCCCGTTCAAGGCTGATGAGGGTGCCGAGGAAACCGGAGACGACGAAGGCGCCGTGTTGCCCGGCGGGCAGCAGGCCAGATCCGGGCCACTGCCAACCCAGACGGACGAGACCGGCCCAGAGCGCAGCCAGCAGCGAGATGCCGGCGATGGCCATGAGGGGAAAGCGCGCCCGTGCTGCCTGTTGCTGCATCCTTTTAGCTTAGTCCCAGCTCCGCGCGCCCATCCGCCGTCATCATCGCCGGCGACCACGGGGGCGTCCAGACAAGCTCCACCGCCACACTCTGTAAGCCGGGAAACACGCGCCGCAGCGTCGCTTCGATGGCGTTCCTGAAGCTGGCGTGCAGGGGGCAGGCGGGCGTGGTCAGCGTCATCTCGACGGCGATGTGGGCCTCCTCGACGTGGACGCTGTAAATGAGGCCGAGGTCGACGACGTTGATGCCCAACTCCGGGTCGACCACCTCTTTCAGCGCCGCATACACCAGCTCCTCTGTCAGGAGCATGTTTGCCTGCCTGTTCATCTGTCGCTTTTCCTCTTGCAGTGGGGGTCGGCTGGATGAAGGCCAGCCGCCCGGTCTACGCTCGTGATCGTCCAGCTCGATTATAGAGGAGGGTGGATGCGCCACTTTGACGTAGATCAAGTTGCGCCGATAGATGTGGCCGAAGCTCACGCCTGACGGTGGGGATCGCTGCCGGCTGGCCCACCCGCCACAGAGCCTTCTTCAGCGCAGCGCTTGCAATCGAGCGTATAGCCCAGGAAGCGACGGCGGCCCGCTTCCGTGAGCACCCACGGGCGGCTGACCAGAGGCGGATTGTGGCGCACGTGCTGCCTGTGCCCACAGGCGAGGATGGCCCGCCAATCTCCGAGTTCATCCTGGTCGAAGTCTACAATCTGCCGTTTCACCGGAGAATGCACGGCTTCTGAAACGTCAGCTATCGAGCAGATGGGAGCGCAAGTCGTCTACGGCTGCCTGCAGTGCGCTCTCCGTCGCCTCGACCCGGGCAAGCAACTCGGCGTCGAGGGAGGGCTGGGCTCCTTTGAGGGTGTCGAGCATGACGCCGGCAGCAAACAGTACCTGGAGCGTATCGTCGTTAAGCTGCCGGCTGCGTCGCCTGTGCTCGCGGCTCAGCTTCAGCAACTGTGCCTGCCACTCGCTCGTATCGCGCTCCTCCAACCAACGCCGGAGGAGGTAGAGAACGCTAAACGCGAGAAGCGGCCCGGCAGAGGCAAAGACAAGAATCTCAGCAGCGATGTGATATTGATAGCCCAGAGAGGTATAAATCCAGTGCGCTGGACCCAGCTGATACCCGATCACGAGCAGCAATAAGGAAAGCGGTACGAGCCAATTCAGCCGGCGGAGCGTGGGAGAGAGCGAGGCTGCATCGAAAACATGCCCTCCCAGTTCCACGCCGGAAATTCCTTCTGCTTCGTTATCTTCTTTGTGCGTGTTCAGTAAAGACCTCATATACAAGTCTCTCTTTTACCAGCTTAGCATCGAGCAATTTTCTTGACGGATAGTGTTGCGAACGGAAGTTGCCAAGCTGTATACACCAGGCTGCACTCATCCTCAAATGAGCTTCATCATCTTCTGACCATGAGCTATATCATCTTTGCAAGCACGCCACACGCTGTACACTTGAGATCATGGCGGTTTTTACGTCTCCGAACGCCTGAGGGAGATACGCGATGTCGCGATCTGTTCGACTTGACTTCTGGCTGCTGATTCTGTTCGCAGCGGCCTTCCCGATAGCCTGCCGGCAGCAGCCGGCCCCGGCTGGTCTGCCGCTGCCGGCATCGCCCACCGCTATTGTGGCCACGGAGACGGCGCAACCGACGGCCACGGCGACCACCGCCGCGACCGGCACGCCGGCGCCCTCGCCGACAGTGGCAGCCGCCGGGGAGGATGATCTCCTTCCTGAGGAGCCTGTGGACGTCTTGCCCGAGATACTGCAGCCGCCGACGACCACGCCCCCGCCGCCTGACGAACTGGAGACGGTTGCGGCGTTCGTCGCTCAGCTGGAGGAGGTATACAGCATCTCCCCGCTCGACGCCGATGCCGCTCGACGGGCACTGCGCCCGCTAATGGACCGCAACTTCGCTTTTGAGATCCACTCCGTGGGCCGGCCGGCGTACATGAACAGCCCGCAGAACGTGCTCGGTCACCTTTCATTTGGCATCTTTCGGCCGGTTGAGCCGCTGTTTGTAACAGAGGACGTGGCAGAGCGGCTGCCGCCGGGGGTAACACCCGAGGCGTATTATACGGGCGAGCAGCCGCTGGAGGCGGTCGTCTACAGCACCGGCTGGGGGCAGGCCGGCGAGGCGGAGGCGCTGCTCTTCCTGACGCGCACGGACGATGGCGCTCTGCGCTGGGCGGGGCTGAGCCTGAGCACCGACAACTTTGCGCCGCTGCCGGCGCTGGAGACGGTGGCCCCGCCGCCGCACCTGGTCTACCGGCTGGGCGATGCGTGGTGGCAGGTGGGCGAAGAGGGAGAGGCGCGCCTGCTGGTCGAGCATCCCGGGCCACTCAGCGTCAACCCGGGCGCGACCTATGCGCTCCGGGGCGAGGCCGGCGAGCAGTCGCTGACCCTGTTCGACCTCATAACCGGCGGCGCGGCGGTCACGCGCACGCTGACCATCGACTATAGCCTCATGCTGGGCTCGTGGTACATGCCGTGGCTGGAGGAGGAGATGGCGCTGCTGACGGTGACGGATCCGGCCGAGGGGCTGAGTCAGGGTACAGCAGGTCGGATGGCGCTGCTGGACGTCACCAGCGGCGCGTTGCAGGTGCTGGCGCCGGAGGTGTCGATTTATGCCCAGCCGGCCCCAACAGATGACGGGGCAATCTTCTTTAAACAGCTGGACGATCTCGAACAGAACGTGCAGCGAGGGGCGGCGGTGTGGCGCGAGGGAGAAGTGACGCCGCTGAACCTGCGCGACATGGCGGGCCTTGAACTGGAGCCTTTTGATGTCGTGCCCTCTCCAGACGGGGTGCTGGTCGCCGCCATCGGCCTGTGGCCGGCCGACCGGGAGCTGGTCGGCTACTGGATGTTTGACCTGGAGCAGCAGGACGCCCACCCGCTCCTCGGGTACACGCCAATCGGCACCGACGCCAATCTGCCGCAGGGTATCTTCTGGCATCCCGGCGGCGAATGGCTGGCGCTGGAACCGAACAGCGGCGATCCGCTGCAAGACGGCGTGTGGGTGATGCGGCCCGAGGGGGGCGAGAAGCAGTTTCTGGGCGTCGGCACGGCTAACCCGCTGTGGTTAGAGGAGGGTCAGCGGCTGCTCTTCAACGCAACCGTCGAGGGCGAGCAGCGGCTGCAACTGCTGGACCTGGAGATTGGGGAGCGCTTCTGGGTGAATGTGCCGGTTGGGGCGCGGCCGGTGCAGTGAGCTGGCGGGGGCTTCGAGGTCGGCCATCCGCGCCACTAGCGGCGGATTGCAGGATCGCAGCTGTTTGGGCCAGGGCGAGCCGAAACGGACACGCGGGCGGGGCGAAGGCCTGTCGCCGCCGCGAAGTCAGATGATGAGCCCGTGCACGACGATGCTCAGGATACGGCGCAGCGGCGGGATCAGGAGCGGGTAGACGAGAAGGAGGGGCAGGTGACTGCAGCGGTGGCGGCTCGCGCGCAGTGGCAGGGGCCAGACGGCGGCAGCCGGGACGAGCTGTGGCTATTCGCGCCTGAGCTCCGGCAAAGGATCTGCGCCGACTGTAGGGCCGAAATTGGCACGCCTGCTGTGAGAAGACGCCCCGGTAGAAGCACGACCCCAACCAGATCCCAGGCGAGCATGCGCGGCGGGCAAATGGCGCGGCGCACGGCTCACGCCGCCCTCATTCCGTCGTGCCCGTCTCCCAAACCTCTTCGCCGCTCACCTCCGGGGCGCGCCCGTAGAGTTCGGTCAGTTCGCGCAGGCGGTAGGCGATGATGTTGGTGAGCATGGGGCGCGTGTAGCGCCACTGCCAGTTGCCGCTCTCCCGGCCGGGGTAGTTCATGCGCGCCTCGGTCCCCAGATCCATCAGATCTTGCAGGGGAATCACGGCATAGACGCTGACGCTGCTAAGCGCGAGGCGGATCAGGTCCCAGACGATGTCGTCGCCGCTGCGGGCCAGGTAACGGCGGACGTGATCCTGCTCGCTGCGGGAGGCGGAGCGGTACCAGCCCCAGGTGGTGTCGTTGTCGTGGGTGCCGGTGTAGACGACGCTGTTGGGGGCGAAGTTGTGGGGCAGAAATTCACTGGTGCGGTCGCCGCCGAAGGCAAATTGCAGCAGCTTCATGCCGGGGAAGTCGAAGCGATCGCGCAGCGCCTCGACCTCGGGGGTGATGATGCCCAGATCCTCGGCGATGATCGGTAGGTCACCCAGCCGGTCGCGCAGCGCCTTAAAGAAGGGCGCGCCCGGTCCCTCCACCCACTGCCCGGTGACGGCGGTCGGCTCGCTGGCGGGAATCTCCCAGTAGGCCTCGAAGCCGCGGAAATGGTCGATGCGGACGACGTCCACCTGCTGAAAGACGGCCTGCATGCGCCGCCCCCACCACGCATAGTTGTTATCCGCCATGCGCTGCCAGCGGTAGAGGGGGTTGCCCCAGCGCTGGCCCGTCTCGCTGAAGTAGTCCGGGGGTACGCCGGCGACGACGGAGGGGGAGCCATCGTCCTCCAGATAGAAGAGGTGCGGGTTGGCCCAGACGTCGGCGCTGTCGAAGGCGATGAAGATGGGGACGTCGCCGATAATGAGGATGCGGCGTTCGTTGGCGTAGCGCTTGAGCGCCAGCCACTGCTCAAAGAAGAGGAACTGCAGGAATTTGTGGTAGGCGATCTCTTCGCTCAGCTTCTCGCGCCACCTCTTCATCCCCTCCGGCGTGCGGCGGGCGATCTCCTCGGGCCACGTGTTCCAGACGCCGCCTTCATGCTCGACAAACTGCTGTTTGAGGGCCATGAAGAAGGCGAAATCGTCGAGCCAGCTTTTTTCCCGCTCCTTAAACGCTGCCAATGCCTCGCGCTGCGCCTCCGTGCCCGCCGCTTTGAAGTGGGCGAAAGCCTGCGCGAGCAGCGCCTGCTTGTAGGTGATGACGGGGCCGAAGTCGACGCGCTGGCGCGGAAAGTCTGGCACCTCGGCGACAGCCGACGGCGGCAGGTAGCCTTCCTCCACCAGCCGGTCGGGGCTGATCAGGAGTGGGTTGCCGGCGAAGGCGGAGAAGCTCTGGTAGGGGCTGTCGCCGTAGCCGGTGGGGCCCAGCGGGAGCACCTGCCACAGGGACTGGCGTGCATTGTGGAGAAAGTCGACGAAGTCATAGGCCGCCTGCCCCAGATCGCCGATGCCGTAGGGGCTGGGGAAGGAGGTCGGGTGCAGCAAGACGCCTGCCGCGCGTGAGAAACGCATAGGGGGTACTCCTTATCAGTCGGTGTGAAGGTCCAGCAGGGAGAGCGGACGGTATGGTCGGTGGAATGGTATAGGGTTACGAGTTGCGAGGCAACAGCGAACCTCTCGCGTCGCGTTTTTAAGCGCTCCCGCGGGACGGAGAGCGACTGAAGTCGCCACTACGAAGCGAGGTCAGCGCCAGCGCCCTGCGTGGCGCCGCCGGTGCTCGATCATCATACAGGCGTCCATCACAACGTCGAGGCCCGCCTCCTGGGCGCGGCGGGCGGCGTCGCGGTTGACGATGCCGCTCTGCATCCAGACCGCGTCGGCGCCGATGTCGATCGCCTCCTCTACATGGGGCGGGACGTGCTCCGGGCGGCGGAAAAGGAGCACGAGGTCTACCGGCTCCGGCACCGCGCGCAGGTCGGGATAGGCTTTTTCGCCCAGCACCTCCTCCTCGTGAGGGTTCACCGGGATAATGCGATAGCCCTGGTCTTTGAGATAGGCGGACACGTAATGGTCGGGGCGGCTGGGGCGGGAGGTCATGCCGACGACGGCGATGGTCTGTGCCTCCTCCAGTAGCCGTTCGATCGTCTCTTGCTGCATGATCTTCGCTCCTGGCGCTTGCGCGGTCTATTCTTCCTTACCCGAGCCGATCAACCTGATCGGCGGTGGGCTCCGCTCAGCAAAACCAGTCTTCGGTCAGCCGCGGGGGGCGGACGGCGAGGCGACCGGCGCTGTCGGCGGGGGGCTGCCAGACGGGGGCGGCCCGGCCGGCGGCCTCGTGGGCCAGCTGTTCGACGGCGCGGAAGGTAGTGTAGGGGCTGTCGTCGCTGGCGCGCTCGGCGAGCGCTGCCACGCGCGCCTGGAGCGCGTCGACCCGGGGGTCGGGGTGCTCCCAGCGGTAGGAGAAGTTCCCGGCGTCGAGCGGGCCGAGCCAGCCGGCCGCGGCGTGCTCTTCCAGAAGAGCGCTGCCGGGCGGGATAAGGAGGCGGATTGAGAGCTGCACCGCCGGGACGTGGGGGATGAGGCCGCGGGCGCGAATCCAGCTGAGCAGCTCGATGTAGCCGTCGAGCGTCGTCCAGGGGGTGAAGGGCAGCCACGTTGGCTGCACCGGCAGCTCGGCGGCGCGCAAAATGTCGAGCGCACGCGCCATGTCGGCGGCTGTGTGGCCCTTGTGCAGGTGGGCCAGAATCGCGTCGTCGACCGCTTCGAAGGCGGAGACGACGAAGGCGGCACCGAGGCGGCGAAACTGCGGAAAGAGCTCCGCCCGCTCCAGGATATGCTCTACCTTGGTCGTGAAATCGAAGGTCACGCCGGGAAATTCGGCGTGCAGGGCGCGCGCTACCTTCAGGGCGTGGCCCGGGCCGTTGAGAAAGTCGGGATCGCCAAAGGTGATGTGGCAGGCGCCGGCGGCGACCTGCTGGCGCACGTCGGCCATGACTGTCTCGACGGGGGCGACAAAGAAGCGGCCCCCGTAGACGGGGACGACCGGACAGTGGCGGCAGGTGTGGAGGCAGCCGCGGCTGGCCTCGACGTAACCGGCGGGGACGGCGCGCCCTTCGTGCATGAAGCGCGCGTAGTTATCGAGCGACGGCAGACCCTGGCGGTCGGGCACGGGGAAGTCGAGCCGGGCGAGGTAACCGGGGGCAGCCGCCGCCGTGCTTTCTACGCGGGTTGAGACGCCGGGCACATCCTCCGGCGGGCGCCCTTCCGCCAGGGCGCGCGCCAGGGCCGCCAGCGGGGCCTCCACCTCGCCGGCGATGACGCTGTCGGCGATCGGGCGGCTGGAAGCGGTGCCTTTGGCGCTGTCGCCAGGGCTCTCCTGTCCCAGCAGATAGCGGGCGTTGAGGCCGGCGTAGAGGCCGTAGAAGCAAATGTGGGCATCGGGGCTGGCGGCGCGGGCGCGGCGGG
>JAWVYW010000179.1:0-7508 GCA_033722535.1 Promineifilaceae bacterium (SeqCode)
ACATTCTCTACAACATTCCGCTGGAGCTCGAAGCAACGGGGCTTGCCGACCTCGTGGTCGAGCGGCTGGGCCTTCAAGACCAAGTACAGCCCCCCAATCTCCACGCATGGGAGGCGCTGGTCGAGAAGCTCCGGGTGCCCTATCCCGCTGTGCGCATCGGCATCGTCGGCAAGTATGTGGAGCTGCATGATGCCTACATGAGTGTCCGTGAGGCCCTCTATCACGCCGGCATCGCCAACGAGCGCCAGGTCGAAATTGAGTGGATCCACTCCGATAGCCTGGACAAGGGGATCGGCTGGGACGTCATGGAGCACCTCGACGGAATCGTCGTCCCCGGCGGCTTCGGCTACCGTGGCGTCGAAGGGAAGGTTGAGGCCGCGCGTTGGGCGCGGAACAATCAGGTGCCCTATCTCGGCCTTTGCCTCGGGATGCAGGTGATGTGCATCGAATTCGCACGCGATATCTACGACAGCGACGAGCCAAACAGTACGGAGTTTGACGAAACGACGGCGATCCCGGTGATCAGCCTGATGCCCGACCAGCACGATCTCGCCGATATGGGCGGTACCATGCGCCTTGGCACCTATCCCTGCGTGCTCCAGCCCGGCAGCCGCGCCGCTGCTGCCTATGGCACCGATCAGGTAGATGAGCGCCATCGCCACCGCTGGGAGTTCAACAACCGCTACCGCCAGATCTTTGAGGAGCACGGCATGGTCTTCAGCGGTCTCTCACCCGACGCGCGGCTGGTGGAGATCGCCGAGCTGCGCGACCATCCCTTTATGGTCGGGAGCCAGTTCCACCCCGAGTTCAAGAGTCGGCCCAACCGCCCGCACCCCCTCTTCGTCGCCTTTATCGCCGCCGCAGCGCGCTACAGCGAGGCACAGAGCGGCGATGAGGAGCAGGCTCGCTCCGTGGAGCAGGCCCGTTCTGTCGAGCGCGGTGTGGAAAAACAAGTCCACGGAGCCGGCACACCAGAGAGCAGCAACGGACAGCAAGAGGCCCGTCAGAAGGAAGCGGCCTCAGAGCAGCCGGCGCGGGAGTAACGCTTTGTAGCCTGCGCTCGTCACGCCCCTTCGAGCATCCGGTACAGCGCCTGGAACAGCTCGTGGCGGGCGGCGTAGAGAGCATGACGCTCTGGCGCCGGTTCGTAAAGCCTGCCGCTGCTTTCTATGCCGTTGCTGTTCCCCTCCGCGCCCTCCCCGTACCGGGCCAGAGAACGATCTCTGGCCTGTAGGCGCAGGTCGTCGATGAGCCCCAGCCCATACTGCCCGAGCAGCGCCGCGCCGATGGTCGAGGCGTCCGCCTCTTTTATCGTCAGCAGCGGCCGGCCTAACACGTCGGCGATGATCTGAACCCACGTCTCGGAAGCGGTAACACCGCCGGAGATCCGCAATGGGCGTCGCTCCCCCGGCAGCTGCAGCCCCTCCTCCAGCACCAGCCAGACGTCCCGAAGACAGAAGGCGACCCCTTCCAGAACGGCGCGAGCTACGTGGGCGCGCGAGTGGTGCAGGTCGAGGCCATGCAGCGTCGCCCGTCCCTGCGCATCCCAGTGTGGCGTACGCTCCCCCGCCAGATAGGGCAGCATCAGCACCCCTTCCGCGCCCGGGGGAACGGACGCGGCTTCCGCCACAAGCCGCTCCATGCGCTCGCGCCAGTGATCGCCAGCCTCGCGGTAAAACTGCTCGCGTACCCACTGCGCCGCCAGCCCTCCATTGTTGATCGCCCCTCCCGCCAGCCACCACCCATCGGCGATCAGATAGCACCAGGTGCGCGCCTGCCGGTCGAGCCACGGCACGTCGACCACCATGCGGATGGCGCCGCTGGTGCCGACGGTGATCGCCACCTCGCCCGGCTCATCCGCGCCGACACCCAGATTGGCCAACCCACCGTCGTGGCTGCCGGCAATGACCGGGAGCCCCTGCGGCAGGCCAGTTTCGCGCGCCGCCGCGGCGGTCACGACCCCCACCTGCTCGTGAGGTGCCACCAGGGGTGGCAGCTCACTCGCCGTGACGTGGCCCAGCCCCAGCGCCTCCTCGTCCCACTCGCGCCTTCTAATGTCCAGCAAACCGCTCGTCGAGGCCATCGTCCAATCGTAGGCCCAAACGCCACTCAGCCGGTGTAGTGCCCACTCCTTCAACCCGACATAAAGGGCGGTCTCCGGCGGTGCCCCATTCATGCGCCACCAGCGCAGGCGCGCCGGGTGGTACGGCGACTGCACCGGGCAGCCGGTCCGTTCATAGAGCGACTGCTCGTCCGCCAGCGCCCGAATTGCAGCCGCCTGGGGCGCCGCGCGGCTGTCGGCCCATGTCATCGCCGGCGCCAGCGGTCGCCCATCGGCGGCCACCGGTAGCACGCTGTGCATGGCGCCGCCGAGGCACAGGCCCGCTGCCATCTGTAGGTCTAGTTGCTCGCCCAGCTCCTGGAGCACACCGCGCACCACCGTCCAGATCTTCTCCGGCTCCTGAACCGCCTGGCCCAGAACGCCGGTCCGCAGTTCATAACCGGCCGAGGCCTGTGCAAGCACTGCACCTTCCACGTCAAGCGCCAGCGCCTTACAACTTGTCGTTCCCAGATCGAGACCAATTACAAATGTCATCGTACCCGACTCGGTAGAGTAATCATCTATGGTGCCTCTTCCGCCAGAGAAGGTTCCAACGCTAGCGAAAGGCTCCGGCATCCGCCGGTGTTATCGCCCCATTGTATGCTGTTTGCCACTTTCACCCATACTTTCCTCCGCTTCATTCGACCGACTGTTCGTTTCGGGCTAAGATCTCTTCACTGGTTCGGCTCTCTTGCGTCGTGGGGTAGGTTCACTGGACTGTGCCGGGCGCCTGCAGGGCCGGGCTCCGAGCACGTAGAGACCGTTTAGGAGTACTGCTTGCAGTTAACGGAACACCTTCTCGAACAGATACCGGGCGGGATCGCCATTTACGATGACGACCTGCGCCTTTACCGGTACAACAGTGCGTGGGCAGCTTTTGTGGATCGACTGTGCCGGGACAAAGACCAGCCTCTCTCCCGTGCACCGCGCGAAAAGCAGCCGCACGGAGAAAATCAGGCAGGACAGAACGCGAGCTCGCCATGGACGGGGCTACACCTCTACGACCTGCTGAGCGCGCTCGAAGGCGGCGACCGAAGGATCATCAGGCGCCGCTATCTGGAGCTGCGCGATAAGGTACGCGCCGGCGAAACGGTTGCCCTGCGGGCGCATACTTTTGGCGACGGCGCCTCCGACTCGTACTGGGACATACTGGGCATCCCCCTCTTCGACCAGCCCGAGGCCCATTTACAGGGCGGGCTGATGCTGGTGATCAACGATGTGACCGACCGCGTCCATGCCAGGCGCGTACAGGAGGCGCTGGAGCGCAGGGCCGACGAGATCCACACGCTTTTCACTGTACAGCAGGCAATCACCGCCCGCCTGAACCGCGATAGCGTCCTGCAGATGATCGCCGACGAGGCGCGGCGCCTCACCCAGACCGAAATGAGCGCCGTTTATCTTTGCGTCGGCGACGAGCTGGAGATCGCCGTCGTCTCGGGCGTCGAAGCCGACAATGGGCTGCGCGGATACCGCTTCCCCCGCGAAGGATCGGTCGCCGGTCTTGCCGTGTCCCATGGACGCTCCTATCTAGTGGAAGACGCCGCCACCGCCGTTACCATTCACCGCGAACTGGCGCAGCGGGCAGGGGTGCGCTCTTTTGCCATTGCGCCGCTGATGGCGGGCGAAGAGGCAGTGGGCGCCATCGTCGTCGCCGATCAAGAGGCGGGCACCGTCGGGTCCGACGAGCAACGCATCCTGACCTTACTCGCCTCGGGAGCAGCCATTGCACTGGAGAATGCGCGCCTATACGAGCGCGCCCAGGAAGCGGCAGCGGCCGAAGAGCGTACGCGACTGGCAAGGGAACTGCACGACGCCGTCAGCCAGTCCCTGTTCTCCGCGAATCTTATCGCCGGCGTCATCCCTCGCCTGTGGGAAAAGGACGAGGCGCTCGCCCGGGAGCGCCTGGGGGAGCTGCAGGAATTGACGCAAAACGCGGCGGCCGAGATGCGTACTCTGCTCCTGGAACTGCGCCCTGCCGCGCTGGCTGAGGCGGGGCTGGAGGAGTTGATCCGCCAGCTCGTCCGCGGTAGCCGGGCACGGGCGAGGCTGCCGATCAACCTCGCCCTCGACTGTACACGCCCGCTTCCGCCAGAGGTGCAGGTCGCCCTCTACCGCATCGTCCAGGAGTCGCTGAACAACATCGTCAAACACGCTGCCGCCGGCGAGGCCGAGGTTCACCTGCACTGCGAGGCCGACGGCGTCGTGCTGACGATCAGCGATAATGGGCGCGGCTTCGACGTGGACGCCGCAACGCGCCCCGGCTCACTGGGGTTAACAATTATGAACGAGCGGGCGGCGCGCATCGGCGCTATCCTGACGATCGAAAGCGAACCCGGCGCCGGAACGACCATTACAGTACGCTGGGCAGAGCCGGAACCGGAGGCAAACGGCGAACGGTAAGGGGGAACGAGTGAGCGGTGACAGAGCAATCAAGGTAATGATTGTCGACGATCACGCCGTAGTGCGTAGCGGCCTGTCGACCTTTCTGGCCGCCTTTGACGATCTCGAACTGGTGGCTAAAGCGCGCAGCGGCGAGGAAGCGGTGCGCCTCTGCCGGCAAGAGTGTCCCGACGTGGTGCTGATGGATCTCGTCATGCCGGGCATGGACGGCGCCGCAGCCACGCGCTCCATCCGCGGGCTCTGCCCCGAGAGCGCGGTAATCGTCCTCACCAGCTACCACGAAGAAGGCCTGGTGCAGGAGGCGCTACAGGCCGGTGCGCTCAGTTATCTGTTGAAACACGTTGCCGCCGACGAGCTGGCAGAGGCGATTCGCGCGGCCTCCGCCGGCCGCTCGACGTTCGCGCCCGAAGCGACGCAAGCCCTCCTCCACGCCGTCTCCCAGCCGCAGCCGCCCGAGTTCAATCTGACGCAGCGGGAGCGGGAAGTCTTGGCCTTGATGATCGAGGGGATGACCAATCCAGAAATCGCCGGCGAGCTGACGATCAGCCGCTCCACAGTCAAGTTTCACGTCAGCAGCATCCTCTCAAAACTCGACGTCAGCAGCCGCGTAGAAGCGGTGACGCTTGCGTTACAGAACGAGCTACTCTGATCAGCGCGTCTCCTCCAGCTGGCCCGCCGCCGCGACCAGCCGCTCCAGCGCTTCTTCTACGTCGTCCAGATGGGTGCGGAAGGAAAGGACGGCCGCCCGCAGAACGAACTGATCGGCCACCTGGGTCGAGCTGACGAAGATGCGTCCCTCCTGCTGCAGCCGCTCGATCAGGAGGCGATTAAAGCGATCGGGGTCCCCGTGCCGGGGCAGATAGCGATAGACAAAAACCGAAAGATCCGGCTCCGGCCCCACCTCAAAACCTGGCAGCTCGGCAAGGCGGCGATGGAAGTAGCGGGTGAGCAAGATCTTTTCCTCCAGCGCGGCGCGGAACGGGGCGACCCCGAAGAGCTTCAGCGGCAGCCAGAGGCGCAGACCGCGAAAGTGGCGCGTGAGCTCCGGCGAAAAGTCCGCCGGCGACGGCTCCTCCATCGCCTGCACCGTGTCCTGCATGTAGTCGGCGAGATAGTGATGCGTCTCCAGCACCTGCTCCCCCTCACGCACCAGTACGGCTCCCGTCCCATAGGGTAGAAAGAGACTCTTGTGCGGATCCATGACTAGCGAGTCAGAGCGCTCCATACCGTGGAGGATCTCTCGCCCGCTGTCACAGAGGATAAAGAAACCGCCGTAAGCGCCGTCGATGTGCAGCCAGAGACCGTTGTCGTGGGCGATGGTGGCTATCGCTTCCAGCGGATCGACGGAACCGGTGTTGGTACTGCCGGCGGAGGCGACCACCAGCCACGGCTCCAGCCCGGCCTCACGGTCATGGGCGATGAGGTCCGCCAGCGCCGCGGCATCCATCCGGTAGCGCTCGTCCACCGGCACCCGCCGCTGAATAACACCGCCCAGCCCAGCGATGCGCAGCGCCTTGTCGACCGAGTGGTGGGTGTGTTCGCTTAGATAGACGACGGCGCAACCGATCCGCTCGCCCTCGATCTCGTGCACGTCGCGCGCGGTGACGATCCCGACGAGGTTGGCAATGCTGCCGCCCGAGGTGAGGGTGCCGCCGTAGCCAGCGGGATAGCCGACGACTTCGGCCATCCAGTCGAGCAGCATATTTTCCATGCGTACGGCGCCGGGGGAGGCAAAGAAGATACCCGAGTAGCGGTTGGCGATTGCCGCCAGAAAGTCGCCAAGGGCGGAGGGAAAGAGCCCGCCGCCGGGGATGTAGCCGAGAAAGCGACCGGAAGCGGGGTTCACCCCCGGCCGGTCTACATACTGCCCCAGCAGGGCCAGCGCCTGTTCCAGGGGAATACCCTCTTCCGCTAGCGGCGAGGTCAGCAGACCTTCCCCTTTGCCGGCCGTTGCCATATAGGCCGGCGCCTCTGGTAGCGCATCGAGAAAAGCCCGCGCGTAAGCGCTCACTTCCCCCAGCCACGCCTCCCGTATCGCCGCATCCGGCTCCAGAGCGCGCGCCGCGCGCTCCAGTTCGCGTATCCGTTCGATCATCTTCTTCTCCTGACTTCGGTTCGCGTACCGCCGCTAAGATCGATCTTCACTTATATCCGCAATCTATACCCCGATACATGGAAGATCAGGTGGCGGCTGGTACAGTTCTTAATGCTTATGATGCACGTCTACCGGGCATGATCTGCCCTGTACCGTGCAGTTTACCGTCAAATCCCTGGAGGAAAAAGGATGGCGCAGACAATAGTTGCCCTCTACGATGGAATTCCCACGGCCCACCGGGCTGTGGAAGCGTTACATGACGCTGGCTTCGATCGGGATCAGATCAGCCTCGCCACTCCTAACCCCGAAGAGGAGGGGGGCGTTGTGCTGGAGGCGCAGGAGGCGGACGAAGAGAGCCCACGCTCTGCAACAGCCACCGGCGCCATCGCCGGCGGCGCGCTGGGCGGGCTTGCCGGCCTCCTGTTCGGCCTCGCCGCCTTCAGCATTCCGGGCATCGGCCCGATTCTCGTGGCCGGCCCCCTCTGGACGGCGGCCATCGGCGCCGGCGTGGGCGGCCTTAGCGGCGGCGTGCTCGGCGCGCTGACCGAAGCGGGCGTCCCCGAAGAGGAGGCTGTTTTCTACAGAGAAGGAGTGCGGCGAGGCTATACGTTGCTCGCCGTCGCCGCCGAAGACGACGAAGCCGCCCGCCGCGCGGCCGCCGTGCTGGACGACTACGGCCCAATCGACGTCCAGGCGGAGGCAGAAGGGTGGCGGGAGGAAGGCTGGGAACCGGGCGCGGAGATACCGGACCAGTACGTTCCCTCCGAAGACGACAAGAGCGACCAGCACAAGTACGCCATGGGCGCTATGGGCGAGGACCTCTACGGTGCCCGCGCCGACCGCGACAGGCCGCCGCTGCAGCCCTACGACGAAGACGAAACGGAGTGAGCCCCTGCGGGCGGCGCTCGAAAG
>JAWVYW010000180.1:0-7446 GCA_033722535.1 Promineifilaceae bacterium (SeqCode)
CACGGCGCGTGGCGGCGGTCCGCGGGCGCCGCTCTGCCGCCGGGGCAGCCAACGCCGGCTCGTTTTCCCCCGGTTGCCAGGTGAGGTAGAAGGGGCCGAGAGTCACCGTCTCGCCCGGCTCCCAGCGCTCGGGAACGTCCGGCAGCAGCTTGTTGTCCTCCAGCCGCGTGCCGTTAGTGCTGCCCAGATCGGTGATCGTCCAGCCGTCGGCGGTGCGCGTGAGCCGCGCGTGGCGTCGCGAGACCTGGCTGCTATCGAGGACAACCTCGTTGTCGTCAGAGCGGCCCAGTGTCAGCGACGGTTTGACCAGAGGATCGGTCCGTTGGGTCATGCCCTGGCGAGCGATAAGCAGCTGATCGCTGCCGGTTGCTACGCCCCCTGGCGGCTCCACCCGCTTCGGCGTCGGCGCCTGCTCTTCCACCGCTTCCAGCGCCGTCACCAGGCTCATCACCGTCTGCATCGGCGCGAACTGCGTCACATCCTCCGCGCTCAGCTGCGCCGCCGTCTCCCGAAGTGCCATCGCCATCGCGCGTCCACTCTGGTAGCGCTGCGCCGGATCTGTGGCGACCGCTTTCTCGATGACGTCGACCACCGGCTGCGGCAGCTCTGGCCTGACCGAACGGGGTGGGGGCGGCGTCTCCTGCATGTGCACGCGCACCGCCGTCGTCGGGCTGTCGATGTCGAATGGCAACTTGCCCGTCGCCATCTGGTAAAGGATCACGCCCAGCGAGTAGAGGTCGGCGCGACCGTCGAGATCCTGGCCCAGTACGTGCTCCGGCGCCATATACGGGAGCGTGCCCAAAAAGGCGCCGCTGGCGGTCTGCACGCCCCCCTCCAGCAGCTTGGCGAGGCCAAAGTCGGTGACCACTGCCCGCAGCGGTGGCCCGCCCTCACGCGCCGGCTCTTCGAGCCGCTTCAGCAGGATGTTGTCCGGCTTGATGTCACGGTGGACGACCCCCTGGTCGTGGGCGTAGGCCAGCGCATCGGCCACCTGCGCCAGCAGGTAGAGCAGCTCGCGCAGCTCCACCACCTGTTCGCGCGCCTGGAGCTGCTTTAAGTAGCTACCGAGACTGCCGCCGCCGATGAACTCCATGACCAGGAAGAGGAGGTCGGGCTCCCGGCCAAAGTCGTGGATGCGCACGATGGACGGGTGGTCGAGGCGCGCCGCCGCCTGCGCCTCCTGCAGGAAGCGCTGCTGGAAGCTCTCCTGCCGCACCAGATAGCCATGCAGCAGCTTGAGCGCCACCGTCCGGCGCAGGTTGACGTCTTCCGCGCGATAGACGGCGCCCATACCCCCCTCGCCGAGGAGGGCATCTATGCGGTAGCTGTCAACCTGTCGTCCGATAAAGTTAACCATGGTCCGATTCTCGCCTCTTTCCTTTCCCCACACCGGCTGTTCTCTTCACTCGTCGCCAGTCCGTGTCCCCGCTGCTCATTCTAATCACTTTCGCGCCTTGCTGCCATTGACGATCCTCTACCTGTCTGGCCCGGGATCTCGTCGCGGACCGCTCCGGAGTGTTCGGCAGAGCCCGCGAACGCGCCAGGCTGCTGGCGTACCTGAGCCTGCTGGCCGTTCGCAGTGGCTTCATCTTCCGCGCTGAGATGGTGATCGGGAACGAGAAGCACGACGCGGGCGTCCCGACGAAGCGGCGGACCACCTCCTGCACTTCACCCGGCCCTCTCCGCTGCCAGCCGCACCGTTCCAAAGTGAATATCGACCGTATCCCGCACGTCCCGCGCGTAGCCCCCTGCCATGACCACCGCCACCGGTAACCCGATCGCGCGGCAGCCATTGAGCACCAGCGCGTCGCGCGCCAGTAGCCCCTTCTTGCTCAGCGCCAGCCGGCCAAGGCGGTCTTCTTGGTACGGATCGGCGCCGGCGAGGTAGATCGCCACGTCGGCGCGCGCCCGCTCGAGGGCGCTGCGTAGCCCATTCGCCAGCGCCTCCAGATATTCCACATCCCCGGCACCATCCGGCAGACCAATGTCGAGATCGCCCTGTTCTTTACGGAAGGGAAAGTTTTTCTCGCCGTGGATGGAGAAGGTGTAGATTGTCGGATCGCCGGCGGCGATGGCTGCCGTGCCGTTGCCCTGGTGGACGTCGCAATCGATCACCAGCACCCGGCGTGCGCGTCCTTCTGCCTGGAGGACGCGGGCGGCGATGGCGGCGTCATTGAAGACGCAGAAGCCCTGTCCCCAGTCCGGCCCAGCGTGGTGTGTTCCGCCGGCAAGGTTCACCGCCACCCCGTCGCGCAGCGCCCAGCGCCCGGCGGCGATGGTGCTGCCCACACTGCGCCGTGAGCGCTCCACCAGCTCTGGCGACCAGGGGAAGCCGATGCGGCGCACCTCCTGCCGTGTCAGCTTGCCCCTCTTCACCTTTTCCAGGTACGCTACCGTGTGCGCGCGCAGGATCTGGGCATCTGTGGCGCCGGCCGGCACGCGCATATCCTCCGTTGCCACCAGCTCCGCCGCCTCGATTCGCTGCCGCAGTAAGGCGTACTTGCTCATCGGAAAGCGATGGCCTTCGGGCAGGGGGAGGACGAACTGGTCGTGGTAAAAGATTTTCATGCAGCGTATGCTCGCTCACGGTGCCGGTTCTCTGCCTTGCGTACTATCAGGGCACCGCCAATACTGTACAGGTAATCTGTTAATTTCGCGCAATAACAGCGTGCCAACTTCTTCGGGAGAAAGAGAGCTCATGAGCGAAAAGTGGCGTACCGTGTTGTTGCTGGCCCTGGCCGAGCTGCTGGCGATGAGCCTCTGGTTCTCGGCGTCAGCGGTCGCGCCGCTGCTGGTCGAGGCGTGGCGGCTGAGCGCAGCCGGCGCGGCGTGGCTGACGATGTCGGTGCAGATCGGCTTTGTCGCCGGTGCCTTTCTTAGCGCCCTGCTTAACGTCGCCGACCGCTGGCCGCCGCGGCTCGTCTTTGCCGCCGCAGCCGCCGGTGGGGCACTCGCCAACGCACTCATTCCCCTCGCCGTGGGTGCGCTCGGCCCGGCGCTGATCCTGCGCTTCCTCACCGGCTTCGCCCTCGCCGGCGTCTACCCCGTCGGCATGAAGATAATGGCGACGTGGATGAAGGAGGACCGTGGCCTCGGTCTCGGCCTCCTCGTCGGCGCCCTGACCGTCGGTTCCGCCTCGCCGCACCTGCTGCGCGCTGCAGGCGGCGTGGAGGCCTGGCGGCCCGTGCTCTATGCCGCGTCGGTGCTGGCTCTGCTGGCCGCCCTCCTGGTCTGGTGGGCGGGCCACTCTGGCCCCTACCGCACAGCGCCGGCCCCCTTCCGCTGGCGCTACATCGGCGAGGCGCTGCGCAACCGCAGCGTCCGGCTGGCTAACCTTGGTTACCTGGGGCATATGTGGGAGCTGTACGCCATGTGGACGTGGATCGCCGCCTTTCTCCTCGCCGCCTACCAGAGCGCCGGCGTCGACGCTCTAGGTGGGCCGGCGGCAGCCGCGGCGCTGGTCACCTTTGCCGTCATCGCCGTGGGCGGTGTAGGCAGCGTCCTCGCGGGGTACCTCGCCGATCGCTGGGGGCGTAGCCGGGTGACGATTGTCAGCCTGTTGATCAGCGGCGGGTGTGCTCTGCTGATCGGCTTCCTCTTTTCCCGCCCGCTCCTGGCGAGCGGCATCGCCCTGCTCTGGGGCTTCGCCATCGTCGCCGACTCCGCCCAGTATAGCGCCGCTATCAGCGAGCTCTCCGCCCGCGACTACATCGGTACGGCACTCACGTTGCAGACGAGCATGGGCTTTCTGCTCACGCTGGTCTCCATTCGCCTCGTACCGGTGCTGGTGGGGTCGCTGGGGTGGCAGGTGGCGTTCGCCATCCTGGCCTTCGGTCCGCTGGTCGGCATCTGGGCCATGCGGACGCTGGCCCTTTCCCCCGCGGCAGCGCTCCTTGCCGGCGGTCGCGGGTAAGAGCGGTTCTCGTAACCGAACGGCGGCAGGCGTCGTGAGACTGCACAACCTCCGGGAGGCGGGGAGCCTCCCGGAGGTGCAGAGATCGTGCGGCGAGATTCTTCGCTACATCATC
Organism: Promineifilaceae bacterium (SeqCode); assembly: GCA_033722535.1. GTDB lineage: Bacteria > Chloroflexota > Anaerolineae > Promineifilales > Promineifilaceae > JAAYYY01. Next base: position 4,029 of record JAWVYW010000180.1, read on the forward strand.
AGCGGCTTAGCTGGAGGCACAGACCTCGCCGGCCCAGCTCGTCAGCGACGGGTGGGTAATGCTTGTCACGCAGAAGGTGACGGAAACGCCCCCTTTCGCGGTACTCTGAGTCTCGATGATAGTTGTGCCGGTAGCATCGGTAAGCGGGCCGGAGACGTTCTGTTCGTTGATGCTGCCGCTGAAGTCTCCGGTCACCGTCGCGCCTTCCACCGGCTGCCCGAGGTCATCGACCACGACCACCGTCGCCTGCCCACGTTTGTGACCATGCCCGACGTTGACGACGGTCACCGAGAGCGAGCCGACGGTGACCGCGGTGCCACTCCCGTCACTCGCCGCCGGCGTTGTCGCCGAGGCGGTGTTCGACCAGGCAGAGGGGCCGCTGTCGTTCTCGGCGTTGACCCGATACCAGTAGGTCGTGTCGGCGTTAAGACCACTGTCCCTGTAGGTGACCTCGTCGGCGCCTACTGTGGCGAGTGCAGTGAAGGTCGTCCCATCGAGAGAGCGTTCAATGTTAAAGCCGCTTTCGTCGGTCGCGTTGTCGACCCACGAGAGGTCTATCGTCCCGCTATCGACTGCCGTCGCGGTGAGGTTGCTTGGCGCGGCGGGCGGGGAGCCGGAGAGGGCATAGTAGGCGCTGTAGCCCAGGCCGGAGGGGAAGGTCGGGGGCGCTATGCCGCCGATGACGTCCATCCAGGTCATCGCCCCCTGGTCCTCGTGCTCGAGGATGTGGCAATGCATGATCGTCATTCCGGCGTAGGGAGTGCTGGTGGCGGCGTTGAGATCGAAGCGCACGGCGCAGTTGCCCGCCATTGTGTCGTAATATTCTCCCGCTTCGAAGTCGCCGCCACAGCCGTCCTGCGCCTGGAAATGATAGACGTGCAGGTGGAAGGGGTGATTGCCCGCGCCCTTGATCGACCACTCCTGCACCGAATCGGCGTTGAGCCTGAAGATGGGGGTGTTGGGGTCGAACTTGCTACCGTTGACGGTCCGCGCACCCATGTTGATCTTCTCGAAGTGGACGTTCGTCTCGCCGCGCAGGTCGCGCAGGTAGGAGGGGCGCGCTGCCGACCAGGTCGAGACGCCGTCGCCGGCGTAGGGATGCGGACCCGGATCAGACGTGCCGCTGATCAGCACGTTGGCGACCGTCTCGTTGCCGACGCGGATCTCGGAGTTGCCGCTACAGCGGACGGCAAGGTCGGCGCGCGAGGCGCCGGTGAGATTGATGGTGTTATCGGGAATGTCTTTGGGCGCCGTGGTGCGCCACACGCCATCGCGCGCCAGTAGCTTCACTTCACAGTTCGCCCCGACGCTGACGTCTTTGGTGCGCGCATCGCGATCGGCGAGCAGGACCCGCCAGTGCTGCCACGTGTCGGGCGGGACACACAGGTCGCCGTTGCGCGCGCCGTTGACGGTCCACCCAGCCGGGAGCGTCCCCGATACCAGCGCATCGCCCCCGGTGCCGGCAGCGTTAGTATCGAGATAGCCGATCAGGATGTGGCGCTCTACCATGGCGGCGACGTTCGTCGGAATCTGGTCGTTGCTATCGTCGACGATGATAAAGCCGAAGCCGCCCGTCGAGACCTGTAGGAAGGTCGAGCCGTGGTGGTGAGCGTGGTACCAGAAGGTGCCGCCCATATGATCGGCGGGAATATCGTATACGTAATCGCCCCCGTAGCCGCCCTCGAACAGCCGCGTCACGTCATCACCCGGCGACTCGCCGGAGATGTGGAGCCCGTGCGTGTGCACGTTGGTGATGTTGGCATCTTTGAAGTCGTTGTGAATCTCAGCCGGCGCCTGGTAGGGCAGCAGGTTGCGGAAGTGCAACACGTACTTGTTGCCCGGCTTCATATGAAGTGTCGGGCCGGGAATGGAGTAGGCGCCTCCCTCCTGCCGGTAAGCGCGCGTGGTGAGCGTTTCGCCGTTGATGTTGAAGGTTGCTTCTCCATACTCGAGGACGCCCATGTAGTGCGGCTCCGGGCTACTGACGTATGTCCATTGAAAAGGGGCAGGGTCAACAACTTCATTCGTAGTGGCGCAGGTCTCGGCGAACGTCGTCTCCGGGCGCTGCATCATAATCACGGTCGTCACGATGAACAGAACAAACACGAGAATCAGGGTCCGTTTCAACACAGGTGCCTCCTACTGGTCGTAAAAAGTGACCGGCAGCTGCCCTCCGCCTCCGCGAAGAAAGCACTGCCCTTAGAATAAGGATAGACAAAAGTGAGGCAGGAGCAGGAGTGACGATTGTCACTAGCTGAGGAGTTGTATGTCACTCCCGTCCCAGGAGCGACGTGTAGCTGATGGACGTGACAGTAAGAACGTTACGTGAGGTGCGTGTAAGGGTCAGCAACCACTGAGCCGTGCGCTCTCAACCGGCAGACAGGCGCTCCATCTGGTTAATCACCAGTCGCTCTTCCTCCAGGAGGCGCTCAATCTCCGCCGTGATCGCCTCCGACGTCAGCCCCGCCAGCCGCCCGTGAAAGTCGCTATCGCGGAAGCGGCTGTAGCCCTCCATGTCGCCGTGTAGCAGCTCCACCATTTGCGCCACCGTGCGCAGGCCGTCGAACGCGCGGGTGCAGGCGAGGATCAGCTCGGCTGCTGGCGGCACGTCTTCTTCCGCTGCTTCCTCTTCCGTCGCCGCTGTGTCCTCTTCTATCTCCGCTACGAACGCCGCAACCTCCCGCCGCTCGGCGCAGACATCGCAGCAGTCGGCGCGGACGTCCTCCGGCGGCTCAAAGCTGCTGCCAAAGTGGGCCAGCAGCAGCTCCCGCCGGCAGTCGAGGTGGTTCTCGGCATAGTCGAGCATCTCCTGAAGCTGCGCCATCTGCCGCTCGCGGTGGGCGCGCAGGCGCTCAGCCACCGCCGCCACGGCATCCTCATCCCAGGGTAGCAGCACGATTTCGCGCCGGTTTCCCTGCGTCAGCCCCTGACGGAGCATACCGGCTTCTTCTAGCCGCTCCAACGCCGGCTCGACGGTGTCGAAGAGGTGCGCCTCGCGCCCGATCTCCGGCGTCTCCACCAGGAAGGGATCGGGCGCGCCGGCCTCGCTGTATGCCTCCTGAAGGCGCTGATAGAGCCTGCTCAACGCCTGCGCGGTGAGATCGCTCTGGCGAATGAAATGCTCGTGCAGCCGGCGGTCGTCGGAATCATAAAGCAGCACGGCCTCCGCCGGGCGCCCATCCCGGCCGGCGCGACCTGCCTCCTGATAGTAGGCAGCGAGCGAGCCGGGCAGCGCGTGGTGGATTACCATGCGCACGTCCGGGCGGTCAATGCCCAGACCAAAAGCGTTCGTCGCCGCAACGACCGGCAACCGCCCCTCCAGAAAGTCGCTCTGGATCGTTTCGCGGCGCCCGCTGCTGAGCCCGGCGTGATATTCTGCGGCCTCCAGCCCCATCTCGTCGCGCAGGAATGCCGCGAC
>JAWVYW010000181.1:0-7426 GCA_033722535.1 Promineifilaceae bacterium (SeqCode)
CCCGCTGCCCGATGGCGAGGAGCACGACATAGCCACGCTAAAGCGCTGGCTGCGCCAGTTTATCGCCGTCCGCGACGAGGAAGGGGCGGAGCGCTGCGTGGTTACAGCTATCGAGGCCGGGGCCACGCCGGAGCAGATGGCAGATATGCTCTTTGCGGCGGTGACTGATTTCCGCTACGTCGACACCGGCCATCCCGCCGACTTTACCAACAAGGCGTTCGAGGCTTTAGATATTGCCGGGTGGGAGTACGCCGCTCCGGCGCTGACGAGCCTGGTCCGCGGCTACGCCCGCGCCACCCGCCGCGAGGAGAGCAACGCCTGGCGCCATCCGGTGGACCTCGTGACGTTGCTGGAGGCGGCCTTTGCACGACTGTCAGAAATAGAACTAAATTGGACCGCCGACGAGGGGTGGGAGGGGGAAGCGGCTCTCGCCGAAACACTGCTCGAGGACGATCCGGCGGCGAGCGTGGATGCACTCCTGTCTGCGCTGGAGGATGGCGTGGCGCCGGTACAGGTGGCGGCAGCCGTCAGCTATGCGGCTGCGCTTCGTATCGCCCGTTTCCACACCAGCAACGAGTTCGGTGACTGGGACACCGCCCTCCACACCTTTACCTTTGCCAACGCCATGGAGCAGGGCCTGCGCCGCACGCCGTCGTGGGAGATCCTGCGCGGCGTCTTCGATGCGGCGATGAGCACCTACCTCGATCGCTTCCTCAACATTCCGCCGGCGCGTCTGCCCCGGCGCAACGGGCAGGGGCAGGAGCCGGAGGCGTTGCTGGCGGAGCTGGCCCAGGCGCTAGATCGCCAGCAGCAGGTGAATGAAGCCGGCACGCTGGTCGCCCAGTACCTGCACAGTAGTGACGGCAGGGATGGTGGCGGCGACGCCGAGCGGCTGCTGGCCCAGCTCGGCCACCTCCTGCTGCGCGAGGATCGGGACTTTCACACTATCCAGGCCGTGGAGGCCGCCTTCCGCCAATTTTCCCGCCGGAAGGGTACGGCGGCCGGAGCCGTGGCCCTCGTCGCCGCCGCCCGCTACCTCGCCGCACACGCGCCCACCGTCCGCGCGCAGGAGCAGACGTACTCTATCGCGCTGCGCCTCAATCGGGGGGAGCGGCTATTTGAGGGTTAAGTCGACAGCGTGAATGCCGCGCCGGGAGGGCTGCTCCGTCAGTTACTCCTCCAGGTAAGGAGGAGTGGCGTCAAGATCGAGTTCCGCCAGTATCGGTTCCGTCTCCGCTTCCATCAACTCTAAATCAAGATCGTAATGCCGGTAGACCTCCCACACTTCCCGGTGCGTGACTGAGGCCCCCGGCGCCAGTTCGGTCTTTGGCCCCAGCGTCTCTAGTTCCAGAAAGGAGGGGTTGCAGTAGCACTGGCTGGAGCTGCCACGGTCAAAGTAGGTGGCGCTGTCGTCGTACTCTGCTCGCTTCACGAATAGGGTCCCGTGATAGTAGTAGGCAAGCCAGCCACGTGGGTTGGCGAAGCCGACCTTGAGTGGGCCTGTCTTGGGCGTCGACCGGATCAGGATGAGCCGATTCCCCCAGCGAATGAAAGGGCTACGAATGTCAGTATAGGGCCAAAGCACGAGCGTCCGGTTCGGCTGCACGCCGTCCGGGTCGGCTGGGCCAATTGGCTGCGGCAGAAGGGCGACGCCACCGGGCCTGAGCTGTGTGATCGCCCATGGAGCCGTCTTAACCGGCCATAGACCCCGGTTGTGCAGCGTGTGGTCCACGACAACGGTGGCGCCGGCATCGGGTAACGTGATGCGTAGCTTTTTCTGAAGCCCCGTCTCCGGCTCGGTGGGCGCCGTCACACGCAGTTCGCCTGGCCCCTGCTCGATGGTAGGCGGGCGGTCGTCGGGAATGTAGGTGCGCCGTTTCGCTTCCGGCGCGTGCCAGAGACGATGACCGCCCCAGAGGTGGAAGACGCCCTCGCCAGGGTAGGGGAGTGTGACGTCCGGCAGTTCGGCAAATAGATTCGGCCCCCCGACCGGTCGCAGGCTTATGATGCGCGGCCCCACGGAGCGAGTCACCAGCAATGAGAGAGCGCTGTTTTCTAGAGCTACACAGTCGAGCTCCTGAAAGGTGACGATTCCTTCTTCCGCGTTCACATTGCCAGAGGCGGGGGCGTCTACGCCTTCTCCCGAAATTTTGTTGTGCCGGCTACTGTCCATATTCCTCCTGATAGCGGCGATGCAGCCGCTCTACGTCGGCTCTTACCGATGTGTAGCGCCTCCCCGATCACCATTGCCGTTCATACCATGGCGGCGTGGTCTTCGGTCACGACCGCTATCGTTCCCGTTACGGCTAACGGTATTATTCAGAAAAGAAAAGGCAATAGCAAGCAATTTCTCGCGGCCTGTCCTTTTGGACAGGGCATAACCGGACGCCCGTCCGTTTACACGCGCAGGAAAACATGGCATACTGGCAGCAGCAAGTTCTCAGTAGCTTTCATGTCACAGGTAAAGGAGGCAGAGAATGGATAACGCGTTGCTGTTCGGTGTTAGCATTCACCCCGGCCGGGACCGCTTTCCGGATACGCTGGCCCATGCCGAGAGGGCCGACGCCCTGGGGCTGGATTTGATTACCGTCATGGATCATCCTTATAACAAGGACTTTCTTGACACCTGGACCTTCTTGACGGCGCTGGCGATGCGCACCAAGTCGGTGCAGCTCGGTACAAACGTCGCCAACCTGCCGCTGCGCCCGCCGGCGATGCTGGCAAAGCAGGCGGCGACACTCGACGTCATCAGCGGCGGGCGCGTACTGCTGGGGGTGGGGGCGGGCGCGTACTGGTCAGGGATTAAAGCTTACGGCGGCCCGGAGCGCTCCTCCGGCGAAGCGTATCGGGCATTCCGCGATGGCCTGCACATTTTACGGGGGATGTGGGGAAACGCCGGCGGCAGCTTCTCCTACCACGGCGACGTCTATAGCGTCAGCGGCGCCCGGCCGGGGCCGGCGCCAGTGGGCAACATTCCGCTCTGGGTCGGCGCCCTCGGGCCGCAGATGCTGCAATTGACCGGCCGCATGGCCGACGGTATCTGGGTCTCCGTCAGCTATGTTCCGCCGGAAAAGCTGACCTATGTGAATGAGAACATCGACAAAGGGGCGACCGAGGCCGGTCGCGATCCGGCGGAGATCAGGCGCGGCTACAACCTGATGGGCACCATCGGCGACGGCGCCGGCCGGATCCACGACACCATCGAGGGCCCGGTCGATTTTTGGGTCGACACGCTGGCCCGGCTGCACCAGGACTATCGTGTGGACACCTTCAACTTCTGGCCTGCCGACGATGACGTCGTCGGGCAGTTTGAGCTGTTTGCCGGCGCAGTCGTGCCCGGGGTGCGGGCGGCGGTTGCCGCGCCTACCGCACGCGCTCCTGAAGCTCTCTAGAGCTCTACCATTCAGCTCAACACCGCGTACAGGCGTCGCGCCGGACTTTCCGGCGCGACGCTTACCTCTCTGCCTGCTACCGCCTAACTGCGGTTACTCCAGCGGCTCAATCGACCCCAGAATCCAGTACGGCCCCGGGCACGCCTCGATCGGCATTCCCGGTATCTCCGGCGCAGCGCCGCCGCTGCCGCCGCCGGCCTCGAACGGCTCGCCGACGCGGGCCACGGGGAGGCCTTCATCGTTGAGCACCGTGATCGTCTCACCCTCGACCTCGACGCTGAAACCCTGATGCCAGATGATCAGGTCGCCGCCGTCCGTGCCGTCCGGCCCTGCGACCCGCAGGCAGCCCTGCTCGTCCAGCGCCAGCGTGCCCATAATCAGCGCCTCCATGTGGATGTTGGTTGCCCCTTGCATGGGGAAGTAGATCGTCTCCCCCTGGGGGCCGGTGTAGGTTTCCACGCCGCCGCGCAGCTGCTCTGGGGGCGTATCCGGCGCAAAGGAGCGCACGACGACCTGCTCCGGCAGCGTCAGGCCGGCGGCCTCGACTTCCTCCAGGAACAGCTCCCGGTTGGCGACTTCCAGGTAGACCTGATTTTCCTGCACGTCGATCCCGGCGCCTGCGGAGAGGCCGCCCAGCGCCTGCACGATCTCCATCGTCTCCTGCTGCGCCGCTTCCAGCTCTGCGTGGGTGTAGCGATGGGTGCGCACCTCGACGAGATCGGCGAAGGGCTCACCTTCAACGTAGGGGCGGATCGTCTCCTCCCCACCTTCCGTCAGGGCGACGACAAAGGCATAGGTCGGCTCGTGCTGGATCCAGAAGCCGGCGAAGGTGTCGGCTTCATTTGCCATCACTGCCTCCACGAACCTGGATTCGCTCAGCGCCTGCTGCATATTCATCCGTTCCACCGCCTCCTCCAGGCTGATGCCCATCTCCTCAGCATAGAAGCGGCTATCCTCCACCAGAGGGTCATCCGGGTCGAGCGGGGTCGGGGAGGGTGCGGCAGTCGCTTCGGCGCTGGCGCCTGGCTCGGCAGCCGGTTCGACCAGACCCGGCGCGCATGCGGCAAGAAATAGCAGCGCAACGATACTGAGGGCGGCTAAAAACAGGGAATGGAACGACATCTTTTTGTTCACGGCGTTACCTTCTCCTCTTTTTTGGGCGATAAGATGGCAGGAGGCGCCGCAAGGCGCCCCTGCATACTATAGACGTGCACTAGTTAGAAAAGGTTCCGCAATCCAGCTGAGGCTGCCAGGACCGTTACCCCTGACCGCCCGCGGGTGGTTCCATCCCCGGTAGCATGACTTGGTGCTCCCGCACGATACGCTCCAGGCTGCTGAAATCAAAGGTCACGCCATATTTCTCGCCCAATGCTGCCAGATCCTGCGGTGCAGGCATACCCGCGGCGAGCAGATCGGACAGCTCCTCAAAGTAGCGCTCGAAGCCGGCGGGGGAGATGATCTCCAACAGGCGGGCCGGGGTATCGCCCGCATTCCAGAAGGTGTGGGGCACGCCGCGCGGCTTGCTGATCAACGTTCCGGGCGGCAGTCGCACCACTTCTCCGCCAATTTCCGCGCCGATTTCGCCCTCGAGAACGTAAGAGTACTCATCCTCGTCACGATGGGTATGCACCGGCGCCGCCAGCATGCGCGGAGCCAGATTGTGTTCGACCAGAGCAAAGTTGCCCTCGGTCTCCTCGCCAGACAACTTGTAGACGACGAAGCGCTGCATGAGTGCTTTACCTTCATCTGCAGGTATCACATGTACGGCCATAGAGTTCTCCTTTTGAACCAATTACTACGAGTGGATTGACCAGCGGGAGTGTCCCCCTGATCCGGCCCAGAAACCAGCAAGCAGCCCTGCAAAGGCGCTCCCTGAGAAGCTTGGCCCGGGAAAGGATAGCAAAATCAGGAATGATTTACAATGCGTCGGGCGAGCAGACTACGTGCCGAGCTGGAAATGGCGGTAGCAGTTCCGCCCGCCCTACCACCGCTGCCGGCGGCCGTGGAGGTAGCCGCCTACTGTATTGTACAGGAGGCGCTGAGCAATGTGGTGCGGCACGCGCGTGCCAGGCGCTGTGAGGTGCGTCTCCTGCTGGACGAGGAGCCGTGCGTAACGATCAGCGACGACGGGCGCGGGCTCGCGCCGGACGTGGTGCTGATGGACATTCAGATGGAAGACAATGGTATCAGCGCCACCGGCCGGATTCTGGACTTTGACCCGGAGGTGCGCGTCCTGATGCTGACGATGTTTGACGACGACAGCTCAGTCTTTGCCGCGATGCTAGCCGGGGCGCGGGGTTACATTCTCAAAGGTGCGCGCCGGGATGAAGTGTTGCGCGCCATCCGGGCGGTAGCCGACGGCGAGGCGATTTTCAGCCCGGCTTTCGCGGCCCGGATGGTGGACTTCTTTGCCGTGGTGCGGCCGGCTCAACTGCCTGATGCCTTTCCCGATCTGACCGAACGCGAGCGCGAGGTCCTGAACCTGTTGGCCCGCGACTATCGCAACGCGCAGATCGCCGAGGAGCTCGTGATCAGCCCCAAGACGGTTGGCAACTATGTGAGCACCATCCTCGGCAAGCTACAGGCCGCCGACCAGCCCGATGCGGCGGCTCGAGCACGGGATGCAGGGTTTGGCTATAATGAAGCCCTCCTGGGAGCAGTTCCTTATCCCGCATAGGGGTGGCTGCCGATGACGGGCACGCGGCGGCCCAACAGGCGCTCGATGTCCCGTAGGTTGTCCCGCTCCGTTTCACTGCAGAAAGCGAGGGCAATGCCCTCGGCGCCCGCCCGCCCCGTGCGGCCGATGCGGTGCACGTAGGTCTCCGGCTCGTTGGGCAGGTCGTACTGGATAACGTGAGAGATTTCCTCTACGTCAATGCCGCGGGCGACGACGTCTGTCGCCACCAGCACGCGCGTATCGCCTGTGCGGAACTGTTCCAGCGCGCGCTGCCGCGCCGATTGAGACTTGTTGCCGTGAATGGGCGCGGCGCTGATGCCGGCCCGTTGCAGCTTACGCACCACGTGGTTGGCCCCACGCTTGGTGCGCGTAAAGACGAGCACGCGGCTCAGATCGTTGTCGTCCAGCACATGCTCCAGCAGCGCCTGCTTCTTCTTTCGCGAGACGAAGAGGACGCCCTGGTCGATCGCATCGACGGTCGGCTCCTCCGGCGCCACGTGGACCCGGGCCGGATCCTCCATCAAACTCTGCGCCAGGTCGACGATCTCCCGCGGCATCGTCGCCGAGAAGAGCAACATCTGCCGCTCCTGCGGAATGGCGCGCATAATGCGCCGGATGTCGTGGATGAACCCCATGTCGAGCATGCGATCCGCCTCGTCGAGGACGACGATCTCCACCTGTCCCAGGTCGACGTGGCCCTGGCCCATCAGATCCAGCAGGCGCCCCGGGGTGGCGACGACGATGTCCACACCGCTACGCAAGGCACGCACCTGCGGTTTCTGGCTCACACCGCCGTAAATGGTGGTGTTGGTCAGGCCGGTATGGGCCCCGTAGGCAGTAAAGCTGTCGGCGATCTGGATCGCCAGCTCACGCGTCGGCGCCACGACCAGCGCACGGATCGGCTGGCGGTCACGCTTCTGCCGCGGCGCGGCGCTATCGCCCAGCTGTTGCAGGATCGGCAGGGCAAACGCGGCAGTCTTGCCGGTGCCGGTCTGTGCCGCGGCGAGGAGATCGCTTCCCGCCAGAACATGGGGAATCGCCTTCACCTGCACCGGCGTCGGCGCAGTATATTCCTGCCGGCGTACGGCGCGCAGAAGCTCCGGCTTCAGGCCCAGGGCGGCGAAAGTACTGTGCCCGTTGCCAACTGGGGCTGCGGGTGCGTTCTCGTCGCGGGCCACGGCCACGGCGGCCGGCCCCTTTTCCCGCGCTTCGACCGCGAAGAGCACGCGATCCCCTTCCTCCAGCTCTGTCGCCAGCTCGCCGGCGACGTCGGTGCAGTGGACAAAGAGATCCTCACCCCCCTCGTCGGGGGAGATGAAGCCAAAGCCGCGGGCCCGGTTAAACCACTTTATTGTTC
>JAWVYW010000182.1:0-7370 GCA_033722535.1 Promineifilaceae bacterium (SeqCode)
CTGGCTTTGTCCTCTTTGGCGAGCGGATTGCCACAGTCGAGCTTGCCGGGATTTTACTCGCCGTTGCCGGGGTTGCCTGGGTCGTAACGGAGCCCCGGCGCAAAGCGGGCGCGGACCCCGACCGAGACGCAGGCGCCCGCCACGTCACCGATCGGCAGTATGGACTTGGCCTCCGCGCCGCCGGCGCCGGGGCGGTCGGCCCGGCGGCCAACCTGATTAAGGCGAAATACGGGCTGGTCGGCAACTTCCCGCCGGTATCAGCGACGGTAATCCGCCTGCTCATCGCCGTGGTGATCCTATGGGGGCTGACCGTGGCGCGGGGACAGGTGCGGGAGACGGTGCGCCTGTGGGGAGACCGCCAGGCCTTTCGCGCCCTCATCGCCGGCACCGTCAGCGGTCCCTTTATCGGCGTTTGGCTCTCCCTGGTGGCGATCCAGATGGCGCGCCTGGGCATCGCCTCCACGTTGATGGCGCTGCCGCCGGTGATTCTGATTCCGGTGGAGTATCTTGTCTATCGTACCCCACTCAGCACGCGCGCCATCGCCGGAACGCTCGTCGCCTTTGCGGGCGTAGCGCTGATTCTCCTCCTCTAACCGCCGTTCAGGGACGGACGACGACCTCCGTGCCGATCGCGGCCCAATGATAGAGGGTCTCCGCATCCGCATAGCTGAGAATGACACAGCCGTAGGAGACCGGGGTGCCAAGGTACCCTTCCCAGAGGATCGCACCATTAGACATGATCGGCAGGGCGTGGAAGCCGTTTTCCAGGTAGCCGGTGTGGTAGAAGCCGAGCCAGTAGGGCATCTGCAGCCCCCAGAGATAAGCATAAGCGTTGGGGATTTTACTGCGGACCTGGAAGGTTCCTTCCCAGGTCTCGCTGCCCGGCATGCCGGTGGAGACGATAAAGGTCCAGCGTAACTGGCCGTTCTCGTAGACGTAGGCCCGCTGGTCCGACTTATCGACCACAATCTGTTTGGGCGGCGCGCTGCTCTGGGGAGTCTGACCGCTATCTGCCGCGCCCTCAGCAGCCGGGGCGCTGCCCGCGTTCGGTATTGTCAGCTGCTGCCCCGGGTAGATGAGGCTGGTGTGGTAGAGGTTGTTCGCCTGGCGCAGCGCGGCAAGCGTTACCTCGTACCGCCTGGCGATTTTAAAGAGGCTATCCCCGGCGCGGACGACGTATGTTTCACCAGCCGTTGCCGCTTCCTCGCCACTCTCGTCTGGGTCGTCCTCGTTTTCGCCGCCATTGTGCTCCGGAATGACCAGGACCTGCCCGGGGTAGATCCAGTTCGGGTTAGCAATTGTATTGACGCTGAGGAGTTCCCTCACCGTGACATCATACCGTTGTGCGATCTCGTTCAAGTTCTCCCCGCGCCGCACCGTGTGCGTGTCGTCGGTTGCCTGCACGACGGCGGGAAGGAAGAAGAGGGCCAGCAGCAGGGGAACCAGGAAGAAGCGGGTGCGCCACAGGCGCCGCGTGCTGATATCCATCGAGAGCCTCCATTGTTTTAAAGCCGTTGTCTATCCGGCACCCCCGGGACGAGAAGCGACAGACGCTTCCGCACATTCCCTATCTTAAATTAGAGACCGTGGTTTGATCAAGTGCTTTCGCCGCCTATCTCCCCAAAGCTCGTAAAACCGGCAGCCAGAGTCTACTTGAGGCGCCGTCCGCGCGCCGTCAGCCTGCACGAGGGTTGAGAGCTTTTTGAGAATTTCGAGCCCTCGTCCACGGCCGCTCACGAACCCTAAATTCTAGGGTATAATGGCCCGAAATGAAGCCGATACACGGTTGAAGAGAGAGTTGACCTAAGGGAAGGTAGTGGCAATGGTTGAACTGTTGGCAGGTGTGGTGCCGCTCTTATGCGGTGTGGGCGTGGCGGCGATTGTGATTATCGCGGCCGCGGTGCGCGTAGTGCAGGAGTACGAGCGGGGCGTCATTTTCCGGCTGGGGCGCGTACAAGGGGCCAAGGGCCCGGGACTTTTTCTGATCGCCCCGGTCATCGACAAGATGATCAAGGTCGACCTGCGCACGGTGACGATGGACGTGCCGTCGCAGGAGGCAATCAGTGCCGACAACGTGACAGTACGCGTCAACGCGGTCGTCTACTTTCGCGTCGTCGATCCCGTGGAGGCGGTGGTCCAGGTCGAGGACTATCACCGGGCCACGTGGCAGATTGCCCAGACGAGCCTGCGCAACGTGATCGGCCAATCGGATCTCGATCAGCTGTTGCAGGATCGGGAAGCGGTGAACGACCGGCTGCAGCAGATCATCGACGAGGCGACGGAGCCGTGGGGGGTCAAGGTTTCGATTGTGGAGGTCAAGGACGTGGAGCTGAACCCGCAGATGGTGCGGGCGATGGCCCGGCAGGCGGAGGCGGAGCGCGAGCGGCGGGCGAAGATCATTCACGCCCAGGGCGAGCTACAGGCGGCGGAGCAGCTCTCTCAGGCGGCGCGCAAAATGGCCGCCGAGCCGGCGGCGATGACTCTTCGTTACCTCCAGACGCTCGTGGAGATCGGCGTCGAGCAAAATACGACGACTATCTTTCCGGTGCCGGTCGATATTATGGGCGCCTTCTTTAGCCAGTCGCCGCGCGCCAGCCTGGAGCCGGTGTTGGGGAAGTCGGGCGAAGACGCCGCCAAGCTGGCCGGAGAGAAGCAGCCGGCAGCGGTAGATGGCGCAGAGTCGGCAGTGAAGAAATCGACGACCTGATGATGTGCGAGAGAGCTTCTTGATCCGTCTGACTGAAAGTGTGATGAAGCTGCCAGGAGCTGCCACGGTGCGACGGCTGTGCCTGCTGCTCGCCGTGGTGCTGTTGAGCGCCGGCTGCACGTTGCTAGGCCCGCCGCCACAGCCAGTACTGCCCACGCCGTCGAGCCCGGAAGGGCTTAGTGAAGCGATCGACTATGAGGAGATCGAGGCCGGGCAGGCGCCGATCACAGGCGTGGCGCCGGCAATGGATCCAGATATTCTCGCCCTGATGGATGCCGTTTCTAAGCAAAACCTCTACGCCTACGTGCAGACGCTGGAAAACTTTGGCACGCGCCACCCACTGAGTACGACGGCGCGCGACGATTATGGTGTGGGCGCGGCGCGGCGCTGGATCTACCAGGAGTTCGAGCGTGTAGGCGACGGGCGTCTCGATCTTGCCTATCACGACTTCCCCTTTCTTTACGAGGGGACGACCGCGCCGCAGCAGAATGTCGTCGCCACCCTTCCCGGTGTCGACAGCCACCCGGGCGTGATCTTGCTTATCGCCCACTATGACTCCGCTGCCCGCGACGTCGGGGATCCAGAGATGCGTGCGCCGGGCGCCGACAACAACGCTTCCGGAGTGGCGCTGCTGCTGGAAATGGCGCGCCTTCTGAGCGCGCGCGAGTGGCGGCAGACGATCGTCTTTGTGGCCCTCGCCGCCCACGAGCAGGGCAACTTTGGCGCCAAAAACTACGCGCGCGACATTATGCTCGACGGTTGGATTCTCGACGCGGTGATCAACAACGACACCGTCGGCGGCCACGGCGGTATCGCCCAGGAGGTGCGCCTCTTCGCCGCCGGACCGGAGCACTCCCTGCACAGCCAGCTCGCCCGCTACTTCGACTTCATCGGCGAGCTCTACACCCCTCTTTTTCCGGTGAATGTCATTGGCACCGTCGATCGCCCCGGTCGCTTCGGCGACCAGCAGGCATTTGTGGAGGTTGGCGTGCCCGCTGTGCGCCTCACCGAGTCGGAGGAGGACGCCGATGCTCAGAATACCATCGAGGATACCGCGGACACCCTGGACTATGACTACCTGGCGAAGGTCGTGCGCCTGAATATTGCCGTCGTGGCGACGATGGCCGCCGCGCCGCCGCCGCCGTCAGCGCCCGCCGTCGCCCCCATGGCGGAAGAGGGAAACTTTCTCCTCTCGTGGACGCCGGACAGGCGAGCGGCCGGCTATGCCGTTATCTTCCGCCGACTGGGCAGCGACGAGACGATCTTGCGCTTCATCAGCGCCGAGGAGGCGGGGAACGTAGCCATTACCGGTATGGACGCAACCACCTCCTACGGCATCAGCGTCGCCGCGCTGGACAAGCGGGGGCGCGTCAGCCGCTTTTCAGAAGAGGTGCTGACCCCCTGATCGGCGGCGGAACCCTCAGGAGCGCGGCTCTAGGGGGAGCGACACCTGCACCACGCCGGCTCGCTCGTGGCGCGCGATCAGCTGCACCTCACCGCCATCTGGGGCCCGCACAACCCACTCCACCTTGAGCCGATCTTTCGTCGACTGCCCCAGCAGGTTCGGTACGGCGTTCTGGTGTGCGCGTCCCTCCAGCTGATCGAACTCATCCCGTACCTTGCCCACTTCCAGCATCGCCCCGTCCGGGAGTTCGATCTCGCAGATCACGCCGCGCACGGCCTTCTTCTCCAGCGCCTTCTTTGTGACGTAGGTCGGCAGCCAGCCGGCATTGTCCACGACGAATGTTACCCTGTAGCTTCCTTCTCCTAAGGGCGTGACGCTGGCGTCGCGGATGACGAGGTGAGGAGCGATGAGCGCCTGCCAGATAAGCCACTCCGGGAAGGGCGCGACTTCCGCCTCCAGGAACTGGGCCGGCGGGTTTGTCCATGAGTGCATCCAGTCCCAGCCGCCCAGCTCCACCGGGCCGAGCTCTGGATGATCGTAGGCATACCAGTCGACGAAGCCCGTGCCGTCCAGCTTCTCGTCGTTCCAGGAGAGTAGGGTCAAATCATCCTCGACCGGATGCTCGCGGAACCAATCAATGTATTTGTACTCTTCGATCCCTGCCTGTCGCTGCGGCGACCACAACTCCACAGCCCACCAAAACATGCCCAGATGATCGTAGGCCCAATCGAAGCCGCCGGTGATCACCTGCTTCGGATGGTAGCGAAAGTCGTGATAGACGGAGATGTTGGGGTAGCCGGTGATCTCCGTCCCCTTTTCTCCCAGCTTATGATAGGTCCAAAGATCTTGAGCCGGGAATGCCTCGTCGGACTTATCGTTGTAGGGGCGAAGGAGGACGCCGCTGAAGGTGTGAAAGGTGACGGCGGCGCAGATATTGTTATGGGTGCTGACGAAGTCGACCACGGCGCGCACTTCCGGCTCCGAGGTTGGGTAGGGGCCGGCACCTTTCTGCTCCACTTCCTGGCGCCAGGAGGCCGGGAAGTTGCGGTTCAGGTCGAGCCCCTCCACCGGCGGCACGACCTCAACTGTATGTCCGTCATAGTTCAGCACGCGTCCCTCCGGCAGCAGCCGATAGCAGTCGCCGCCCGTTTCCGCCGGCTCCCGGCGCACCATCAGCCGTGGTTCCTCAGGGTGCACCTTCCAGGCGCCGTTGTCGTCCGGGATGCGCATCGTCAGAATACGTCCATCGCCGTCCAGATCTTCGGAGGCAAGCAGCCCTTCCACCGGTTGCTCGTCGTAGGGGTAGGGGCGCGTGCTAGAGCGGACGATCTTCGGCCGGTCGGCTAGCGCCCACTCAGCCCCATCCGGGTTGATGCGCGGGCAAATGTAGAAGGTGCGCGTATCGAGAGCCCGCGTCACCGGTTCCTCCTCGCCGTAGCCGGTGACAAGCGTGTGCAGGTGGTACATACAGGCTACGGAGGTGGCGACTTCGGAGGCATGGATGTTGCCGTCGACCCAGACGGCGGGCTTTTCCTCTGCCTTGCCGCTCTCGAAGTTGGTAACTGTAGCCAGCCAGATGTCGCGCCCCTCGTGGCTCTTGCCGATGCTATCCACGCGTACCAGATCAGGATACTCTTCCGTATACTCGTGCAGCAGGCGCGTCAGATCGTCATAGCGATAGTAGCGGTCAAATTTGATATCAGGCATGGGTGCTTTACCTCCGTGCTGGGAAAGTGAACTGGGTTGTGACTGTGATGTGACGGTGAACTGGACTGGAAGGCGAGCGTTGGCCTACTCGACCGACTGCCTCCGCGCCTCCCATTCAGAGCGCAAAATGCCATACCAGGCTTCGTCAACCAACTCTCCCTGGTGCAGGCGGTTCCGGCGCAGCGTTCCCTCGTGCTGCATTCCTATCTTTTCCATGACCCGGCGGGAGCCGCGATTGCGGCTGTCGGCCATCGCCCGCACCCGCTCCAGCTCAGGATAGGTGGTGAAGGCGGCGTCGCGGACGGCGGCCGCGGCTTCGGTGGTAAGGCCGCGCCCCCACAGCGGGCGGGCGATGCTGTACCCCATCTCGGCGATGCGATGCGCCTCAGAGAAGCGCAGATTGATGCCGCCGACCGTTTTCTCTTCGAACATGATCGCCCAGCTCGCGTGCTCGGCCCGGTCTAGCAAGATCTGGCGCGCGAGAAATTCCCGCGCATGTTCCCGACGGTAGGGCCGGGGCACCGGAAGAAAGCGAGCCCACGCCTCGTCCTGAGCGTACTCCAGAACTGCTTCTAGATCGGTAAATTCCCACGGTCGCAGCAGCAGCCGCGCCGTCTGAATCCGTGGCGGCATTGCGCGTGCCGGCGCCTCCGTTTCCATGCGCTCAGTTTAGCAGAGCGCAGGGGGGGATACAAGATCTGCAGGCGCGCCCCACTAGCGTGCAACCGCTCCTACTGCACGACGCTCCGGTAGATCGAAGCCGTCTCTCGCGCGGCGCGTCGCCAGGAGAAGGTACCAGCGCGCTTCAATCCCCGCGCCGTCATCTCCGCCCGCCGGGCGCCGTCGGAGAGGAGGGCGACGAGGGCATCCACCAGCTCCTCCTCATCTTCAGGATTTACGAGGTAGGCGGCATCGCCACAAACTTCCGGGAGCGAGGAGCGGTTGCTGCTCAGGACAGGTGCGCCACAGGCCATTGCCTCTATCGGCGGCAGGCCGAACCCTTCATACAGGGAGGGAAACACAAAAAGCGTCGCCAACGAGAAAAGGGCGGGCAAATCCTCATCCGGGACGTAGCCGGTAAAGAGAACGTCATCTTTCATCTCCTGGGCCTCTATCTCCCGGTAGAGCTCTTCAATCTGCCAGCCCGTCGCCCCGACCAGCACGAGCTTGTGCGGTAAGCCGTACTGCCGTATCTGTCGCATCGCGCGCACGAGCCGCCGCAGATTTTTGCGTGGTTCGAGCGTCCCCACGTAGAGCAGAAACTGGGCGGGGAGCCCGTATTTGCGCCGCACGCTCGCGAGGTCGTGCGCATCGCAAACCGGCGCGAAATGTTCGGGCGCGGCTGCGTAGACGACGTGCACCTTTTCCGGCGGCAGACCGAGAATGCGAATGAGATCTTGCCGAGCATGTTCAGAAACGGTGATCACGGCTGCGGCGCGGCGGGCCACGAAAGGGAGGGCGAGGCGTATGCTCAGCAGCCGCGTGCGCGGGTGGCAGTGGCTGTAGATAAAGAGGGAGGCATCGTGAATGGTGATGACAAACGGCGTCTGC
>JAWVYW010000183.1:0-7286 GCA_033722535.1 Promineifilaceae bacterium (SeqCode)
CCTTCGTAGTGGGCGGCCTCGGTCACGGCGGCTCCGTAGTAGATGCCGGCGCCGGTCAGCTGCTCGACGCCAGGGGCCTCCAGGTGGCGCACTGTCACACCCGTCGCCAGCAGCAGCGCGCGGCAGGCCAGCTCCATGCCGTCGTCGAGGGTGACGATCCGGTAGGGATCTTCGACGCGGACGGCAGTCGCCTCGACCGCCGTCAGAATCTCGGCCCCCAGTCGCTGAGCCTGTGTCGTCGCCCGCCGCGCCAGGTCGGCACCGCTGATGCCGCTGGGGAAGCCGAGGTAATTCTCGATGCGCGAGCTGGTGCCCGCCTGCCCGCCGGTGGCGTAGCGGTCGAGCAGGAGCGTTCGCAGCCCCTCCGACGCGCCGTAGACGGCGGCGCCCAGTCCGGCGGGCCCGGCGCCGATGATTATCAGGTCGTAGGTGTCGGTACTCGCTTCCGTCTTGAGCCCGCAGTGTCCGGCAAGCTGCTGGTTATCCGGCGCGATCGTGACGGTACCGTCGGGGAAGAAGACCACTGGAAGCCGGTTGTCGGGGTTGTCGACGCCCGCCACCAGCGCCCTCGCCTGTGGATCGCGCTCGATATCCAGCCACTGGTAGGGGATGCGGTTGCTGGCGAGAAAGTCCTTTACTTCATGGCTCGTGGACGACCAGAGCGTTCCGGCGACGCGGATGCCATCATACGGCGACTCTGCGTGGGCCCACCAGTCGTCGAGAAGATCGTCGAGCACCGGGTAGAGGTAACGATCGGGTGGCTCCCACGGTTTCATCAGGTAGTAGTCGAGGCCGACGCGGTTAATGCTGGCGATGGCTGCGTCGGTGTCGGCGTAGGCGGTGAGAAGAACCTTGCGCGCGTCCGGGTAGAGCTGCATCGTTTCTTGCAGCATCTCGGTGCCGCTCATCTCCGGCATGCGCTGGTCGACGAGGAAGAGGGCCACCTGGTCGTTGCGCTCCTTCAGCTTCTGCGTCACGCCTAGCCCCTCGCGGCCGCCGCTCGCCTTGATAAAGCGGTACGTGTCCTTGTAGTGCCGGCGCAGATCGCGCTCGACTGCATTGAGGACCTGCCGCTCGTCGTCCACGAGAACTATAATCGGTCTAGCCATCGAAAAATCCTCACCATCGGGGTGTCGCCTCAGAGCACGTCTACCAGTATAGGCGCCTCCGCCTCCGCTTTCAAGCAGCGCTGACGCGTTTTTGGCGTTTCGCCGCGCGCAGTCTCTTTCACCGGCCCCCCGACAGCGCTATCACGACTGCGGCGAAGTGGCGCGCCTCTTACCATTCTGCCGGAGTCCCGGCATGGCAACGATCATCCCCATTCACCAGCCAGGCTGATTGGCTCCGCGCCATTCTCACGGGTAAAGAGGAGGTGCGCCCGCCGCCGTCGCGGCGATATCTATATCTGGGGATACATGCCCGTGGAAGCTCTGGACGGTACTATACAGGTGAGACGGCTTGTCTCATCTCGCTTGATCATCTGTCGCCCTCGACTATAGCAACAGTCACAAGCAGCGCTATGAAATCGTCCAACATCCTTCATTCTGGCCGCGCCGTCCCCACCCTCTTCCGCCCGCTGTGCCTCGTTCAGGGGGCGTACTACCTCGTCACCGGCATCTGGCCCCTCTTGCACCGCAAAAGCTTCGAAGCCCTGACCGGTCCCAAAACGGACTTCTGGCTCGTGCGCACCGTCGGCGTGCTCGTGACCGCTATCGGCGCCGTTCTCACCTATGCCGGCTGGAAGGATCGCGCCCTCCCGGAGGTTGCTCTGCTCGGTGCGATGAGTGCGGCAGGCCTCCTGGCAATAGATGTGGTCTACGTCGTCCGCGAGCGCATCCCGCCGGTTTATCTCGGCGACGGCATTCTGGAGCTGGCCCTGCTGGTCGGCTGGATCGCGATGCCGGTGCAGGGGATGCGCACAGTGGGCGGAGCGGGGCAATCAGACAGTGGAGAAAACGAGGAGGAGAGCTCGTGACGCTTTATCTTGCCCACCTTGACGAACGCACACGCGAACTGATGCTTGAAGAGCTGGCCTATGATCTGGAGCGGAATGCGCTGCACATCACCCCTTACCTGAGCAATCAGGGGATCCACGACTACCCAAATCTGCTGCGCGAGGCGCTGCGGGAGGGGGACGAGGAGAGCCTGGCGGTTGCCCTCGCCCAGCAGCGGCGGATCGCGCGCACTGGCCACCGCCGGCGTCCAAGTGGCGGCTACACGATCGTCACCGTACCCGAGAACGCCGCCGAGATGATCGCTACCGACGCCTTCAACCGCTACTACATCCGCGCCGTCGCCCGCCGCGCTATCGACGAGGGCATCGAGGAGCTGATCGTCTACCGCGCGCGCCCGGTAGAAAAGCCGCGCCCGGAATCGGAAGAGCGACTCGAGACGACCGTCAACGCGCGCGCCCTTCTGGAAGATCTCCGCGCCCACACCGGTGAGCCGCCGGAACTGGGGGTCCCCGCCGGACCGAACTCCGGCCTGAGCGTGCGCCTGCCCTGAGCCCGCCCTCGCCTCGAGCGACGTTTGCCGGCCACCCCAAATTCTGATACGGTTCAAGGCAGGTCGTCATGATGAAGGGCCACGCCTTTGTCATGGCGATTTTGATCGATCCTACCACACGACCTGGGAGTTGCTTTGAATCTGTACCGCCTCACTGGAATCGCGCTCTTTTTGGCCGGCCTGCTGCTCTCCTTTGTTCTCGCCGGCATCTTCTTCTGGCCCGACATGGAGGCCAGCCTCTTCGACACCTCCCTCCGCGCCGAGAAGTCCATCGACAGCATGCGCTGCCCGCTGATCATTACCGAAGCCGGCGACGCCGCCGTGCGCGCCTCCTTTACCAATCCCGTCGACCGCCCGGTCGATTTTCTGGTCCGTACCCGCATCACCGACGGTTACGTCACCCTTTTTCGGGAGTACCGAGAGGTGGTCGAACTCGCGGCGGGCGAGACGCGGACGCTAAGCTGGCCGGTAGCGCCCGCCGATGCCGCCTACGACCGGATCGTCCTCGCGCGCATCTACTCCTTCCGCAGCTTTCCCATGCCGGCCATGGATGCCGCCTGCGGCTCTCTGGTGATCCACACCTCCATTCTGACCGGCGGACAACTCGTGGCCGCCGCAATCGGCGCCAGCTGGCTGCTGCTCTTAACCGGCGGCTTCCTCTGGTGGCGCGCCGAGCAGCCGCTCTCTGCCCGCCGGCGCCCGATTTTGTATGCTGCCTTTGCCGTGGCCATTGTCGGTCAGCTTGCCATGGGCGCGGCCATCATCGGCTCCTGGGGCGTTGGGGTCCTGCTCATCCTGCTGACGATCATCGTCGTCGTCGCGCTGGCGGAGCACTTCCTGCTCTAGAAGGGCGGTTGACTTATCTAACGAAAATCAGACCCGTCTCTGCTACGCTGGCATGAGATTTCACCGGACCCTTACAAGGAGCACAATATGAGCGACGAAAAAATTCCGCAACAGTTCATGGATCTGCTGACCGAGCGTGTTTTCGCCAAGCTGGGCACGATCATGCCCGATGGCCGCCCCCAGGTGCATCAGATGTGGGCCGATTATAAAGATGGCAAGGTCCGCATCAATACGGCCATCGGCCGCCAGAAGGATGAGAACCTGGTGGAGCGCACTTACGCCACTCTGCTCTTTGTCGACCCCGACAACCCCTATCGTTACATCGAGATTCGCGGCCACGTCGCCGAGCGGATTGTGGGCGAGGAGGCCGAGCGACATATCGACACGCTCTCCGAGAAGTACACCGGCAATCCAAAGTACCCGTGGCGGAGCGACAGCGAGCGACGGGTCATGTATCTCATCGACCCTGATGAAGTCTACGCGTATGGTAGCTGACTTGCCCTCTCTTGAGTGACAATCTGCCCGCTAACGGAGAGCCGGCGCCCGACGACGGGCGGTCGGACGGCGCGCCAACCGACGGCGCACCGCTCCCGGAACAGATGAACTCTCTGGACATCAGCACCACCCTCATTCTGGCGCTGGCCGGCATTCTGATCCTCATCGCCCTCTTCCAGGGACGGGAGACGGCGCTGGCCGGCTTCCGCGCGAGCTGGTCCACCGCCGTCGATCTTGTGCCCCTTCTGCTGGGCGTCTTTATCATCGTCGGCTTTGCCGACCAACTCCTGCCGAAAGAGCTGATCGCCGAGTGGCTCGGCGGGGAGTCGGGCCTGCGCGGCATCCTCATCGCCAGCGTCATCGGCATCCTCACGCCAGGTGGCCCCTTCGTCAGCTACCCCCTCGTCGCCACCCTCTATCGCGCCGGGGCCGGTATCGGTCCCCTCGTCGCCTTCGTCACCGCCTGGGCGCTCGGCTCCATCTCCCGCCTGCCGCTGGAGATCGGCATCGTCGGCGTGCGCCTTACCGCCATCCGCCTTGCGTCGAGTATTATCTTCCCGCCCTTCGCCGGCTTCATCGCTTCGGCGATTACGCGCTTTATCAAGGTGTAGGTGACTGGCGTCGGTGGCTCTATGGCGGGCGGGCGCGCTTGGTGGTCCTCTCTGAGAGTGCTATACTCCGCTACGATACCTTATGCTCGCTCAAGAATCCTCCCCCGACCTCCGCCCGCACAGCCTCGTCCTCTACAAGCAGGACGCGGCGCGCGTGCTGGAGGTGGGCCGTAAAAAGATCGAGATCGAACGCGCCGGCGGCGAGCGGGTAAGCGTGCGCCACAAGGACGTGGAGCTGCTTCATCCCGGGCCGCTGCGCAGCTTCTCCGAACTGCGCCCTGGGGGCGGCACGCCGCCGGGCGAGGTGCGCGTGGCCTGGGAGCTCCTTGCCGGCGCCAGCACCACGCTGCCGGAGCTGGCAGAGTTGGCTTACGAGAAGTACACGCCCGCCACCGCCTGGGCCGTGTGGCAGCTTCTCGAAGACGGCCTCTACTTCCAGGGCACCGCCGAGGAGATCCAGGCGCGGACGGCGGAGGAGCTGGAGGAAGAGCAGGCTACGCGCGCCCGCGAGGCCGCCGAGCAGGCTGCCTGGGACGCCTTCCTCGCCCGCGCCGGCGCCGGCGTCTATAGCGCCGAGGACGACGCTTTTCTGCAGGAGGTGGAAGCGCTGGCGCTGAAGCAGTACGACAGTAGTCGCGTTCTCCGCGACATGGAGCGTGAGGAGAGCCCGGAGGGCGCCCACGCGCTGCTGCTGGAGCTCGGCTACTGGCGCCCAGAGGAAAACCCCCACCCGCGCCGCGTCGGCCTTCCACTTGAATCGCCGGCTCTCCCTCTGCCGCCTCTACCCGATGAGGCGCGGGAGGATCTGACGCACCTGCCAGCCTTCGCCATCGACGACAGCGGTAGCAGCGATCCCGACGACGCGCTGAGCGTCGAGCCACGCCCCGATGCCCTGCCCGGCGTGCGCCTCTGGGTGCACGTCGCCGACGTCGCGGCCCTCGTGCCGCCCGGCAGTGCGGCGGACGCAATTGCCCGCGAGCGGGGCGCCAGCCTCTATCTCCCTGAGGGAACGGTCCATATGTTGCCCCCGGCAGTGACCGACCGTCTCGGCCTTGGCCTCGCCCAACGCTCGCCCAGCCTCAGCTTCGCCATTGATCTCTCCGAGATGGGCGAGATAGAGGGGGTGCGTGTGGTGCCGGCCGAGGTGCGCGTGCAGCGCCTGACTTACGCCGAGGCCGACGCCCTTCTGCATGCAGAGAGCCAGCTCGAAGAGGCGGCTTTGCAGGCGGGAAATGCGGGGCTCAGAGCGGATACGCTTGCAGAGACAAGGAGGGACCTGCGGCTGCTGGCGCAGATCGCCGCGATCCGTCACGAGCGGCGGGCCCAGCACGGTGCCGTCGACCTGCAGCTACCGGAGGTGAAGGTGCGTGTGGTCGACGGGGAGGTCGTCATCCGCCCCCTACCGCCGCTGCGCAGCCGCCGCTTGGTGCTCGAAGGGATGCTTGCCGCCGGCGAGGCGGTCGCCACCTACGCCCTCGAGAATGAGATTCCCGTCCCCTTCGCCACCCAGGATCCGCCCGATCCGGTGGAGGATGCACCGCAGGGGCTGGCGGGAGAGTTCGCTCGCCTGCGCGGCTTCAAGCGCGGCGTCGCCTCCACCGCTCCCGCGCCCCACGCCGGCCTCGGCCTCCCCGCGTATACCCAGGCTACCAGCCCCATGCGCCGCTATCTGGACCTCGTCGCCCACCAGCAGCTGCGCGCCTTCCTTGCCGGCGCGCCCCTGCTCGACGAACAGGCGCTCCTGGAGCGCATCGGCGCCGCCGAGGCCGCCCGCTCCGACGTGCGCTACGCCGAGCGGCTCGCGAACTCCCATTGGACGCTCGTCTACCTGCTCCAGAACCCCGGTTGGGAGGGAGACGCCGTCGTCGTGGACCAGTTTGGCCAGCGCAGCAAGGTCATCATCCCCGAGCTGGCGCTCGAGAGCCAGCTCTACCTGCGCCGCAACGTGCCCCTGAACGGCACCGTTCGCCTTACTGTCAGCGAGGTTGACCTGCCCGCGCGGCGCGCCTACTTCCGCGAACTATGAGCTGGAAGGGAGTGTGGTGCTGGCAGCGGCCCATTCGCAGAAAGGGCATCGCCGACTATGTAGCGGCGACGTGATTTCGTGCAAGGACCTGGTCGGTGACCCGGCCGCAGACCGGTACGTATGCGCCCGGCGTCGCACCTATCACCGCATTCCTGTCTACGGAACGAGGTCATGTAACGCGGCTCTCGCCCGCAGCTGCTCACTCCCCAACACGGGCAGCCACTTCATACACCTTTCGGCTGGGGCTCCCTCTGAAATGCTCGCCTAACTCGCCCACCTTTTGCTGATACTCGCCGCTGCTTTCGAATGCCTTGGCAACGGCTTCGCTCTCCCATAAGCCAAATACGACTGACTCTCCACTCTCAACATCGTGGACATAATAGGCGCGCTTCAAGCCCTCTGGCCTTTCCGTCGAAAGGAGTTCTTGCCAGGCGTGCGCGGCTTCTTCCATTCTGTCCTTTTTGACCTGTTGGACTGTGATGTTAGCATACATAACGGTTTCTCCTTGCCCCATCGGGCGTTGTGAATTGGATACGGAGAGGGTGGCCGCACAAGCTCCCGGAGCTGCTGCATGCAGAGCCGCCAAAAGCTCGCCAGTAGTAGACGGCGAGATGGAGACGCGACTGCGCGTCCCCCCTTTGCTGTAGGGCGGCCACCGCATGGATAGTTGCTTTGGAGGTTAGGTGGGCTGCAAGAGGAGCACCGGGCGCTTGCTTGGTGATGGTACGAAACACCCCCTAGTGCACGTTTTATGAGGGTCGGGTACCAGTTGCCCTCGGCGTCGTGCTCTACGAGCTGCTGAC
>JAWVYW010000184.1:0-7238 GCA_033722535.1 Promineifilaceae bacterium (SeqCode)
CCTGGTCACCTTCTGCCATCGGTTACACCTCCTTTATCCAGGTCGTAGGCTCTGTTCCAGAGCCCAGCAAGTATCACCCACAACTGCCCGCACCATTTAGACTCGCCCAGTTTCACGCTATCACATCGACCACCAGAGCACAATGTACCCCGGCATAACGTTTGGATATAGATCGGTAATAGTTACCGACGACTTTGCAATACCTGCCACGGCTTCCAGAGCGCCAGCGGCGTTGCAATCTTTAGCACCGACCTTTATTATATGCTGCAGTGGAAGGACCGCTCTGGCCAGACGCCGGAAAAGTGGGAACGCACATGATCCAGGAAGTGGAAACGATTGTTCTGGAGGGGCTGAGACTGGTGAGCCTCTTTTTCGATGTTTTCGGCGTCGTCGTCATCGCCGTCGGTATTTTATGGGCAACGGCGGCTGTCCTGCGCAGCCGGCGTATTGCTTACGAGCGCTACCGGACGCGCGTCGGCCGCAGCCTGTTGTTGGGATTGGAGATCCTGATTGCTGCTGACATTATCCGTACCATCGCCGCTGAACTATCCTTTCGCACGCTCGGAGCCCTGGCCGTCCTCGTCCTGATTCGTACGTTCCTCAGCTGGGCGCTGGAGGTGGAGCTGGAGGGCATGTGGCCCTGGAAACGATATGAGATGCAGAAGGGCGGCGACCGTTCATGAGTGGAGAGCGACAGTTTCCACCGATGGCGGCGGAGATCCCCTATCTGACCACCGAGCAGATGGTCGCAGTGGATCGGGCGCTGATCGAGGAGTACGACATACGGCTGGAGCAGATGATGGAGAACGCGGGGCGGGCGCTGGCTCATCTTGCCCGCAGCCGCTTCCTCGAAGGCAATCCGCGCGGGAAGCGGATTGCTGTGCTGGCGGGAACCGGCGGCAACGGCGGTGGGGCGTTGGTTGCCGCCCGTCGTCTCGCCAACTACGGTGCCGACGTACAGGTGGCAATTACACTTGCTGATGACGCTTTCAAACCTGTGCCCGCTCATCAGCTCCAGATTGTGCGCCACATGGATCTGCCTGTGCGACAGGGGGCAGTCGAAAGTGCGGACGGAAAGTTGGATCTGATACTGGATGGCCTGATCGGCTACAGCCTACAGGGCGCGCCGCGCGGCGCCGCTGCCGATCTCATCCGCTGGGCCAACGGCTACCCGGCGCCGGTGCTCGCACTGGATGTGCCGTCAGGCGTCGACACAACCACCGGAGCGGTATACGAGCCGGCGATTCAGGCGGCGGTGACCCTAACCCTGGCGTTGCCGAAGGAGGGCTTGCGGGCGGAAGGGTTGAGCAATCAGGTGGGCGAGCTTTATTTGGCCGATATCAGCGTACCGCCGGCGCTCTATGCCAGCCTGGGCCTCCGCGTCGGTCCGATCTTCGCCGAGAGCGACATCGTGCGTCTGCTGTGAGGGATGGTTGCCTTGCCGTTATGCAGCTCACCCTGTCGTCCTAAGTCAGCTCCGGGATCTCCATCTGCCCCTCGCTCACCATCACGCTCTCGCCGCCGACGCGGATGGCGATAAGCTCTCCCCCCTTCCTGTCCGCCTCGACCTGCAGTAGGCTGGGCCGGTCCATTTCCACCCCCTGAGCCACCGCCCAGCGCAAGGTGCCGTGCTCCAGTGCGCTCCGCCGGCTCAGGTAGCCAGCCAGCGCCGCTGCCGCCGATCCCGTTGCTGGATCTTCGGGAATGCCAAGCGCCGGCGCAAACATCCGCGCGTAGACAGGCGAATCATCGGCCTCGGCATCGTACACGAAAGGATAGAGGTCCGGTGTCCAGTAGTCGCTGAGAACCGCTTCCCAGCGCGCCAGGTCCAGCCGCACGGCGGCCAGCGCCTGCCTGTCGCGCAGGGGGATGAACAGGTAGGGGACGCCGCAGGAGTAGGCTTCCGGTTCCCACTCGCCTCCGAGCAACGCCTCCACCGGCAGCGAGAGTACCGGCGCCAGCGCCTCGACCGGCGGCGGTGGAGGTCCCGCCTCCGGCATCACCGCCGCCGAAAGCCTGGCCGATCGGGGGCGACCGGCACGAGCATTAATTGTCACCGGTACCGGCCCCACTCCCTCTTCAAATATGATCCGCGTCTCCGCTCCGTGCAGTTGAATTTCGCCGATCGTCGCCAGTACATGCGCTGTGCCCACCGTTGGATGACCGGCGAAGGGGATTTCACCACCAGGAGTGAAGATGCGCAGCCGGCGCGTGTGAGCGTCGTTCTCTGCCGGCAGTACAAAGACCGTTTCCGAGATATTGAACTCCCGCGCCACCTCGTGCATCTGCTCACTGCGCAAGCCCGATGCCCAGGGAAAGACGGCCAATTGATTGCCGCCGAAGATACGGTTGGTGAAAACGTCGGCGGTGTAGAATTGGTAGCGCACGCCAGACCTCCCGTAGCGTTAACTAAAGTCGACAGTAGAGCGATAGTCCGGGGGCCGGCGCAGCCGCGTCGCCTGCTCGTAGGCGTGAGCCAGCCGCAGTAGAGTGGGCTCCTGGTACGCGCCGGCAAAGAAGGAGATGCCGACGGGCAGGCCAAAGATGTCTCCAGCCGGCACGGTGATCGCCGGATAACCGGCGACCGCCGCGGGACGAGAGCTGCCGCCGCCGAAGTGGTCGCCATTGATCCAATCGGTGAGCCAGGCCGGTCCGCCAGACGGGGCGACGATGGCATCCAGCTTGTGCGCGGCGATTGTCTCGTCAATCCCCTCCCGCGCCAGGCGCCGGCTGCGGGCCCGGGCTTCCTGATAGGCACTTTCTGTCAGCGGCCCCTTTGCCTGCGCCTTTTCGAATAGCTCCTGCCGAAAGTAGGGCATCGTCTGCGCTGCGTGTTCGCGGTTAAAAGCGATCAGCTCTTCCAGCGAGTGGACGGCTGCGTCTGACTCTAGGCGCGACAGATAATCGTTTATGCTATGCTTGAACTCGTACAACAGCACTTCTATCTCCGTCTCGCCCAGCGCGTCCGCCTGCTCGACTTGCACCGGGTCAACTATCTCCGCCCCCTGGTCGCGCATTGCCTCGATCGCCCGCTCCATGAGGCGGTCGACCCGATCGTGGAAACCGAAGAACTGGCGAGCCACGCCTATGCGGGTGCCGCGCAGCCCATCCGTATCGAGGAACTGGCTGTAATCGCGCTCGCCACGCTCTGCGCTGCCTTCCGTTGCCCCATCCTCAGGATCGTGGGCGACCATCCCCCCCAGGAGGAAGGCACAGCCGGCGACGGTGCGCGCGAGCGGACCGGCGGTGTCCTGCGAGTGGGAAATGGGGACGATGCCGCGACGGCTGACCAGTCCCACTGTCGGCTTGAGGCCAACAACGCCGTTGGCCTGGGCCGGGCAGATGATCGAACCGTCCGTCTCCGTACCGACCGCCCCCGCGCAGAGATCGGCGGCAACCGCCACCGCCGAGCCCGAGCTCGAGCCGCAGGGATTGCGGTCAAGTGCATAGGGGTTGCGCGTCTGCCCGCCGCGGCTGCTCCAGCCGCTGGAGGAGCGTGTGGAGCGGAAGTTGGCCCACTCGCTCAGATTTGCCTTGCCGAGGATGACGGCGCCCGCCGCACGCAGGCGCCTCACCAGGAAAGCATCATCTTCGGCCCTTACCCCCTCCAGCGCCAGCGAGCCCGCCGTCGTCTGCATCTGATCGGCGGTGGCGATGTTCTCCTTGAGCAGGATGGGAATGCCGTGCAGGGGGCTGCGGGCGCCCCGTGCCGCACGCTCCTCGTCCAGGCGCTCCGCGATCTCCTGGGCATCCGGGTTAACCTCGATCACGCTGTTCAGTTGCGGCCCGTTACGGTCGATCTGCTCGATGCGCTCCAGATAGGAGGCCGTCAGCTCCCGCGCCGTCAGGGTGCCGCCTTTCATCCGTCTCTGGATTTCGGCGATGGTCAGTTCTTGCATTGCGGCACCTCCTCTACCTCCTCCGGCAGGTTCGGCCGGCTGCCCCACGCTGAAGGTGTCCGCCGTTAGCTTCCGAAGGCGTCTACTATCGCTAGCCCCTACTCCACCGTAACGCTCTTCGCCAGATTCCGCGGCTGGTCGACGTCACAGCCGCGGCGGACGGCGATGTGGTAGCTGAGCAGCTGTAGGGGGATGACGTTAATGATCGGCTGCAGCATCGGAGGGGCGTCGGGAACGTAGATGACGTGGTCGGCCTTGTTCTGGATCTCTTCATCTCCCTCCGAGGCCAGCGCAATGACCACCCCACCGCGCGCGCGCCTGCTCCACCTGGCTCGCCATCTTATCGTAGAGACCATCCTGGGTGCAAATCGTTACCACCGGCATCGTCTCGTCGATCAGAGCGATCGGCCCGTGTTTCATTTCGCCCGCCGGGTAGCCTTCGGCGTGGATGTAACTGATCTCCTTGAGTTTCAGCGCCCCTTCCATGGCGATGGGATAGTTGATGCCTCGCCCAAGGAAGAGAAAGTCGTCGGCGCGATAAAATTCGCCGGCCAGCGCTTCATACTCTGGATCGTGGTCGAGAACGCGGCCAGCAAGATTGGGCAGGTGGCCTAGCTCGTCCACAAAGCGCGCTTCTTCGGCGGCGCTCAATGTCCCGCGTACCCGCCCCAGGACGACGGCCAGCAGGAAGAGGTCGACCATCGAAGTGGTAAAGGCTTTGGTGCTGGCGACGCCGATCTCAGGTCCGGCCTGCATGGCGATGAAGCCGTCCGCGGTGCGCATGGACTGGCTGCCAATGGCGTTGACAATCGACCACATCGTCGCGCCCTGCTCGCGCGCCAGTTCGCAGGCGGCTAGGGTGTCGGCCGTCTCGCCCGATTGGGTAATGGCGAGCACGGCCGTATCGGCGTCGATGATCGGGTTGTAGTAGCGGAACTCGGAGGCGTACTCGACCTCGACCGGAATGCGCGCGAGCGATTCGATCATGTACTTTCCGACGAGACCGGCGTAGTAGCTGGTGCCGCAGGCGACGATAACGATCTTCTTCAGCTTCTGGACGAAGTCGGGATCGAGGTTCATCTCCGGCAGCGAGACAGCCCCTTTGTCGAAGTCGACCCGACTACTCAGCGTGTCGATCAGCGCCCGGGGCTGTTCGAAGATTTCCTTTTGCATGAAATGTTTGTATTCGCCCTTGACGGCGCTCACCGGATCCCAGGAAATGGGGTGAATTGCGGCGTCGACCGGCTCGCCGTCGAGGGTGGTGACTTCGAATCTATCCTTCGTCAGCTCAGCCATCTGCCGGTTCTCCAGGAAGACCATCTGGCGCGTGTACTCCAGAATCGCCGGAATGTCGGAGGCGATAAAGATCTCCCCGTCGCCGACGCCCACCGTGATGCCGCCGGCGTTCCCGAGACGGGTGCAGATAAGCCGATCGGGATCGTCTATGCTCATCACGACGACGGCATTCGAGCCCTCTAGGCTGCGGAACGTCTCCCGCGTCGCTTCCAGCAACGGATAGCCGGCCTCGATGTAACGCTCCAGCATCTGGGCTATCACTTCGGTATCCGTCTCCGAGTCAAAGCGAACACCTTCCGCCGTCAGCTCGTCGCGCAGCGCTACATAATTCTCGACGATGCCGTTGTGGACGATCACCACACGGTTGTTCATGCCGATGTGAGGATGTGCATTTCGCCGGCTGGGGGCGCCGTGGGTAGCCCAGCGGGTATGGCCGATCCCGATGTGGCCCTTAAGGGGAGAGCCATTCAACATCGTCTCCAGGTTGACCAGCTTGCCGACATCGCGGCGGATGGCGATGTCACCGTTGCGTTCGATGACGGCGAGCCCAGCGGAGTCATAGCCCCGGTATTCAAGCCGCTTCAGTCCGTTAAGAATGACGTCGGGCGCCTGCCGCGGCCCGATGTAGCCGACGATTCCACACATTTGTTGATCCTCCGCATGTTCGCAACTGTCACGAGCACGGAATCCGGGAACAACCAGCAAAGCTCTGGCTGTTGCCGCTCCACATTAAGGGGCCGGTGCGCCCGCTCAGTTGGGGAAAGAGGATAGGGACGCCCCTGGCTTCACTACCCGGAAGGCGGCGCTCACTGCGCCCGATCGGGCAACCACTGTCGCGCCTTTTGTGCAACCGGTCACCCGGTTGTTTTGTCGCGTGACTTTTATCGGGGCAAAACAGAGGGCCGTGGTCAGCCCTGGAGGCATCCGCTGATCATTCGATTCGCCCGCAGTGGGGCGCCCACACCGTCTGCTGTGGAACCTCCTCCTCGTCAACCTGGCGCACACCGTCCGGCGGCGACAGGCCCATGCGCCTGCGTTTACCCGCTCTTCAGTTGTAAAAAGCAGCCAGCACTGCCGGCTGCCTCGACGATCATCCTATCTTGTGCGGGGTCCGCTGTCAAATCAGAATCTAACGGGGATTACCACTTGGCCTTGTGTGCGTGAAGCGGCTCCCCGCCCGTCCGCCTAGGCCGGACGGTAGGCCCACGTTCCATCCTGGCGCGCCCGCTCAAACGATTCTCCATACTTTGAGGTGCGGCTGCTGATGTTGCTGCTAAAAGACTGAACCATCCAGCTAGCCCAGCGCTTCTGAGAATGACCGCGTCGCTCCTGAGCCTTTTCGACCAGATCGCGCCCTTCGGGGTGGTCCAGCAGCGCGTCGACGATTTCGTGGTGGGTGACGTAATCGCCGTCGTCCGCCTCGTTGCGGATTATGTCGGCAATCACCGGCAGGACCTCTTCCTGGTGGAAGCCCTTTTCTCTGTTGCGGCTCTTCTTTTTCTTCGTGACGATCACCGGCTCCAGCTCTGCCTCCGCGAATTTTTCCCGTTTCATCGCAATATCAAGTTCGCGAGCAAGGGAGCGGGGGACGCGGATGAAGGAATCGCTATCGTACCACACGTCGTTAATCTGGCGATAGGTGCGGCCCTTATGTTCAACTTCAGTCATATAAATGCCTCCTTTCGGTAGCGTCTCAAATTAAATAGCGTTCAGAACGGGCGACCTCCTCAACGCTCTGCTCCATCACACCCGATAAATTCCATTATAAGTCAAGCGACGCGGTTTCGCATATCGGTGCGGAGAGTAAGGAGAGACGCCCGGCCTTCAGGATTTGTTAAGGCAATTTATATTGTCCTCCCCCTCAGGGGCTGGTATAATTTGCGGTGCAATTGCCACCGTAGCTCAACGGCAGAGCATTCGCTTCGTAAGCGAGAGGTTAAGGGTTCAAATCCCTTCGGTGGCTCTATTTTTCACTCCGTTATAGATGAAAATGCTATCGGCGGCGCCAGGAACCTGGCGCCGCCGATTTTTGTTTCTCTCCAG
>JAWVYW010000185.1:0-7227 GCA_033722535.1 Promineifilaceae bacterium (SeqCode)
CGGAAGGGGTTGGGCACCTGGCGGAAGGCGAACATGATGTAGCCGAGGACGATGACCGCCGAGACGATGACGGCGACGAAGGCGGCGCGGGTCACTTCGGCGCCGACGGAGGGACTGACGGTCTCCACGAGGGTGGCGTCCGGGTTGAGCGGGGCGACCCCTTCGGCGAGCGCCGCTTCGACCACGTTGGCCTCCTCCGGCTCCATGTACTCGGTGCGGATCTGCCACGCATTTTCCAGCGCCTCGCCCTGCAGGCTGGTGATGGCGGGGTTGGCGAGCCCGAGGTCGGCGAGGACGGCGCGGATCTCCTGTTCGTCCGTCGGCTCCTGAAACTGCACCTCAAAGCGGGTGCCGCTCTGGAAGTCGACGCCGATGCGGAAGGGGGAGCCGATCTGGATGGTGGAGATGAGCATGGCGAGGATGCCGAGGGAGATGAGGATCCCCGAGAAGATGAAGTAGTAACGTCGTCGTTGTACGAATCGAAACATAGCGTTTTCTCTAAGTTCCCAGGAGCCAGCCGCGCCCCTGGAGGCGATCGGCGGCCTGGCCCATAACGAGGCCGATGAAGGTGCGGGTGACGATGACGGCGGTGAACATGCTGATGGTGACGCCGATGGCGAGGGTGATGGCGAAGCCCTGGACCATGCTGGCGCCGAAGTTACGGCCGAAGCTCCACAGGATGAAGGTGATGACGAGGGTGGCGACGTTGGAGTCGCGAATGGAGGTCCAGGCGCGGTCGAAGCCGGCGACGATGGCGGGGCGCAGGGCGCTGCCGGCGCGCAGCTCCTCCTTCATGCGCTCGAAGACGAGGATGTTGGCGTCGACGGCCATTCCAGTCGATAAGAGGAAGCCGGCAATTGCCGGCAGCGTCAGCGTCACCCCCAACCACTTAAAGATGGCAAAGTTAAGCAGCGCGTAGATGATCAGCGCCACGTCGGCCAGGAGGCCGGGAAGCCGGTAGTAGATGAGCATGAAGAGGAGCACGACGACGAGGCCGATGGCGCCGGCCTGGATGCTGGCCTCGACAGAGAGCTCGCCGAGGGTGGCGCCGATTTCGCGCGTGCTCTCGACGCGCAGGGGCACCGGCAGGCGGCCGAAGCGCAGCTGCAGGGCGAGCTCGCTCGCTTCGTCGAGAGTGAAGTTGCCGGTGATGGTGCCTTCGTTGCTGATGACGGCCTCGATGCGCGGGCTGGAGATGACCTGCTTGTCGAGGACGATGGTCAGGAAGTTGCCGATGTTGTTGGCGGTGTAGTCGGCAAAGACGTCGGCCCCTTCGGGGGTCATCTCGAAGGCGACGAAGGCCTGGCCGATGGTGTCGGCCTGGGCGGTGGCGTTGCGCAGGGCGGCGCCGGTGAGCACCGTGGGGTAGACGGGGGGCGTTTCGCCCTCGACCTCACAGGGGCTGGGGCGCCCTTCGTTGAGGTCGGTGCGGATGCAGAGCCCTTCGGGCAGCGGCTGCGAGCCGGTGTCGACGAACTCCAGCAGCGCCGTCTCGCGGATCAGCTCGATGGCCTCGTCGGCGTCGGCGATGCCGGGGAGCTCGATGAGGATGCGCCGGTCGCCTTCCACCTGCACGCGCGGCTCGGCGACGCCGAGGGCGTTCACGCGCTGGCTGATGACCTGCCGCGCCGATCTCAGATCTTCCATCTCGACCGGCTCTTCTTCGGGCACGTCGGCCTCCAGCAGCACCTGCAGGCCGCCCTGCAGGTCGAGGCCGGGGCGCAGCGGGAAGGCGGGGTTGGTGACCAGCCAGATGGCGACCGCCACAATTGCCAGGATCGCCACCAGCCACAGCCAGTCGCGTCTCTCTTTTTCTTGGTACAAATTAGTTCTCCTCTACATGATGCGTCTCAAAGGTTCAGGACCGCCCTCCGGGAGGCTTCGCGCGCGCACGCCCGTGCCGGGCAATCGCCGGGCCTGCGGAGGGTTGTTATCTAAAGCGTTAATTATGACCGCCAATCGCCTCTTGCACAACTATCTGGCCGAGCGGGAGGTGATCGGCCGGTGGGGCAGGGGGCGCGGCGCGGGCGTCGACCGCCGGTAGATGCTCGTCCTCGATTGCGAAACCGGCAATGAGGGTGTAGCGTCCGGGGGCGGCGTCGGGCGGGATGTGCAGCGCGCGGCGCTCGAGCAGGCAGCGGCCCGGGGGCCAGCCGGTGACCGCCAGCTGGCCGAAGCGGATGGAGCCGTCGGTGCCGAAGATGCGGGCGGAGGGGGCATTGAGGTGCATGAAAAGGCGGGCGTGACGATAGTGATCGTCGGGGGGCGCGTCCTCGCGGCAGATTTCCACCTGGGCGCGGAGGACGCTGTCGGGTGGGGTTTCGCTGCGGTCGAGGGCAAAGCGGGTGATGCGGAAGCTGTCGCCGAAGCGATAGTCGACCGGCTGCCAGCGGGGAGCGGGGGCCTCCCGCCGCGGCAGCGTGTAGTTGATGACCTGGTAATCGTCGATCCAGCGGCTGAAGCCGCGGTAGGCGTGCTCGTTGAGCCACCACTCGGCATCTCTGCCCGATTCGCCGGGCGGCAGGTGGACGCGGTCCAGCACCAGCGCCAGCCGCTGGCCCCGGCTCTGTTCGAGCAGCGGCGCGAAGTTGTCGTGCTGGCTGGGGGAGAGCCAGTGGTGCACGAAGTCGCCCTTGAGAAAGCCGGCGTAGGGATAGATATGGTAGGCGTTGGAGACGGTGACGACGGTATAGGGCCGGGGGTCATAGCGATGGGCCCACTCCGCCAGCCGGTGCGCGGTGGCGGCGGGGAGGCCCGGGGAGGGCGGGACGCCGGCGGCGCCGAGGAAGGGGAGCGTGGCGGCGGCGACGAGCACGGGTAGCAGGCCGAGAAGGTACAGGGGGCGCCGGGGCAGGCGATCGGCGCGGACGGCCCAGAAGAGCAGCGCGGCGACGAGGGAGAGGAGCAGCAACAGCGCCAGGCGGGGCAGGAAAACAGTGCCCGCCTGCGGGTCGGAATGGAGCCAGATGAGGTTCAGGGTGTCGGGGCTCCAGCGTTGCAACATCACCAGCGGCGGGGAGAGCGCGAGGTTGGCCGGGTTGAGGCCGGCGACATCTTCGGGATTGGGCCCGCTGCGTAACAGCGGTTCGTAGCTGGCCCGCCAGGGGCTGACGGCGACGGGAAACTGGACGAGGGCGCTGCAGGCGAGGACGGCGAAGAGGCCGACGCGGCCGGGTGCGGAGTCGAGGCTGTCCCATAAGGCGGCGATGGAGACCATCGCCAGGGGCAACCCCGGCACCAGAAAGCGCGGCCCCCAGGAGAGGCCGCCGTACCACGCGCTGTAGCCGCTGTAGGCGACGGCCAGCGCCAGCAGCGGGCCGACGGTCGCCAGGGCGAGGGGCCAGCGCGTAGGAGAAGGGCCAGCCCCGCGAGCGACCTCCTCCCGCGGGGCAGAGACGATGGCCAGGGCGCCGAGCGGAAAGAGGAGGGCGGCTGGCATGTAGAAGAGAAGGCCCTTACCCGGGCTGAGGAGCTGACCGTAGATGCGGAGCAGGCTGGTGGCTGGCGACCAGCGGACAAAGCGGGTCAGCGGCTCGAGCCCTTCGAAGCGGAGGCTGAAGACGAGCAAAAAGAAAGCTGCGCCGACGGTTAGCAGCGCGCCCGCCAGCGCGAGGGTGCGGGCGTCGAGCCGGCCGTCGTCGTCGAAGAGCGCGAGGAGCAGAAGAAAGGGGATGGCGACCACGGCGGTGACCTTGACGAGGACGGTCAGCGCCAGGAGGGCGACCGCCAACAACGCCCAGAGCGGCTTCCCCTGCAGGCGCCACTCGAGCAGGGAGAGGAAGGCGGCGCTCCAGCCAAAGGCGACGAGGGGCTCGCGGTAGAGGGTGCGCGCGTAGGGCCAGGCGAGCGTGGCGACGCCGTAACCGAGGGCGGCGACGAGGGCGGCGGCGTGAGAGTAGCCGAGCCGGCGCGTGATGAGGTAGATGAGGGCCGCGGTCGCCGCCGTCAGCGCCGGGTTGAGGAGCATGACGACGTGGATGTTGTTGACCGACTGAAACTGCCGCGCGAGCCAGTAAAGGGGCGCTGCCACAAGCGGGAGGCCGGGCTCCAGCGCCCCGACGGGCGCGTGGAACGTGGTAAAGGCGAGCTGGGTTCGGGTGAAGTCGCCGACCTGCACCAGGCTCTCGCTGAGGGTGTAGAGCGCCAGCTCGTCGATGGCCTCGAAGCCGCCCTTGAAGGTCAGCAGGTAGAGGGCGAGGAGGAGGACGAAAAGCTTGAGCGCGGGGGGGCGAATGGCGGAGAGTGACGCTGGTCGATGAGGCATATCTCTACAAACTGCGAACGCGGCGAGCCGGCAGACAGATTGACGATTTCAGATGGATGATCCGGTTATAATCGGGCAATTATACGGAGGGGGCGCGGCGTTGCCAGCGGCGGGCGCGAGCAGCGGCCGATGCTCATGTTGTCATAAGCGGACGATGTGGCGCACGCCTCTGGCCTGCGCAGCGCTTCCCGCGGCGGGGCAAGTGAGGGCGCGTGCGCTAGGTGAGCTCTATCTCCGTCTTCATCCGCACCCCCGCGCGCTCGAACATTTTACTGGCGGAGCAGTACGTCTCCTGCGAGAGGGCCACAGCCCGCTCGACCGCCTTGCGCTCGACGCCGCTCCCCTGAACCACGTAGCGGAGGGTGACGTCGGTATAGACCTTCGGGTGCTCGGCGGCGCGTATGCCGGCGATCTCCACGCGCACGCCGTCGACCGGCTGGCGCATCTTGCGCAGCGTGTGGACGACGTCGACGGCGGTGCAGCCGGCGACGCCGGCGAGTAGAAACTCCATCGGACTTCCGCCCGCGTCCGCCCCCGCCGGGCTGGCCATCTTGAAGGCGTAGCCGGAGCCGAGGGTGGCGTCGAAGTGGAGGTCGTTCCCTTTCCATTGGACGGTTGCCCGTCGTTCGTCTGCCATGATATCTTCCTCCAGGTAGTGGTGGTTTCAGGGTCGTTCGCCGGCGGGCGGGGGAGCGAGGATGGAGTCCCCGGCTGCGCTGAGGCGCTCGAGGTAGGCGCTGACATGGCGGTCGGTCTCTTCGGGGTAAGGATGGCCGAGCGCCTGCCCCAGGGCACGCCCGAGGCGACGGACGAGGGCGACCATGGCCCACATCGCACGCCGATGGTCGGCGGGCGCGGGGCCGGCGAAGGTGGCGGTGTAGGCCTGCCACGTCTCGTCGTCGAGCAGCCGCTCCAGCCAGCGCCCGTAGATGCCGGCCTGCACGGTCCAGTCGTGGCGCAGGCCGGCGTACCACTCCAGCAGGGGTAGCAGGATCTCGAAGCGCAGCGGCCCCTCCAGCATGTAGCGCGCGTAGTTCAGCTCCCCGCGCCGTAGCGCCTTCGCCACGTAGATGACGTCCCACCAGAAGGCGTTGAGGCGACCGGCAAAGGCCTCCGCCGTGGGCGGTTGGATCAGGTAGTGGACGGGATCGGGCGCCGGGAGGCGCGGCGCGACACGGTCTTTGTCGACGAGGATGCGGTAGCCGCTGTGGACGCTGGGGCTGCTCTCCGGCGGCAGGGCCGTCACCTGGAAGTCGACGCGCACGCCATCCCGGTAGAGGACGAGCTGCGTGATTACCCCCTCCCGCCCGGTGGGGCGCGGAGAGAGCGGCCAGCGGACCATAACCTCGCCGAAGCGGCGCACCCAGCCATCGTGGGCGCCGAAGGGCGCGCTGTCGCGCACGAAGAGCTCGACGTCATAGTCGGAGAGGCGATCCGGCGTCCGCCCCGGTTCGGCGCGCGAGCCGGCAAGAAGGACGGTGCGAATATTGGGATCTTCCATCGCCCACGCCGTTATCTCGCCAAGGAGCGTCTGCTCGGTGCGCATGGGGTGCGCCGCGCTCAGCGCATCTCCGGGCGCCACATGCGGCTGGGCCAGTTGTCGGAGAGCAGCACGGCGTGGGTGCAGTCCATCGATTGCTCCTCGGGGCGGAAGCAGGAGAGGCGCTCGGCGTGGCCGGCGCGGATCATCGTGCCGTGGTAGGCCTCGTCGCCGTTCTGTACGCGCCAGCCGGAGAGGGTGTAGTCGGTTGCAGGCTGCCAGATATTTTGATGCTTGACGCCAAAGTGGACATGGATGCCGCTGGCAAAGCCGCCGTGACAGCTGGGCGCACCGAGGCGCTCGCCGCGGTAGACCCACTCTCCCTCCGCCGGCAGCCGCTCGTCCAGGTGGCCGTAGACGGTCTGCCAGCCGGTGTGGGGGTCGCCGTCGCCGTCGTGGTCCAGCTTCAGCCAGTGGGGCTGGTCGCCGACGACGAGGCCGGAGGCGCTCGCCGTGACCGGCCGGTAGCGGGCCACGGGCGGATTGCAGCCGGAGTAACCGGTCGGTTGGAAGTCAACGCCGGAGAGGGGGAAGCGGTCGCTGCCGTCGAAGTTGTGGGGTCCGCCGGTGAGCCGCCAGCTATCGCCGCCCATCCAGGGCAGCCGCAGGTAAGGGCGCGCCTGCGCCTCCGCCGCGCCGGGGCGGGTGGAGATGAGCCTGCCGGCGAGGCGGGGGCCGAATGTGTGGTAGTAGATGTCGAGGAGCTCCTCTTCCCAGGCAGCCAGCGTGCGGGCGGGGTCGCCGCCGGTGTAGACGTCGGTAAAGAAGTAGGCGCGGAGGGCGTAGGTGGACGCGTTGCCGGCCTCAATTTTGAAGGGTTGGCCGTTGGGCCAGACGACGCGGTCGCCGGTCAGGCCGTAATAGTCGTCGTAAAAGCGGCGCGAGAGAGCAAGGGCGCTGTCCCGAAACCAGTCGGCGAGGGCAGCGTGGGCCACCGGCGCCGTCTCAGCGGAAAGTACGCCGTAACGGCTCTCGGCAAGCGCCAGCAGCAGGGATGGGCTGACGCTGTAGGCCTCGCCGAGGAAGGCGAGCGCCTCCGGCGCCGGAACCGGCTTGCCGACGACGGGCTCCAGGGGAAGGTCGAGAAGGAAGGAGTCTTCGACACGGAGGAAGGTCGCAATTGCCGGCTCGCCGCGCAGGGTGCCGGAGATGAACTGCTCGTCGGAGAGGACGTAGGGGGAGGCTGCAAGCACTCGCGGCGCCGGGTCCGACGCTCCCCTTGCCGGGCCAGCAGCCACGAGGCTCAAGAGAGCCAGCAGCAGGGCGATGCCAAGCAGCGAACTATGTGCGGTTGGTCGGGCCATCATTCTCCCGTACAGGGCCCGGAGGCCGGCAACAGTGACAGTTGTTGCGGAAAGGACCGGGCACCTCAGTCGGCGTTGGCCCCATATTAGCACAGGGCGCGGCACGCGGCACTCCGCCC
>JAWVYW010000186.1:0-7189 GCA_033722535.1 Promineifilaceae bacterium (SeqCode)
GCAGGTCGCTTTCCGCGTGCAGCGCCCGCCCCTGACGGAAGTCGTCGAGCTGGCGCGGGGAGAGGAGGTGATGCGAGGCATCCAGCCCCACCTGCCAGGCGACCGTCGCCCGGAGCGATTCGCTGGGCTCGGCACGGTCGGTGAGCGTGGCGCTGAGGGCGAAGATCCCCAGCCCCGTCTGTGGATCAAGTTCGTTCCGCTTGTACGCGTCTAGCAGGTTGCTGAAGTTGCTCTGCAGGGCGGCGGTCGCACCGTATGGCAGCAGGTTCAGCAACCCGTCGAGCAGCGCGATGTGGCACGGCCCATCGCCATCATTGTGCAGCCAGCCGCTGCGGATGAAGCCGAAGCGGTCGCCCGTGTGCCACGCCGTGCGCAGCGTGAGCCGGAGGTCGTGGTTGATCTCCTCAAAGATCAGCCGGCTGCCGGCAATATTTTTGTAGAGGTGGCGCTCGCAGCGATAGAGGCCGGCGTAACGCTCTGAGAATGGCTCCCAGAGAAAGGTGCGGCCTGCGCGGGTCACACGCACAATGCTCTTGCCGCCGCTCTTGTCGGCGTGGGCAACCAGCTTGTCCTCTGTCTCATAGGGAAACAGGGCGGAGTCCGCATTGCGCCGCCCGGCGGTAAGGCCGCCGTTGCTGGCGATGAAGAGCCAGTGGTCGGCGCCGCTGATCAGGCTCATGAAGAAGGGCGGCATCTGGTCATAGTTGGCGATGCGGTAGTAGGTTTCGCCGTCGAGCTGCACGAATTCGCCGCCGGGCGCAGCGCTCGTGGCGGCCTGCCTGGCGCTGTGGAGGGGGGTGTCATTGAGGTAGATAGAGTGGGGGATACTCTCTGTAGAAGTCATGATTGTCCTGGAGTGCGCGACCGGGACCCGGCGCCCGCTAGAGCGCGCGCCTCCCTGGCGCAGTCATTCACGTCGACGTCGTCGATACGGTGCATCCTTGCGGCCCGGGCGGGTGCGGCGGAACGCAGTGGCGCCGCACCCGCCGCTGCAGCCGTCAGTTGTTGAAGATCACGGGTCGGAACGGCCCGATCTTACTCTGCAGATAGATGCGGTCGAGATGGCAGGTGCCGGCCGAAGAAGCGGCCGGCAGGATGCCGTAGCCCCAGACGCGGGTGAGGGTCAGCCGGTCATTCGCAGCGCCGTCCGTTTGAGGGGCGCTGCGCTCGAAGCTGCTGAAAGGGAGCGAGATCTTGCGCCAGCCGCTGAACTTGTCCACTTTAGCTCCCTGGTCCGGCGGGTTTGTAAACACGCACATAGTCCACCTTCATCGTCTGGGGGAAAGTGGTTGTCTCGTCGGGGTAGCCGGGCCAGCGCCCGCCCACGGCGACGTTAAGGATTATGAAAAAGGGATGGTCGTAGACCCACTCGCCAGGCACCATTTCCGGCGTGAGGCGGAAGTACTCCTCGTCGTCCACATACCAGCGGATCTCCTCCTCTGCCCACTCGATGGCGAAGACGTGAAAGTCGTCGGCGTAGCGCTCGCCGCCGATGAGGCGGTAGCTGCCGCCGATCCCGTCGCCACCGGAGTAGCCGGGGCCGTGGACGGTGCCGTGGACGGTGTACGGCTCGGAGCCTCTATTTTCCACGATGTCTATCTCGCCGTTGTGGGGCCACCCCTTGCGGTCGAGGTTCGCACCGAGCATCCAGAAGGCCGGCCACAGCCCCTGGCCGTGGGGCAGCTGGATGCGTGCCTCGATGCGCCCATACGCCACCTCCACCTTGTCCCGCGTCATCAGACGCGCGGAGGTGAAGCGCTTGCCCAGCATATTCTCCTCCAGCGCCCGGATGACGAGGTACCCGTCCTCGATAGAGGCGTTGTCGGCGCGGTCGGTGTAGTATTGCGCCTCGCCGTTACCCCAGCCGTGCCCGCCGACTTCACGCGTCCAGAAAGCTTCGTCTATGTCCGGCTCGTCGAACTCGTCGTGCCACAGTAGCTCCCATCCTGGGCGCTGAGGGTCGGGGGTCGCCGTCGGAGCTGGCGTGTGCGTGGGGGCCGGGGTATACGTCGGTTCGGGGGGCGCTGGCTCTGCGACAGAAGTGGTGCATGCCGATGCCAGCAGGAGCAGCGCCCCCCAGAGGAGAAAGAGCGCGACGAGAGGCGCGCGCGTGTCAAACCGGCGGATTCGTAGTAACGACCGCAGCCGTTCTCCGCCGGGAACAACCAATAAACCAGTCAGCAGAAAGCGCTCAAGCCACCGTAACATCGTCAGCTCATCCGCATCAATCACGGGCAGGCCACAAGCGGAGCCGTGGCCTCGCTCGTCTGCAAGCCGTAGCCCAGGGGAAACAGGGGCGCATCGCAGCCCTCGGCGGGGAGACTCTCAAAGTTAAACGGGATCTGCGCCATCGACCGTGGCCACGTGTAAGGCAGAGTCCCGGTAAAGTCGTACGCGCCGAAGAGAACGTCGGCCACACCCTGTCCCTCAGTCCCTGGCAGCCAGGCAGCAATCCACGCATCGGCCAGGGGCAGCTGCTCGGTAATAATCAGCGGCCGGCCGGAGATGAGGATGACGACCAGCTTCTCACTCTGTTCGCGCATCCGCTCGATGAGCCCGATCTGGACAGTGTTGAGGCGCAGGTCATCCCGGTCGCCGACCCCCTCCGCATAGGGCCGCTCGCCGACGACGACGATACCCACGTCGGCGAGCGCAGGTTCGCCGTCCCCTTCCGCCACATGATCGAACTTTCCGAAGCGGTTGTAGTAGATCTCGGCGCCCTCTGGCGCGGCGGCCTCTATCCCCTCCAGGATGGTGGTGCCTTCGGTGATCCCGCCGCTGCGACCCTGCCACTCAATTGACCAGCCGCCGGCCTGAATGCCGACGTTGTCTGCCGGCTCGCCGGCGACGAAGATCCGCTCGGCCTCCGCCGACAGCGGGAGCGTCTCGCCATCGTGGGCGAGCAGCACCAGCGATTCGCGTACCGCCTGCCGGGCCAGCTCGCGGTGCGCTGCCGAGCCGACGATGGGCAGAAGCGAGTCGTCGGTCAGGGGCCGTTCGAAGAGGCCCAGCTCAAACTTTACCGTCAGGATGCGCCGCACCGCGTCGTCGATCCGCTCCAGCGGCACGTCGCCGTTTTCCACGGCGGCGGTCAGGGCGTCTATGAAGAGCTGGTAGCGCATGGGCACCATGTTCATGTCAATGCCGGCGTTGATCGCCCGCACGACGGCGTTGTAGTAGTTGCTATCTATCTGATCGACGGCGCCCCAGTCGGAGACGACGAAGCCGTCGAAGCCCAGCTCTCCCTTCAGCACGTCGGTGATCAGGTATTCCTGGGCGTGCATCTTCTCGCCGTTCCAGCTGGAGTAGGAGACCATGATCGAGCGCGCGCCGGCGTCGAGCGCGGCAAGGTAGGGGGGTAGATGGACGGAGCGCAGGGTCGCTTCGTCGATCTGGGCGTCGCCCTGGTCGAGAAAATAGTCGGCGGTGCGTGAGGTACCCCAAAGGGTGCCCCCGTCGGCGACGAAGTGCTTGGGCGTCCCGGCGATGGTATCCTCGGCCGTCAGGTCGTCTCCCTGCAGCCCTTCCAGGTAGGCGCGGCTGAGTAGCGTCACCAGTTCGGTATCCTCGCTGTACCCCTCGTACGTGCGCCCCCAGCGGATATCCTGAGGCACGCTCACGGCGGGCGCGTAGTTCCAGAAGATCCCGGTCGCCGCCGTCTCGCGCGCCGTCACGCGCCCGATCTCCTCCACCAACGCGGCGTTACCGGTGGCGCCGAGGCCGACGTTGTGGGGGAAGAGGACGGTGCCGCGCACGTTGCTGTGTCCGTGGACGGCGTCCACGCCGTAGATGAGAGGGATGCCCAGCGGCGTTTCCAGCGCGTACTCCTGGAACTCGTTAACCATCTCCAGCCACTGCTCCGGCTCGTTGCCCGGGGGCCCGCCCCCGCCGCCGCTGAGGAGGGCGCCGATGCCCAGGCTGGTGATCTCCTCGGGGACGATGCTGTTCTTCTCCACCAGCGTCATCTGGCCGATCTTCTCCGCCAGCGTCATGCGCGTCAGGAGGTCCTCGGCGCGGGCCGCCGCCGGCAGGGAGGGATCGAGGTAAGCCGGCTCCGCCTCTGCCTCGATATTGGTTTCTGTATCTGTCTCTGGCGCCGCCTCCGGTGCGGCCGGGGTACTCTCGGGGCCGTCAGTTACTTCCG
Source organism: Promineifilaceae bacterium (SeqCode) (assembly GCA_033722535.1). Taxonomy (GTDB): domain Bacteria; phylum Chloroflexota; class Anaerolineae; order Promineifilales; family Promineifilaceae; genus JAAYYY01. The sequence continues at coordinate 4,145 of JAWVYW010000186.1, forward strand.
GCGCCGGCGTCCCGAGCTGCCGGCAGGCGCTGAACGTTAGCAGGAGCAGGGCCAGCGCGATGGTAAACCAGTTGCGCGAAGGAATTTTCATGATGTGAGCGTCTCTGTTCGCCGGTCGCCGCGCACGGCGGCGGGGCGGATTGTTGCCAAGTTAAGCTGTTGTCACGGAGGGTTCGTCTTTCAGGAACGGGCGTCGCTTCCCTCTTTTCCGCCAGTAGGGGCATCGTCGTCGGTGGGACTATCGACCTCCCACTCCTGAGATTCCCGCCCCATATGCAAACAGCGGCGCCGCGTCGCTCTCGGCAAGCGCGCTGCGCGGCACCTGAGCCATGGAGCGGGGCCACGCGTGCGGCAGCCGCCCGCTGAAGGGCGCATCGCCAAAGAGGACGTCGGCGATACCCTGTCCCTCCGTGCCGGGCAGCCAGGCGGCGACGAAGGCGTCCCACTGCGGCAGCTGGTCGGTGATGATCAGGGGCCGTCCGGAGTAGAGGATGACCACCAGCCGCTCGCAGCGGGCGCGCACCCGCTCCAGCAGGGCGACGTCCGCCTCAGACAGGTGCAGGTCGGCGCGATCGCCCTCACCCTCGGCGTAGGGCTCCTCGGCGAGCACGACGAGCCCCACAGGAAACTGAACATCTCCGGAGGCAGCGTCGTCAAAGCGCCCCTCTGGGAGGTAGAGAATCTCCGTTCCCGGAGCAGCCATTGTCTCAACTGCGTCGAGCAGGGTCGTGCCCGGCGTGATCGGCCCCGGGCTGCCCTGCCACTCGACCGTCCAGCCGCCGCACTGCAGACCAATGTCGTCGGCAGCCTGTCCGGCGACCAGGAGGCGTGGCATGCTCCTGGCGAGTGGCAGCACCTCTCCCTCATTCTTGAGCAGCACCAGGGATCCCTGTACCGCTTCGCGGGCCACGGCGCGATGGGCGGGGCTGCCGACGGCGCTGAGGAGCTCGGGGGCGCCATAAGGGGCTTCAAAGAGGCCCAGCCGCGCCTTGGCGTGGAGAATGCGGCGCACGGCGTCGTCCACGCGCGCTATTGGTACGCGCCCGTCGTGCACCAGCCCTGTGAGGGTGGCGACAAAGCGTTTGTAGGCGATGGGCACCATCACCATGTCGATGCCGGCGTTGATGGCGGTCGCCACGGCCTGGGCATAATCCGGCCCGAGCTGGTCGATCCCCATCCAGTCGGTCACGACAAAGCCGTCGAAGCCCAGCTCGCCTTTCAATACGTCGGTCAGGAGATAGTGGTGCCCGTGTAGCTTGTCTCCATGCCAGCTGCTGTAGGACGCCATGATCGAGCGGACGCCGGCGGCAATCGCCGCGCGGTAGGGGGCGAGGTGTATCGCCCGCAGCGTCTCCTCGTCGATGTCCGCGTCTCCCTGGTCGATTTGCCAGCGCTCGTCGTCGCCCCAGCTCCACCACTCAACCCAGTCGTAGCGGGGAGTCGTGCCATACGTGGTGGCGCCGTCGCCGACGTAGTGCTTGGCGCAGGCGAGGGTATCGAGAAAGCTGTCCGTCTCCTCGCCCTGCTGACCGCGCACGTAGGCTGCACCCAATTCGCTCACGAGATCCGGCTCCTCGCCGAACCCTTCGTAGGTGCGCCCCCAGCGAATGTCGCGTGGCACGGCGACGCAGGGCGCGAAGTTCCAGTGGACGTTCGTCGCCAGCATCTCCAGCGCCGTAACCCGTCCGACCGCCTCCACCAGCCCGGCGTTGCGGGTCGCGCCGAGGCCGATGTTGTGGGGGAAGATGACCGCGCCCCTTACGTTGCTGTGACCGTGGACGGCGTCGACGCCATAGAGCAGAGGAATACCCAGGGGGCTTGCCAGGGCAGCTTCCTGGAAACCATGCACCATCTCCGCCCAGCGCTCCGGGCTATTCGGCTCCGGGTTGCCGCCGCCGCCGCTGAGCACCGAACCGATGCGGTGTTCGGTCACCTCGGCGGGCGAGATCGCCTCCTGCGAAGCCTGTGTCATCTGCCCCACCTTCTCGGCGAGGGACATCTCGTCCAGCAGGCGCTCCACGAAGGGGGCGGGGCTGGCTATGGTATCTACATTTGTGTCGCTCATTGTGTTATCTCTTGTGTGCGTAACCGGCCTATTTATCGATGCCGACGCCGCCGATCTGGATCCCTTCGAGGAAGATCCGCTGCGCGAAGAAGAAGATGATCAGCGGAATAACCGAAGCGATCAGCGATGCCGCCTGTACCAGATTGGCCTGGGTCTCATAGAGGTTGCTGAAACCGGTGAGGCCCACGGTGATCGGGAACTGGTCCGGGTTCCCGGCGAGGTAGATCAGTGGCCCGAAGAAGTCGTTCCAGGCAAAGAAAAAGTGGAAAAGGACGACGGCGGTCAGCGCAGGGCGCGCATTGGGCAAAATAACCGACCAGAAAACCCGGAAGGGGCTGGCGCCGTCGATGGTTGCCGCTTCGTCCAGGTCGCGCGGCAGGGTCATGAAGAACTGCCGCAGGAGGAAGATGTTGTAGGCGTTCGCGAAGTAGACGGGCACGATCAGCGGCTTCCAGGTGCCGACCCAGCCGATGTAGTTGAAGAAGGCGTAGGTTGGGATGAGAGTTACGGCGCCAGGGAGGATGATCGTCGCCATCACGATGGCGAAGAGCAACCGCTTCCCGCGGAATTCGAAGCGGGCGAAGCCGTAGGCGACCAGCGCCGAGGAGGCGACGGCGCCAATGGTGCTGAGGATCGCGTAGACGACGGTATTGCGCAGTAAAAGCAGGAAGTCGATAGTGTCCCACGCTTCCGGATAGTTGCTCCACTGGATGTCCGTCTCCCAGCTACGCTCCAGGGTGCGCCAGCGCCCTTCCCACTCGATGAGGCCGGCGTCCGGGTTGTCCGGGTCCACGAATTCGCTCGCCTCGCGCCCGCGGTTCACGAGCGCCCAGTCTTCCATGCCGTCGTCGGTGGGGACGCTGTAGATGTCGTACTCTTCCCCTTCATAGGTGAAGGTGGCGGGCGAAGAGGGGATGATGGGGGCGTCCGGCTGGGCCATCTGCTGGTCGGTCTTGAGCGAGGTAACGATGCCATAGCCC
>JAWVYW010000187.1:0-7122 GCA_033722535.1 Promineifilaceae bacterium (SeqCode)
GAGCACCATGCTCCTCGACTTCTTCGCCACCTTCTTCTCCTCGGCACGCACCATGCTACCCCTCGTCGCCCGCGACATGCTCGGCCTCGGCTCCCTCGGATACGGTCTGCTGGGCACGGCGCAGCCGATCGGGGCGATCATTGCCGGCGTCACGCTCGCCAGCCGCCGCGACGTCTACCGCCAGGGCGCGCTTCTGCTGATCAGCGTCGCCGTCTACGGCCTGGCCACTGCGCTCTTCGGCCTCTCCACGGTGCTCGTCGTCTCCTACATCCTCTTCGCCCTCACCGGCGCCGGCGATATGATCTCCACCGTCATCCGGGGCACCATTCGCCAGCTTGTCACCCCGGACCGTCTGCGCGGGCGGATGACGAGCGTCAACATGATCTTCTTTATGGGCGGCCCACGGCTGGGCGAGCTGGAAGCAGGTCTGGTGGCGGCGGTCTTCTCCGTTCCCTTTGCCATCTTCACCGGCGGCATGGCGACGGTGCTCCTCACCGGCTGGATCGCCTGGCGCTATCCCAGCCTGCGCAACTTCACCATGGACAGCTACCGCCAGATCGTCGAGGCGCGCTGAGAAAGGCAGCGCAGCGCTACCACCACCCCCTGACCGGCGCCTGCCAGCGGAAGAGCTCGTAGCGCTGCTCGGCGACGGCGCCCGCGGCGCTGAGGAGCGCGGCGGCCGGGGAAGCCTGCTCCAGCGGCCCGGTGGTGAGCCTTTCCCAGCCCTCGCTCCTGGCGTGAGCGCGCGCCGCCTCCAGAAGCTGGCGCCCGATGCCCTGGCGTCGCCACGGTGGCGCAACCGCGCCCAGAACGACGCGACCGGCCTCCGGCTTCCGGCGCGCTAGCGCCAGGCGCACCCACAGCCGGCCCACAAAGGTGCGCCCTCCACCGCTACGGCGCTGCAGAGGGGCCAGATCGGGCTGGAGCAGGATGAAGCCCGCCGGCTCGTCGTCCACCAGCGCCAGATAGCCGCTCAGCGGGTACTGAGCGAGCCAGCGGAGCAGGAAAGAGGCGTCGACGTGCGCGGGAGTGAACAGCGCTCCCTCGGCTGCCGCGTTGAGTAGAGGCAAAAGTTCGGAAGCCAGCCGCGCGGGCCGAAAAGGAACAATCGCCGCCAGCCCCTCTGAGGCAGGCTCCGGCGCGTCGGCGACGGGCAGCGCGTAAAGGTGTCCCGTTGCCGCCTGCTCCATTACTTCCCGCAACAGACCGGGCAAATAAGGGGGATTGTAGGGCGTGTGGAGAGGGGGGGGGCGGTTCCAGTGGCTCGCCAGTGCCCCGGCGCCCAGGAGCGGCGACAGGTGCGTTGGCCCGACGACCGTCTGCGCCCCGGTGGCCTCGGCCACCGCTTCCAGCAAGCGCACCACCGTCTCCGCATCATTGACGACGCGGGGCAGCGCCAGGAGCGCCTGTCCACTCGCCTCCCTCAGGGCAATGGCGAGGCCGACCGGGCGCTCCAGCTCTCCGGCCAGAGGGAGCACCGCACCTTCCTCTGATTTCCGTCCCGGCCGGGGGAGCGCCTCGAGGACGACCAGTTGCGGCTGGCGGTCGCCGGCACCCCCCGCTGTACCAGGACGCAGGGTGCGGCCAAGGGCGTGGTAGGGTGGCGGCACCCAGTAGGGGTCTCGACCATAAAAGCGCCACCAATGGCGGAGAAACGACCGACGCCCCCACCAGCCGGCAGCGGTCGTGACCGTATAGTTAAAGTAACGCACGCCCGTACAGCGCCTCGTTCCCCACTATCGGGGCCGGCGCCTACTCTCCCGCGTCAAAGCGCTCCAGATGTTCATCCCAGCCTTCGACGATGCGCGCCTCCGGTTCATCCGCATCGAGATAAAGGCCAAAGACAGCCGCCATCTCGGCCAGCGCCTGCTGTGCTTGGCCGACGTCCCGCCCCAGCTGGGCGACGCGCACGATCTGCTGTGCAAATTCGTCCATAACGCGCAGCGCCAGCGGCGTGTCGAGATCATCATCCATCGCCTCGTTAAAGCTGTTCATCGCGCCTCTGGCAGCCAGCGGCTCGTCGGCGCCCCCTTCGACAGTCACTGCTTCCCGCAGACGGCGCGCGACTGCATCCGCCGCGGCTAACTCATCTTCGCTGAATTCCCACGGCTGGCGGTAGTGATGCTGGTGCATGTAGATGCGCAGCGCGTCGGGGTGCCAGCCCTGTTCCAGAAGCTCGCGCACCATCACGAGATTGCCCAACGACTTACTCATCTTCTCCCCTTCGTGGCGCACCATCGCCGTGTGCATCCAGAAGCGGGCGAACGGCTCCTCGCCTGTCGCGCACTCTGCCTGCGCAATTTCACATTCGTGGTGGGGGAAGATCAGATCGGCGCCGCCGCCGTGGATGTCGATCGTATCGCCCAGATAGGTGCTGGCCATCGTCGAACACTCTATGTGCCAGCCAGGACGGCCCGGCCCCCACGGGCTCTCCCATGCGGGCTCGCCGGACGTATGCGCCTGCCACAGGACAAAGTCGAGCGGGTCCCGCTTGTGGGGATCGTCGGGATGGTTGCCCCGCTCATTGGCGATGGGCAACATCTCGTCCCGCGGGACGTTGCTCAACTTGCCGAAGCCAGGATAGTCGTCCACGTGAAAGTAGACGTTGCCATCTCCGGTGTAGGCGTAGCCATGATCCAGCAGCGCCTGTACGATCTCGATCATCTCCGGGATGACGCCGGTCGCGCGAGGAAAGCGCTCCGGCGGGCGCACGTTCAGCGCCTTCATATCGCGGACGAAGTGCCGCGTCCAGCGGTTGCCGACCTCGCGCCAGTCGCCTTCCACCTCGGCGGCCTTGCGTAGAATGTCGTCGTCGATGTCGGTCACGTTCTGGACGTAGCGTACGGTGTGTCCCCGATGTTCGAGGTAACGGATCAGGACGTCAAAGGTGCTATAAGTGAAGCTGTGGCCCAGGTGGGTCGTGTCATAGGGTGTGATGCCGCATACATAAATCGTGACGGCGTCACCCGCAGGTGCAAAAGGGGCTTTCTCGTCCGTCAGCGCATTGAAAAGTTTCATGACTCCTCTTTAGTGGAATGATCTCTGGCCCAGGGGACAGAACGGGAAATATGTGTATCGAAAGCGCACTCTGCTAACTCCGAGAAATATTGTAACGCTAGTCGCGGCGAATGGCACCCGCACGAGCACGAGAGCGCGACCAGTCCATCAAAAGCCCCTCCTGACCTGCACTTCCCCGTCCACCTCGCGCACGGCAAAGCGGATCAGGCGGCATCCTTCTCCCTCAGGCCAGACAGCCCGTCCGCTGACGACGTCGAAGAGGTAGCCATGATCGGGGCATTTAATCTGCCCCCGGCGCAACCGCCCCTTGCTCAGATCGGCAGCAGCATGGGGGCAGATGGTGCTGAATGCAACGAGCTCCCCGCGCACCCGGGTGACGATAACCTTATCGCGACCGGCGCGCACCACGTGCATGGCGCTCTCCATTACCTCGGAAGCGTTCAAACCGGTGGTGTAGAAGCGGTCGGGCTCGGCGTTGGCGTTGCGGTGGAGAAAAGACATGAGCACTCAACGTAGCCGTTCGGAGCTGACAGAGCTCTGTGGGGGTTCAGCGCCCGACTCGTCGAATTGGAATTCATTCTCGTAGGCCCATAGACCGGGTAATCCGCCGCTGTGGAGAAAGATGACGTGCTCGTCCTCGGCAAAGCGGCCCCCGGCGACCAGATCGAGGAGGCCGGCGAACGCCTTGCCAGTGTAGACCGGGTCGAGGATGACCGCCTCGTGGCGGGCGAGCAAAGCAATGGCGCGCTCCGCCTCGGGCGTGAAGACAGCATATCCAGGGCCGGCGTAGCGCCCTTCGACGAGTGGGACCTCGTCTGCCCGCAGAGGACGGGGGGCGCCCAATGCCCCGCACAACTGCGCCGCCAGCCGCGCCACGGTCGCCGCAAAGCCTTTCCACAGGCGGCCGATGTCCAGACCGAGGACCCGGAGCGACGAGCCGAGAAGGGCAAATCCCGCAAAGAGACCGGCCAGCGTTCCGCCGGTGCCGGCAGCCACGAGGACCGTCGTTCGCGCCGCGGGTAGCCCCAGCGCACCCACCTGCCTTTCGATTTCCAGCGCCGCCTCCACATAGCCCAGACCGCCGGTAACGGAGTGGCCGCCCACGGGAATGAAGGCAGCGCGCGCGCCGACGAACAAGAAGGAGAGGAATCGCACCAGGCGGTCGGTCATCTCCAGTGTCATCGTCCCATCCCCACCGCCGCCAAAGGGGATAAAGTGCAGGCGCGCACCGCAGAGCTGGTTGAGAAGCAGGTTGCCCTCCAGGCGCGGCGGGCGGCGGGCGAAGAAAAAGAGATGCGCTTCAAGGCCCAGATCGGCGCAGGCCGCAGCTGTCATGCGCGCGTGGTTAGACTGCAGCCCGCCATAGGTGACAACGCGGCGCCGCTTCTGCGCCTGCGCCTCCGCCATCAGAAAGGCCAGCTTGCGCCCCTTGTTGCCCCCTAGCCCCGGCCCAATGCCATCGTCGCGCTTGATCCACAGCTGTGGGCCCCCAAGGTGGCGCGTCAGGTTGGGGAGCGCTTCCAGCGGCGTAGGCCGGGAGCCATAGTCCACACGAGGAAAGCGCTCCAGCGCCGTCGCAAGCGCTTCGGGAGTCAGCACAGCGGCGGGGGCCATTTACTGGTCGCCGGACAGGTGAGCCGCCAGGCGGCGTGCGAGGCTGATGATCGTCAGAACGGTAGGCCGGGCGAGCGCCCGCGGGAAGACGCTGGCGTCGCAAACGTATAGATTTTCAATCTCCGTTTCTAGATCGGTGGTTAGCATCTCGCCGATACGGACCGTGCCCGAGGGATGGGTGCCGCGCAGCGGTGTGAGGATGAGAGAGTGCGGGTCGCACCCGGCCCGCACCAGAATGCGTCGCGCCACCTGCTCCGCCCGCGCCAGCCGCGCCCGGTCACGCTCCGTCATCCCCTTGCTAACCCGCCCCCGGATGTCGACGCTACCGCTGACTTCATCCTCCAGCTTGATCATCACGCCCAGCGTGCGACCCCAACGGTACCAGCTCAGGGGGTACGCCGGCCCTTTTAGAGCCATGATGACCGGGTACATCAGCCACGGATCGATGAGGGTCGCGTAAAGGACGCCCAGGTCGTCGTCGGCGTAGCTCCAGGACATCGGCGGTTCGTCGCCGATCCCTTTGAAGGGTGCGTGACCGTAGACCATCGCCGTCGTGTCCATCACCATGCCATTCCCGGCACCGAAGAGGCCGGAGCGCCGCAGAAGGACGGCCGATCCGATGCCTCCGGCGGCGACCACCACCCGTTCCGCCTCCACCATGAACGGCTCCCCCTTGCGCTGACCGCGCACGCCCGCTACCTGCCGGCCAGAAAACACGACCTGCTCCACCAGCGCCTCTGTCCATAGCTCCGCGCCGGCGGCCACGGCGTCGTCCACATATGCAGCTGCGTTCCACTTGGCGCCACAGCGACAACCGAGCATGCAGTGGGCGCCACAGTCGGCCAGGGCTGACGGCACCGGCGCCATGAATTTATCCTGCGGCTGCCACTCCATACCCAGCTCGCCCGCCGCTTCGGCGACGCGCGTCGATGCCGCGCCCCGAAGCGCGGGCGGGAGGGGGGTAATGTGCAGCTCGGCCGCCGTTTCCGCCGCGTGGTGGTCCAGGTCGATGCCGTAATCCTCCCGCCACCACGGCAGCGGGCGGCTGGCGCTTCCACAGTACATGCTCGTCGCGCCGCCGAGCATCAGCGGGCGGATGATATTCAATCCCTCGCGTGTGAAGAGCAGGCTGTGCTTGTCGGTGTAGAGCATCGCCCCGGGCGCGGTCCCGTAAAGCGGATGCCCGCGCCAGTCGCGACCCCGCTCCAGCAGCAGTACTCGCTCCCCGGCGCGCGCCAGCTCACGCGCCACGGTCGCACCGCCCGGCCCCGAGCCGACGACGATGGTGCCTATCTGCTTAGTAGACGACGTCATCACTGCTCCAGACGCTTTCCAGAGGCGCCCCATCTGCGCCTTCGCCGAACGTCGCAGCTATTGACGAATAGGCCCGGTTGAGCCGTGCGCGGTCGCCGTCAGTTTCCACACTCACGTCGGCCGTTTCCATCAGATAGAGGACCTGCCGCCATAACGCCTCCTTCTCCTTGGGGCGCGAGACGACCTGCCCAATGGCGTGATAGGCATGGAGCAGGCGAATCAGCGTATCCGTATCGCCCGCGGCGTAATGGCGAATCTGTGAGAAGGCCGTCTGGAGCATCTCAGAAAAGATCGGAGCTGGCGCCACCACCCGTAGGTGACCTTCTTCATCACAGCGATATGGAGAGACCGGGCCATGGCGGGAAATCTCCGTGAGCAGTAGACTGAGCGCGCTAATGCAGTGCCAGGCGGTGCTGGGATCGTTGATGCCAGGGGAAAGAGCACGAACGGCAATGTCCGTCAGCTGCCGAATGGCGAAGGTAATGTCGTAGGCGAGCGTGCGCTGCTTCCCAATATGGATCGCCTCTTCCAGCGCCTTTTCCAGCTCGCCGCTAAGCGCGCCAGATGGGAATATCACCGCGAGCCGCATTCCTGGCAAAACATAATCGCCCACCGTACACTCCAGACGGACAATTGCGTCCGCTTCCGATGCCGCTTCTAAAAGCGTATCCGATTCGACGGTCTTGATGTAGCCGCCCTCCTCAGTGCGGTACGCGGCCCACGGCACGTCAGGCATCGGCGGGGCACCGGCGGCAGGCCACGCGCGTCCGAGCGTCTCCGGGAAGATCCGGTCGCCATCGATCAACTCCTCCGCCTCGCCCAGGATATCGGTGATGATGTTGCCGACCCGGATCGACTGCGCGGCGTGGTTGATGAAGTAGATAAAGGCAGCGGTTGCCACCAATGCGAGCAAGAGCGCGCCGTTCGTCGCCAGCGACGGGACGAAAGGCTCCGTGCCGGTGGCGTCGATGGCCCGCAGCACGATCAGGGCGTAAACAAAGGTCCCGCTGAGAATGCCGAGGACGTGTTGGTTGCCCTCGTTGCGGAAGTAGAGCTGCAGCAGGCGCGGCGAGTAAGCATTGGCCGTCTGGATCACGGCAACCATGATGATCGAGAAGGCGACGGTAGTAGCGGTGAACGAGGCAGTGGCGATGGCGCCGAGCATTGTCCGTGCTC
>JAWVYW010000188.1:0-7048 GCA_033722535.1 Promineifilaceae bacterium (SeqCode)
AGCGAGGCGATGTGGTCGACCAGCCACGGCCGGTATTCGATAAACCACTCCATCCGCCGCCGAAAGCGAGGCAGCTTCTCGAGGAGATCCGGCTCCAGCGTCTCCACGGCAAAGAGCGGGATCAGGCCCACAAAGGAGCGCACGGGGAACGGAATGTGGCTCCCGCCGGGGCGGTGCATCGCGTCGAAAAAGAAGCCGGCCTCTTCATCCCACAGCCCCGGCCCCTCGTGAGACAGTCCGTAGATGGCGTTGGCAATGTAGACAAAATGCTCGAAAAATTTCGTCGCCATATCCTCGTAGGCGATGTTGTGACGCGCCAGCTCGAGGGAGATCGCCAGCATATTGAGACAGTACATCGCCATCCAGGCGGTGCCGTCTGCCTGCTCCAGCTCGCCCACCAGCGGCGCCTCTGAGCTGCGGTCGAAGACGCCGATATTATCCAGCCCGAGAAAGCCCCCCTCAAAGACGTTGTTGCCATCCGCATCCTTGCGGTTCACCCACCATGTGAAGTTGAGCAGCAACTTGTGGAAGATGCGCTCCAGGAAGACGGTGTCGGCGACGCCGGTGCTGTCACGGGTGATCTTATAGACGCGCCAAGCGGCCCAGGCGTGGACGGGTGGATTCACGTCGTCGAAGGACCACTCGTAGGCCGGGATCTGGCCGTTGGGGTGCATGTACCACTCCCGCAGGAGAAGGATCAGCTGCCGCTTGGCCCACTCCGGATCGATCATCGCGATCGGCAGTGTGTGAAACGCCAGATCCCAGGCAGCATACCATGGGTACTCCCACTTGTCGGGCATCGAGAGGACGTCCAGATTGTAAAGGTGGAACCAGTCGGCGTTGCGCCCCTCCTGGCGCGGTTCGGGCGGCGATGGTTGCCCCGGGTCGCCTTCTATCCACAACTGCACGCCATAGTGATAGAACTGCTTGGTCCACATCAGCCCGGCGAACGCCTGCCGCTGTACGCGCGCTTCATCTTCGTTCAGGCCCGGCGCCTGTACGGCGGCGTAGAACTGATCCGCCTCCTCGCGCCGCGTGGTCACAATCTCCTGAAAATCGGCAAAGGGGTTCTCGCTGGCGCTGTCGGTGAAGCGCACCTGAACGGTAAAGGCATCGCCGGGCGCGACCTCCGCCTGGAAGTGAGCGGCGACTTTGGTGCCCTCCTGCGCCGGGTTGACACAGTCCTTCTTGCCGTGGACGACGGCGCGGTGGATGCCGTCCTTGACGAACGGCGACGGATTGCGGACGCCAAAAATGCGCTCGTAGTTCGTCTCGTTGTCGGTGAACAGCAGGGTCGGGCCGGCGCCCTCTTCCGTCTGTGCATACCACCAGCGCTCGCCGATGTGGCGGTGGTCGGTATAGACGGTGCGTGCGTCCACGGCGCGCAGCTGCGGCTTGGGCCGCCCGTAGCCCCAGGACCAGGTGTTGCGGAACCAGAGATGGGGCAGCAGGTGCAGCGGCGCCGGCTCCGGGCCGCGGTTAATCGCCGTTATCGTACAGAGGTGATCTTCCTGTCCCGCTTTGGCATAGGTCACAAAAACATCGAAATAGCGCCCCGTACGGAAGAGATCTCCCGACGCGTCGAGCAGCTCGTACTCCGGCTGCGCCACAGTTCGCGCCTCGTTCACCGCTACGAGCTCGTCATAGGGGAAGGCGGCCTGCGGGTACTTGTAGAGCATGCGGCAGTAGGAGTGAGTGGGCGTGCTGTCGAGGTAGAAGTAATACTCCTTGACGTCCTCCCCGTGATTGCCCTCGTGGTTGGCGACGCCGAAGAAGCGCTCTTTCAGGAACGGGTCGCGCTCGTTCCACAGGGCAAGGCCGAGACAGATATTCTGGTAGCGGTTGCACCAGCCGGCAATGCCGTCCTCATTCCAGCGATAGGTGCGGCTGCGGGCGTGGTCGTGGGGAAAGTAGCGCCACGCTTCGCCGGTGGCGCTGTAGTCCTCGCGCACCGTTCCCCAGGCGCGATCGCTGACGTATGGGCCCCAGCGCTTCCAGTCGGCTTTGCGTGCTTTGGAGGCGGCGAGGCGTTGGTGTTCGGCGGTGTCGGGGAATGCAGGATAGGGCATTAAGTTTCAGGGCTGCTGCCGCTTAATAAAGGTCGGCATGCGGCTGCGAGTTGGGCGAGGCCACGTACGCGACTCCTTCAACCAACTCGGCTTTCTGAGTCGCTGGATGCGACTCATAGCGCCGTTCAAACTCGGCGCGAGAGAGGCGGTCGCCAGATTGCAATCGATGTTGTGGCGGCGACTCTGCGCCGGTGCGTTCTCGGTTTACCGGAGTAGCGATGCTCATGACCTATGCTCCTCATCATGCCTGCCGCAGATCTGAATAACAGATATCCAGTATAGCATAGTTTCGGCGCTGGCGGTCTCGGAGGCACATTGTGTTTGACGGATGCGCTCTACACGTCTAGACTTATCTGTTTGCTGCACCCTCGATGAAGCGTGCACTCTGCAACATGGGGCGGACGTACCCTCTTCTGAAGAGCATAGGAGGTAAATACGATGATTGTGGGCATGGACTTTGGGACCACGAACTCCGGCATGGCGCTGTACAATGGGGAGGCGGTGCGCCGGCTGCCGCTGGACCCCTCCAGTGAAAACCCGCGCGTGGTGCGGACCGCACTCTATATCACCAACGAGCAGGATATCTTCATCGGTCGTGAAGCCGTAGATCGCTACTTCGAGCACAACGTGGGGCGCCCGGTGAAGCTGGAAAAGGTCTGGGTTGGCGAATTTGAGGTCTACGGCGCCGATATGTATTTTGTCACCGATGCCTACGTCTGGACAGATGTCATGTCGCCGGGCCGGCTCTTTCTCTCCTTCAAAACCAACCTCCGCGACCACGAATACATGGGCACCGTCATCGGCCAGTTCTTCTACCCGATCGAGAGCCTGGTCGCCCTCTACCTCTACACGGCCAAGCGCCGGGCGGAGCACATTCTGGGGCGCGACCTAAAGGAGGTGGTCCTGGGCCGGCCGGTTCACTTCGCCGACGACCCGGCGCACGACCGCCTGGCGCAGGCGCGCCTGCTGCGTGGCGCCTTCAAGGCCGGATATGAGCGGGTTTACCTGCAGCGCGAGCCGATCGCCGCCGCCTATCACTACGCCAGCATGGCGGACAGCCCGCAGAACATCCTGGTCTTCGACTTTGGCGGCGGCACGCTCGACATCACCATTATGCGGCTGGGAGAGGGGGAGCGTCAGGTTCTGGCCTCGGGCGGTGTCCCCATTGCGGGCGACGTGTTCGACCAGAAGGTTGTACGCAGCAAGTTGCCGAAGCATTTTGGAGAGGGAACGCGCTACGGTCCGCGAGCGCTGCCGACGCCCCGCTGGATCTACGACACTTTTTCCAGCTGGCAGACGATCCTGGAGCTGCAGACGCCGGAAAACAGACGTGTCCTGGAGGAGATAGAGCAGACGGCGCAGCGCCCACGGGAGATTCGGGCGCTGATCAACCTTGTCTCCGAGAACTACGGCCTACAGATGTTCGACACAGTGGAGCAGACGAAACGGGTCCTTTCCGACCGCTTTGGCGGCATGATCCGCCTTCAAGGCCCCTCCTTCGACGTCATGGAGCTGATTACGCGCCGCGAGTTCGAGCAGATCATCCGCCCGGACTACCTGCGCATCGAGCGAGAGCTGGAGGAGACGCTGGCGGCGTCTGGCCTGGCAGCAGACGCGGTGGACTGCGTCATCCGCACCGGTGGCTCGGCGGAGATCCCCCTCTTTCAGCAGATGCTGGCGCGCAAATTCGGCGCCGCGAAGGTGCGCAGCGTCGACACCTTTGGTAGCGTGACCGCCGGCCTGAGTATCATCGCCCACGGCATCGAGAGCGGCGCCATCGAGCCCGAAGCGTGGACGCGGGAGATGGTGGAGATGGAAACGGAGGCGACAGAGGACGACATCTCGCGGCCTAACGTCTCGATGATCGACCTTGAACTACTCAAGCGGCGGATTCAGACGCAGGAGAAGGCAGACGCCGATGCAGAAGCCGGGGGCGCTACCATGCTGGTACTCCTGACGCAGGAGAATGAGCTGCTCGTGCTGGAGCCCGATGACGTCGGTGCGCCCCAGCAGCCCCCGCTGCCCCCGCTCCACCACGCCTTCTACGCCCGCGCCGACGAAACGCTGCTGCTGATCACCTCGCGCTATCGCTTCCTGCTTGTCACGCCCCGGCAGCTTCTGGACATGGCCGCGCTCGGTCAGACACTGGCCCAGTTGCATCACTTCAGCGCCCATGAAGCGCTCTTCGCCGCCGCACGCTGGGGGCCGATCAAGGCGCAGGAGCGGCTGCTGCTCGCCACCTCCACCGGGTACACCCGCGCCTATCCGACCGAGGTGCTTGCCAGAGCTGTCGAAGCGTCGGTACCGCTGATCTTCGAGCAGCCCCTCCCCGGCTGGCCCCTGCTCGTGCAGGGAGCCAGGATCGAGCAGGCGCTGGCACTGATCACCGATCATGGTCGTGGCCTGCGGCTGGACGTCGAAACGCTGCCTCTGAGCGGCATTCAGGCCCTGAACCGTGACGACGACGAACAGCTTGTCGCCGCCTGCGTGGCCCGGCCAGCTGAGCCGCTGCTGGTTGTGACGGCTAACGGCTATGCGCGGCGGCTGCCGCTGGCGGCCGTGCACCGCGCCGAGAAGGCGAATGAGCGGGGACGCGTGTTAATTTCGCGCCGGCCGGTCGCCGCCGCCGCCGTCGCGGCAGAGACCGGCGCCCTCCTTACCAGCACCGCGGTGGAGCCGGTTGAGCCCACGGCGATTCCCCTCGACGCCGAATCGACGCGCTCACATCGCCTGCTGAAGCCGGCGCGCGGGGCGCAGGTGCTGGCCCTGCTCCGAGCAGACGCACTTTCTAACTAACTCTAATAGTCGTGCGGTCGCTCTCATGCTAGAATAGATGTTCTGGAAAGTAGCGTAATTCAGCGCCTGGCTGGCTCCAGAGCATAGACACCCCGGCCCATCAGCCCGGCGTAACAGGGAAGCAGACTAATAGATTCGGGACCAGAATGACACTCCAAAATATCGTCGTGCGTGGCGCACGAGAACATAACCTGAAAAATATTGACGTCGAGATCCCGCGCAACCAGCTAGTGGTCATTACCGGCCTCTCCGGTTCCGGTAAATCATCGCTGGCCTTTGATACCATTTTTGCCGAGGGGCAGCGGCGCTACGTGGAGTCGCTTTCTGCATACGCGCGCCAGTTCCTGGGGCAGCTGGAAAAGCCAGCTGTGGACCAGATTGAAGGGCTGAGCCCCGCCGTCTCCATCGATCAGAAGGGCGTCAGCCACAACCCGCGCTCCACCGTCGGCACCGTCACCGAAGTCTACGACTACCTGCGCCTGCTCTTCGCGCGCGTGGGCACCCCTCACTGCCCAGTCTGCGGCCGGCCGGTGGAGCCGCAGTCGGCGGAGCAGATCGTAGAAAGCGTACAGCGGATGCCGGCAAACAGCCGCATCCAGGTGCTCGCGCCCCTGATTGTCGACCGCAAGGGGCACCACCAGCAGGTATTTGAAGATGTGCGCAAAGCGGGCTTTGTACGCGTGCGTGTCAACGACGAAATTCGCCAAGTCGACGAGCAGATCGAGCTTGACCGCTACAAAAATCACACCATTGAGGCCGTCGTCGACCGGCTGGTTATCCAATACGAGCCGCAGGACCAGGGGGAAGAGGCGCAGGCAGCTCGCTCCCGGCTCACCGACTCCATCGAGACGGCGCTAGAGATGGGTGGGGGCGTGGTCATTATCAACGACGTCACCGACCGTGAAAATCCGGTCGACCGCCTCTACTCCGAACATCTCTCCTGTGTCTACGACGGCACCAGCATTCCGGAGATCGAGCCACGCACCTTCAGCTTCAATAGTCCGCATGGCGCCTGCCCCGACTGCCAGGGGCTGGGGGCTAAAAAGGCGATCGACGCCGACCTGGTGATTCCCAATAAAGATCTCAGTCTGCGTGAAGGGGCCATCGTCGCCTGGCCGACCGACGACAAGCAAGGCTACTATTGGCAGCTGCTCTCGGCCACAGCGCGTCACTTCGGCATTCCTCTCGACGTCCCCGTACGCGAGCTAAACGACGCCCAGATGCGCGTTCTGCTCTACGGGAGCGGCAAAGAGAAGATCGGCATTCGCTACGTCAATCGTGAGGGAGCCACGCGCCAGTACCGCACCCGCTTCGAAGGGGTGATTAACAACCTGGAGCGGCGCTACGTCGAGTCCACCTCCGACTACGTGCGCGGCAAGCTGGAAGAGTACATGGTTAACCGCCCTTGCACCACCTGCGGCGGCACGCGCCTCAACGAAGTGGCGCGGGCTGTGGACATTCAGGGGATGACGATTAGCCAGCTGACGGAGCAGCCGGTGCTGCAGTCGGTCGATTGGGTGCGGGCCCTGCAGGACGACGAGGCGACGCCGCTCACGACGCGCCAGCAGCTCATTGCGCACCCCATCCTCAAGGAGATCCGCGATCGGCTCGTCTTTCTCATCGACGTCGGTCTCGATTACCTCACCCTCAGCCGCTCCGCCGGTAGCCTCAGCGGCGGTGAGGCACAGCGCATCCGGCTGGCGACGCAGATTGGCAGCCGGCTGATGGGCGTCCTTTACGTGCTGGACGAGCCGAGCATTGGCCTCCACCAGCGGGACAACGCCCGCCTCATTCGCACACTGAAGGGAATGCGCGACCTCGGCAATACCGTGCTGGTCGTGGAGCACGACGAAGAGACGATCCGTGAAGCGGATTGGGTCGTCGACCTCGGCCCTGGCGCCGGCAAGCACGGCGGCCTGGTCGTCGCCGAAGGCTCGCCGCAGGCAGTGGCGACTGACCAGCAGTCGCTGACCGGCGCCTATCTGAGCGGGCGGCTGCGGATTCCCGTACCGGAGGCGCGCCGGTCGGGAACGGGCGAGTATCTCACCGTCAGGGGTGCGCGGGAGAACAACCTAAAGGAGATCGACGTCACGATCCCGCTGGGCAAGTTCGTCTGCATCACCGGAGTCAGCGGCAGCGGCAAGAGCAGCTTTCTGATTGAGATTTTGAGCAAGCGGCTGTCG
>JAWVYW010000189.1:0-7035 GCA_033722535.1 Promineifilaceae bacterium (SeqCode)
GTCGCCGACCTTCTCGGCTACGACCCGGAGACGATGATGCACGAAGACCTGGCGCGCTTTAAGTCGCTGATCGAGGCGGGTAAGACCACTGCCAATGGCCAGACGGTGACCCGCGAAGAGCTCTGAGCGAGCGCTGTTAACGCATTGAGGGACCCACGAGTCCCGGCCTCAGCGCCGGGACTCTTTCTTTATGGAATGCTCCTCCGGTGGGAGGGAGCGGCGGGGCTGAGGGACGGGCGGAAGCGCTCGCGGGCCCTTGCAACAATTGTCTGTTCTCGTGCGTACAGAGCTATGACAGACAGTTGCTTCAGATAAGGAAAAAATAGCAATGACATACGAACAGATACGCCAACATGTAAAGATCATTGGCTGGCTCCACATCGCCGGGGGCGTACTCTTTCTGGTGATCGGCGGCTTTGTCTTCTTTCTCCTCACCAGCATCGGCTTCCTGAGCATGGAGGCTGAGGCGATTGGCGTCCTCAGCCTCGTGGCAACTCTTGTGGTCGGCATTATGCTGCTTCTGGCGCTACCGAGCCTGTTGGCGGGGTGGGGGCTCCTGAAGGGGCGCGACTGGGGCCGCATCCTGGCGATCATCGTCTCGTTCTTGAACATAACGAACTTCCCTTTCGGTACGCTGCTCGCCATCTACACCCTCTATGTGCTGTTGCAGTCGGAAGCGAGCGCTTACTTTACAGGCTTGAAGAAGGCCTGAAGGCGGCACACTCTGCGTCCCTGCCGGGCACCCCGCGGGCCCTCTATACCTGTTGGGTGTCCGGCTTTCGTTGTGATGCAGGGGCCGGGCTTGACCAGAACGGATGTTCGTAGTATGATACGAACATATGAGCGGACGCGGCCGCTCTTTCAGGGCTCACAGCTTATCGATGAGGGATGGGTGGACACAAAAGGAGACTGTCATGGCCCAAAAGAAGGATCTGACACCGCGCCAACATAGCATTCTCGACTATCTCTGGCGCCGGCGCCAGGATGAGACGCCGCCACCCTCGTACCGGGAGATCAGCGACGCCGTGAATCTAAGTTCGGTAGGCGCCGTTGCCTATCAGCTCGGCCAGCTCGAGAATGGTGGGTACATCACGCGCGACAAGGGTGTGGCCCGTGGGTTGGGGATGACCGAGAAAGCGCTGGCACTTTTCGAGCGCGTCAAGAATCATATTACTGCAACGGTCCAGATTCCGCTGGTTGGGGACATTGTCGCCAGCGAGCCGGTGCACATGGGGCACGACGACTTCGCCGTCTATGATCCTGAAGAGGTCATTTCCTTGTGCCCGGAGATGGTTCCGGGCAGGACAGATGATCTCTTCGCCCTACGCGTGCGCGGCAATTCGATGATTGACGCGATGGTTGCCGATGGTGATCTGGTCGTTCTACAGCCGGTATCTGACGTGCGTAATGGGGAGATGGTGGCGGCGCGACTGCTACAAGAGCAGGAGACGACGCTCAAGCACTTTTTCAAGACCGGCGATCAGGTGCGCCTTGAACCGGCGAATCCGTTGCTGCAGCCTTTCTACACGCCGGCTGATAATGTGATCGTCCACGGCCGCGTTGTGATGGTCGTGCGGCAACTCCACTAACCTCTACCGTCGCCGTGCAGGTCGAGCCACGGCGAGAGCGCTTTTGCAGCCAGCGCCGCGCCTCACTACAATTCGGGCGCTATGACCTCCTTCCTCCCACCCGAGCGCGAGCAGCGGCTGCAGGCGATTGGGCCGGTAGACGATCTACCAGCTTCGCTCCGCCGTGCTTTCACACCGGCTGATAATTTCGACCCTATCCCTCCGCCTTCTCCATCTGACTGGCTGGCCAATCATCCGGAGCCGGGGCAGTCATTTCAGGAGTGGCTGGCGGCCCGACCTCTGTGGCCGGATTCTCGCCGCCAGACCATCTATCTACAACCACTTGAGGATTTCACAGGGGAAACGGCACCCGCTTTAGATCAGCTACTGCGTTTTGCGGAAGCTTTCTTCGCCCTCCCGGTTGCCGTCCTGGCGCCGCTGGGCAAGGAGACAGCCTCCATTACCAGTCGTATTAATCCCTATACAAAACAAAAGCAGCTACTGACCACAGAAATTCTGACTCTGCTGCGCCGGCGTCTACCAGCTGATGCCTTTTGTCTGCTCGGCATTACACTCCACGATCTCTATCCAGATCCTACCTGGAATTTTGTCTTTGGTCAGGCCAGTTTGCGAGAGCGGGTCGGTGTATACAGTTTTGCCCGCTATTTGCCTACGGTTGCGGAAAAAAGGCAAGGAACAGACGCTGCTGGCGACGTACTGATCCTGCGCCGCAGTTGTAAAGTTCTGGCTCATGAGGCGGGGCACATGTTTGGCATCCGCCACTGCATCTGGTATCACTGCCTGATGAACGGTTCCAACCATCTTGAGGAAAGCGACAGCCGTCCACTGCATCTCTGTCCGGTGGACTTACGCAAGCTCCATCGCAGCGTCGGCTTCGATCCAGCAGCACGCTATCGTCGCCTCCAGCAGTTCTGGCGTGCGGCAGGTGCGGCAGCAGAAGCGAAATGGTTGGATGAGCGTTTAAGCTATCTCAGTTAGTGAAGCCATCCGAGGCGCCTGCTCTGCAAGGCCGGCGGCGTTGGAAGCTGTCAAGGAGGATGTTTATGCAGCGAGGCAGCATATTGGGGTCGCTACTGATCCTTTTGTTATTAGGATGTGTGGCCTGTGGGGGTGCAGAAGGGGTGCCGGCAGTCGCGCCGACGAGTGGCCCCGACGGCGAAGGCGCGGGGACGCCGGAGGGGGAGGCGGCGGATGCGTCGCCGCGGCTATCTGACCCTGATCTTCCCCCTACATGGACACCGCCCCCGCGGGCACCTCAGTCGTCGGAGGCGGAAGGCGCGACCGAGCAAACGCAGGTAGAGCCCGCAGAGGGGCCGGAGGCCGGCACCACCACGACGTCCGAAGAAGTGTATGTCGTCCAACCTGGGGATACACTGGCAGGAATAGCGATTCAGTTGGACGTCAGCCTCGCCGACCTGGTGACCCTCAACGATATCGAGGACGTCGACCACATCGAAGTTGGGCAACGGCTGCGCATTCCCGCCTCAGAATAAAAAGCGCCCGCGCGAGTGGCGGGCGCTTTCTGATGACATTGTGGAGAGGGGGCGCTTAGATGGTCGGCAGCGCCTCTTCTGTGTCCTCTTCTGTGGTGCCGTTGGCCGCCTTTGGCTCATCTTTGCTCAGGACCAAATCTTCCTCTTCAACGTCGACGATCACGACATCACCTTCGCCAAAGCGACCGCCGAGGACAGCGTCGGAGAGCGTATCTTCGACCTCCGTCTGGATCACGCGGCGCAGCGGACGGGCCCCGAACTCAGGATCGTAGCCTTCGCGGGCCAGCCATTCCTTCGCTTCCTGAGTAGCCTTGATGCTGAGGTTGTGCTCAACCAGGCGCTCGTTGACCCGCTCCAGAATAATATCGACGATGTCGAGGATATTTTCCCGGGTCAGTTCACGGAAGACAATGACGCTGTCCACGCGATTGAGGAACTCGGGCCGGAACTTGCGCTTCAGCTCGTCCATCAGCTTCTTGCGCATCTCCCGGTATTCGGCGTCCTGTGCGGCCGGCGAATCCTGCTGAATGGCGAAGCCAAGGTTCGGCCCGCGCTGGATTGTCTCGGCGCCGACGTTGGAAGTCATGATAATGATCGCGTTGCGGAAGTCGACCTGGTGCCCCTTGGCGTCTGAGAGGTGTCCCTCTTCCATGATCTGCAGGAGAATGTTGAATGCCTCGGGATGCGCCTTCTCGATTTCGTCGAAGACGATGATCGAGTAGGGGCGGCGGCGGACGGCCTCCGTGAGCTGTCCAGCATCTTCATAACCCACGTAGCCGGGCGGGGAGCCTATCAGACGGGCGACGTTGTGCCGCTCCATAAATTCCGACATATCGAGCTGAATCAGCGCATCTTCGCTGCCGAACAGGAAACGAGCCAGTGCCTTGGTCAGCTCAGTCTTGCCGACGCCGGTGGGGCCAAGGAAGATAAAGGAGCCGATTGGCCGGCGCGGGTCCTTCAGACCAGCGCGCGCACGCCGCACCGCCTTCGAGATGGCGGTGATGGCCTCGTCCTGCCCCACAATTTGCTCGTGCAGGGCTTCTTCCATCTTGAGCAGGCGCTGTGACTCTTCCTCGGTGAACTGGTAGACAGGAATGCCGGTCCACATGGAGAGCACTTCGGCAATGTCTTCGGCAGTTACCTCTGCCCCGGCTTCCTGCGTCGCCCGCATCTGATCCAGGCGGCGCTGCAGCTCTTCTTCCTGTTCGCGGCTGTGATCCGCTTCGTGATAGCGGCCGGCATCGATGGCGCTTTCCCGCTCTTCGCGCAGTTCGCGAAGGCGGTCGTACGCCTCGCGAATGTCCGCCGGTTGCGGCACGCGGTACATCCGGACCCGCGAGGCGCTCTCGTCGATCAGATCAATCGCCTTATCGGGGAGAAAGCGCTCAGTTACGTAGCGGGTGGAAAGGCTGACGGCAGCGTCGATGGCCTCTTCGGAGATTGTCAGCTTGTGATGCTCCTCGTAGGCGCCCTTAATGCCGCGCAAAATACTCACTGCCTCCTCGGGGGACGGCTCTTCCACGCGAATCGGCTGGAAGCGCCGCTCGAGTGCAGCGTCACTTTCGATGTGGCGGCGGTACTCCTCTAGCGTCGTGGCGCCGATGCACTGCAGTTCGCCCCGAGCCAGCGCCGGCTTGAGAATGTTGGCCGCGTCGACGGAGCTACCGGCGGAGCCGGCGCCGACGAGCATATGGACCTCGTCGATAAAGAGAATGGCGTCGCTGGCCTTCAGCTCCTCGATCACGCGCTTCAGGCGCTCTTCGAACTGGCCGCGGTACATCGTCCCGGCGACGAGGCTGCCGACGTCAAGCTGCAGGACGCGCTTGTCCAGCAGAATGTCGGGCACCTGGCCGTCGACCACGCGCTGGGCAAGTCCTTCGACGATGGCCGTTTTGCCGACGCCCGGCTCGCCGATCAACGCCGGGTTGTTTTTCGTGCGGCGAGCCAGGATCTGGATCACGCGCTCGATCTCTGTCTGCCGCCCAATCACCGGATCAAGCTTGCTTTCCGCAGCCAGCTCCGTCAGGTCCGTTGCCAGCTGATCGACCAGCGGTGTCTTACTCTTTTCTTTCTTGCCGGAGCTTGAACGGCGCTGCGAGCGGCGTTCGCGGGAGGGCACAGGATTTTCTTTCAGCATGCGGCGGGTCTGGCGCCGGATCTGTTCCGGGCTGATGCTCATCCGGCGCAGGATGTCCATCGCCAGCCCTTCATTCTGGCGCACCAGTCCAAGCAGCAGGTGTTCCGTACTGATGTAGTGCTGGCCCATGCGACGCGCTTCGTCGATGGCCAGCTCCAGAATACGCTTTGTGCTGGGAGAAAGCTCTACTTTGCTGAATGGAGTGCGGGAACCGACGCCCGCCAGACGCTCGACAAGCGCCTGTACGCGCACCGCCTCAAGCCCCAGCTCACGGAGCACGCGGCCGGCCACGCCGCCTTCTTCGAGCAGCAGGCCGATCAGAATATGTTCACTGCCAATGTAATTATGATTAAGGCGTTCCGCCTCTTCCTGAGCCAGACTCAGGACTTTGCGTGCCCTTTGTGTAAAGCGTTCCCAGTTTTTGGAATTCACAGGATCACCTCGGTGAATTTAAATAGGTTGCCCTCCCGAGTGACACAACCTGTTCTCACGACTCCTCTTCTTCAGCTTCCTCTATCCGGGAAGCGTCCTCTGTGGGCGGTACCGCCAGCGCCAGATCTGTCTCCATGTAGCGTGGGGAGGAAACCTCTTTCAGGCTGAGACCGATCTGTCGCTGCTCCGGGTCCACCCGAATAATGCGCACTGTGACGACATCGCCACTCTGGACGATATCCCGGGGGTGGTTTACATGTCCCTCGGACATTTCGGATATGTGAATGAGCCCTTCAAGCCCATACTCGTCCTCAATGCGCGCAAAGGCGCCAAACTGCGTCAGCTTCGTTACCGTCGCTTCCACAAGCTGGCCCTCTTCATAAATCTCGTCGACGATAGTCCAGGGATCCGTCTCCAGTCGTTTGAGACTGAGCGCGATCCGCTGGCGCTCGTGGTCGACGTCCAGAACGGCCACACGCACGCGATCGCCAACCTCCAGAACATCCCGCGGATGGCCGACCCGCTTCCAACTGATTTCGGAAATATGCACCAGTCCTTCGACGCCGCCGATGTCGACAAAGGCGCCGAAATCGGTCAGGTTCACGACCCGACCTTCGCGAGTCTGCCCTTCTTCCAACTCTTCCATGAGTCGTTCGCGCTGAGCTGCACGCTGCTCGCGGGTAGCAGCGCGCTCGGAGAGAATCAGGCGATTGCGCTCGCGGTCAACCTCGATCACTTTGGACACGACCGTCTCGCCGACAATCTCCTGGAGCTGCTCGCTCGCCGGGCGGCTGCGTGTCATGTTGCGACCGGGGCTCAACTGAGAGATGGGCATGAAGCCCCGCAGACGGCCGACCTCGACGAGAAGGCCACCTTTGTTGTAGCCAACAGCTTCTCCTTCATACGTCTCGCCACTCTCGAGCAGACGCTGAACGGTCTGCCAATCTTTTTCCTCGGCGGCGCGAGCATACGACAGAACGACGTTGCCCGCTTCGTCCTCAGGGTTAACGACATAGACATAGACTTCATTGCCGACGGCGAGCTCTTCCCGCTCCTCTGCGCTCAACGTGTCTAATTCACTCCCCGCAATAACGCCCTCGGACTTGGCACCGATGTCCACAAGGATGGCGTTTTTCAAATGTTCGACAACTTCGCCGTAGCGAAAATCGCCAGCCTGAGGCAGATCGAGCCCCAGATCTTGGTCGAGGTAAAAGGCCATCGAATTACTATCTTCCGGCGTGGCCCCAGGCGTTTGGGTAAAGTCTTCCATTCTCTCTCTTCTCTTCTCTACTGGCGATTAAGCGCCTGATTTCCCACCGTCCGCAGTGGCGGGTTAAGAAGATTATACTTTGTTTGATCCTTCAAGCAATAGCCTGAGCGCCTA
>JAWVYW010000190.1:0-7035 GCA_033722535.1 Promineifilaceae bacterium (SeqCode)
AGCAGCGGCGCGATTCAGCAGCGGCGCGATCTAACATCTGTCACTGTCCGCAAGGGACGAATGTCACTGCTCTGAGGCCAGCCTGTCTTTTAAAATAAGGCGAGCCTTAAACTGGGCCCGACGAGCGCCCGGCTGCGGGAGCAGGAGACAGATGAAACACGCGCCGTTTAACGAAAGCGCCGAAATGTACCTCAAGACGGTGAGCGAGCTGTCGCTCGCCGGCGGCATGGCACCTACCAGCGCCGTCGCACGCCGGCTGGCCGTCTCCCCGGTGTCGGCGACGGAGATGATCCACCGTCTGGAGGAGCAGGGACTGGTGGCGCACGTACCCTATCGTGGCACGACGCTCACCGCAGATGGGGCGCGCATGGCGCGGGCCATCGAACGCTGCCACCGGCTCTGGGAATGTCTCCTCTTCAGCCATCTGGGGCTGGCTTGGGAGGCGGTTCACGAACTGGCCTGCCGGCTCGAGCACGCGACCGATCCGACCGTGGTCGACGCGCTGGATGCCTACCTCGGCTTTCCCTCTACCTGCCCTCACGGCAACACGATCGACCGCGCGGGAACGGATGCTGAGGCGGCGGAAGCGCCCCTTCTCCTTCCGCTGGCCTCACTTGCGGTAGGGGAGAGCGCGACGATCCGCGCGATCCGCCCGGAGAGCTCCCTATTGCTGAAGCATCTGGTGCAGCAGGGCCTGCAGCCGGGGCGTGTGGTGACGGTGTTGGAAGTAGCCCCCTTCGACGGACCGCTGCTACTGGCACTGGGAGGCAATCCCACTCCCGCCCACCCGGCTCCGGAGCAGCGCGCAGTTGGGCAGGAGGTCGCCGCGCATCTCTTTGTCGAACACTATCTCGAAGCGGGAGAAGGAGCGTCATGAGCCTCCTGGAGCGATTGCTGGGGCGGGGTGCGCCAGAGCAGCAAGCCGGCGCAACAGGCGCCGCCTGTGAGAGTTGCCCCTTGACCACCCTCCCTGTGGGGCAGCCAGCGTGCCTGGTCTGCGTGCAGGTCAACCACCGTCAGCGGCGGCGGCTGGCGGAGCTGGGTCTTACGCCGGGGGCTACGCTGCGCGTGTTGCAGAACAAGGGCGGCCCCCTGCTGGTCAGCGTCCGCGATTCGCGCCTGGCGCTGGGGCGGGGGATGGCGGCTCTGATCGACGTAGCGCCGCTGGCTGACCAGGCGGCCAGCGGAAGCGGCGCCGGAGACGGGTAGGCGGGAGAAGGATGAAGCAGATTCGGGTCGCCCTCGCGGGGAACCCCAACACCGGCAAGAGTACCCTCTTCAACAGCCTCACCGGCTCACAGCAGCATGTGGGCAACTGGCCCGGCAAGACGGTGGCGCGCAAAGAGGGCTTTTTTGTACAGGACGGAACGCGGGTGGAGATCGTGGACCTCCCCGGCGCTTACAGCCTCTCGGTCTATTCGCCCGAGGAGGCGATCGCCCGCGACTACATTGTCGAGGAGAAGCCGGACGTCGTCGTCAACGTGCTCGACGCGGCTAATCTCGAGCGCAACCTCTACCTGACGTTGCAGATCGTGGAGACAGGCCGGTCGCTGGTGGTGGTTCTCAACATGAGCGACGTCGCCGCCGCCCGCGGCTATCGCATCGACACGCCGCGCCTCTCGGAGCTGCTCGGCGCGCCGGTGATCCAGGCGGTGGCGAGCCAGGAGCGGGGGCTGGCGCAGTTGCGCGCGGCGCTTGTGCGCGCAGCCGATACTTTAGATACAGGAGTAGTGGGAGAGGAAGATGACAGCAGCCACGCAGCCGTGGAAAGGCTCCGTCAGCTACACGGATGCCATTGAGCGGGAGATTGCCGCCCTTGGGGAAGCGATAGCCGCCGCACCCGCGCGCCGCTACCACCCGCGTTGGCTGGCGATCCAGCTTCTGGAGGGGGATGAAGCGCAGGTGGAGGTGTTGCTGACGCATGGGGTGCCGGCGCACGCTCGCCCCGCAGTACGTCCCGCGCTGGAGCGCGCCCGCCGCCGTCTGCAGGCGGTGTGCGGGCCGGAGCTGGATCTGGCGTTCGCCGACGAGCGCTACCGTGCGGTCAACGCGCTGATCTCTGAAGTGCTCGTGCGGCCCGCCGGGCAGACAATGTCCCGCTCCGACCGCCTGGACCGCGTCCTCACGCACCCCTGGCTGGGGCTCCCGATCCTCCTCGCGCTGATGTGGGTCGTCTTCAATCTGGTGCAGACCGTCTCCGCACCCTATCTGGATTGGATCGACGGCGTCATTGGCGGCGTCTTCGCCGGCTGGACCGGCGCGCTGCTCACCGCGGCCCGCGCCCCCGGCTGGCTGGAGAGCCTCGTCCTCGACGGCCTGATCGCCGGCGTGGGCGGCGTCCTCGTCTTCCTGCCCGGCCTGCTGGTCATGTACTTCTCGCTGGCCTTCCTCGAGGCCAGCGGCTACATGGCGCGGGCGGCATTCGTCATGGACCGCGGCATGAATCTGCTCGGGCTACAGGGGCAGTCGTTTGTGCCGATGATCCTCGGCTTCGGCTGCAACGTCCCCGCCATCTACGCCACGCGCACCATCGAAAACCGCGCCGCGCGGGTGCTCACCGGGCTGCTGATCCCCTTCATGAGCTGCTCGGCGCGGCTGCCGGTCTACGTCATCTTTGGCCTGGCCTTTTTTCCGGCGCGGGCCAACGTGGTCATCTGGGGCCTCTACGTCACTGGTATCATCGCCGCCGCGGTGGTTGGCATCGTCCTCTCGCGCACGCTGTTCCGCGACAGCTCGTCCGAGAGCTTCATCATGGAGATGCCGCCCTACCGCATGCCGGGCCTGAAGGAGCTGTGGCGCTACACGCGCACCCAGTCGGCGGCCTTCGTGCGCAAGGCGGGCACCTTCATCCTGCTCATCAGCCTCGCCTTCTGGCTGCTGATCAACCTGCCGTGGGGCGTGGAGAGCGCGCGCAACAGCTACTTTGGACGGCTGAGCGCGACGGTGGCGCCGGTGTTCGCCCCGGCGGGCTTCGATAGCTGGGAGGCGAGCGGCGCGCTTGTGACCGGCGTGCTGGCGAAGGAGGCGGTCGTCTCGTCCCTCTCGCAGGTCTACGTCGGCGCGGGCGGCGGCGTGGAGGAGGCTGCGCCAGGGCTGCTGGAAGGGATGGAGGAGATTGTCGTCGGCTTGGCGAGCGCGACGGTCGAGGCGGGCAGGCAGCTGCTGGAGACGCTGACGCCGGGCGTTTCCCTCTTCCCAGGCCAGGCAGAGCCGGCGGACACGGCGCTGGCGGGGGCGCTGCAGCAGGCGTTCACGCCCCTGGCGGCGCTGGCCTTTCTGGCGTTCGTGCTGCTCTACGTCCCCTGCATGGCGGCGTTGGCGTCGCTGGTGCAGGAGTTCGGCTGGCGCTGGGCAGCACTCTCGCTGCTGTTGACGCTCCTCGTGCCGTGGAGCGTGGCGGTGCTGATTTATCAGGGCGGACAGCTAGTGGGTCTCGGATAAAGGGGTCTGACGGATGTTGCAGGAACTTCTGGCAATCTACCGGGAAGCAAACGGCGAGCCCCTGTCGCGGGAGGCGGTAGCGGCACGGCTGCGGGTCGCGCCGGGACTGGTGGAGCATATGGTGCGGACGCTGGTACAGCGCGGGCGGCTGGTCGAAGTGGAACCAGCCTGTGACGGCTGCACAAGCTGCCCGCTGGCGCGCTTTTGTGGC
This sequence comes from Promineifilaceae bacterium (SeqCode), assembly GCA_033722535.1. Taxonomy (GTDB): domain Bacteria; phylum Chloroflexota; class Anaerolineae; order Promineifilales; family Promineifilaceae; genus JAAYYY01. The sequence continues at coordinate 3,653 of JAWVYW010000190.1, forward strand.
AGCGGCGCGCCGGCGGCTGACACGCGCCCAGTAGCGTTCGCCATCCGCGGCGAGCCGTAGCGGCGCCAGCCGCCGGCCTACGTGGTTGGCGGCTTGTGAACCCCGCGCCATATTTTGATATCACGAGCGCCGCCACACACGCCACTCGGGGCTTGCAGAGGCGTCGTAGCGGCGGCGCAGCGAGCGCGAGTGCCGCGGACGACGTGCGGCCGCTCGCAAGACCCTCCGCCTCCGCTTCGCGTCGCTCAGAATCAATCTTCGGGTCACCATTAGTGACACCTGGCCAGATGAAAGTTGACACATTTAGGACATCAGACTTCGCCAGCTCAAGAGCAGAACGGCCGCTGGTTTCTTAGAGGCAATCGAGCACAAGCTGCCGGGCACTTTTGTACTCCGTCAACGAGTGCTCGCCCCCTCATCATCTATTGAATCAGTAGTCAGGGTTGTGGCGATCCTGCAAAGCCCAATCAGTCCCCCAACGGCTGCTCCAAGGACAAGTGTGGCAAGGAAAGAATACCGAATCCCATAATACGAGGACAGAAGAAGTGCAATAGAGTCGTATACGAGGGTAAAGTAATCACGAACAGAAGTAATCGCACCCGTGGATGACCCGTGGATGACACAACTGCATTTACCGTCCAAGTACTGACAGAGCAGAGACTGCACGCCAGAGCAGAGGCGACAATGCCACCGAGAGAGTAGGCGATAATCTTTCTCTTCTTCACTCGACGATTTCTGCTCGTAAAGATGAGCCATGGGCTTGCCCATTGTTCAGAAGGACAGAGCAGTTCCCAAGCGGTCCACATGAGTAGCGAAAGGAAAGAGACCCAAATGCACGCAATCCCCAGCCAAACCGCTCTGTTAAATCCACCGGCTACTTCAATACCATAAACGGCAATGGCGAGACCAACCAGCATTCCAATAACGGGGAAAATTTGTACGCGAGAACTCATAAAACCTGTTTCGTCAGGGCAGAGCCAGACACACAGCCAGCTCACTACCGATAGTATCTCATCCACTATCTGCACGCACCGAGCAACCTCCCCCTGGCGAAGTATGACGTCCCAAATTCGTCCTCGGGCTCTGTTCTATCGGCTGCTTTTTCCCTTGGCAAGGACGATGGAAAAACTGCCGAAGATTGTGCCTTGTGCACCTCCGCCAGCACGCACTTTCTCAGCCATTCCCACCACCACCCGTCAATCCGCGCGTGGATCGAGCACTCGCCCTAAGAAGAGGAGTGTACCTGTATCGCTATCCTGGATGGCAAACAGGAACGGACGATCAACCGTGACGCGGGCGTCCGGCTCGGGCGGCTCTTCCTCGGTGCCCATCACCACTGCCGTGGCCGCGGCCGCCTCCGTTCCCTCTTCATCTACGGCAACGAACGCTTTGTGGATCACGGCTGAGATGTAGAGACCCGGTTCATTCTTCGCCGACATCCCAGAGAAATCGGCAAGCTCGGGCTTGAAGGGATCCGCCATGCCCATCTCTTCCAGCACCTCGTTCAGGACGAAATCGGATTCAAACTCGAAGCTGGGCATGGTCAGCGACACGTACGATCGCTCCAGGCTGCCAACGATTTCGTCAAAACGCTCCTGCTGAAGCGCCGCCTCGAACGCCTTGTATTCTCCGCTGTCCGGCACGAGCACCAGCATACGCGCGGGGCCACCTCTGTAATTCAGAGCCACGACCTCGTAGCCATCGCCGCGGGCATAGGGGGTGGTTTCCTCGCGGGCCATCATCGGAACCTCCACCTGTTGGCCGTTCAGCAGTGTAAACGGTTGCTCGCCTACCTCCTGAAAAGGCGCCACCCACTTACCGAGGAAGTAGATCGCGTTGGCCAGGACCAGCCGGGTGTAACCGCTGAGGGTACGCTCGGGGATTAGCTCCTTGATCTTGTCTTCCGTTTGCCGTGCCACCCAGTTGTTAATCGCTTCTCGCGCTGTCTCCCGGCCGGCCTCGCTAGTGTAATCAACGAGGCGCAACCCAGCGCCGTACTGTCGCGCCAGCAAATCCAGGAACGGGTGCGCGACGGGGAAACCTTCCTGCGCCCAGAGGGAGTTGGCCACCTCCAGGCGAAGGGCTTCTCCTTCTCCTTCAAGTTCGGCCGGCGCCAGGCTCAGGTCCAGAGCGTTAATGGCCGGGTGCAGCTCTCCTTCCGGCAGCGCAAAGTGTAGCGTCTCGGCCATTTGCCGGGCCGTCTCCCCCCGAGCTCCCGCATAGGTCATCGCCAGCGCCATCGAGATACTGTAAGGCGAGAAAAAGAGATTGCCCTCCTTGTGTCGAAGCTCGTCGAAGATGTCGAAGGAGAACGCAACATTCCCCTCCGTCAGTGCGACCAGCGCTTCCTCGCTGACCTGCGGCTCGCGCTCGCGCACGACTTCAGAGGCGACAATCGGCCACGGCGTCGCAACTACCTCCCCCGCTTCTCCCGCAGAATCACCGTTGACCTGTGGCTCTACCGTCCCGGAAGATTCCAAATCGGGCTCAACTAACCGGCAGGCCGTCAGTAAGAACAGGAGCGTAATGAGCACTATTCGTGGCAACGTTCTGCTGCGCATGGTGTCCCTCCTATCTTCGAACTGGGTACTCTCTGTTCTTGTAACGTTGCCACCGCTCTGTTTGTTCCCCAAGTCAATTGACGGCATCTTACCCTGCGTATAACCTGCACTATTCGTGACGAAGAACCACAGTCACGTGGCCAGGTATCTTTAGTTGAGGAATTTTCATCAGCCGGTCGAAGCACCATCCACTTCCCACTGCACGTCGTCTATGCTACAATCAGCAGCACCATGGACCTCGATCTGACTGTTAACCTCAGCGACCTGATCCGGATCGTACTCGCCGGCGTGATCGCTCTACCCGTCGCCCTGGAGCGGGAGAAAGAGAACCAGATCATGGGACTGCGCACGTTTCCACTGGTGGCGGTGGCTGCCTGCAGCTACGTGCTGCTGACGCGCACGGTGATCGTCGAATCCTCAGACGCGATCGCGCGGGTTGTTCAGGGGCTTATCACCGGTATTGGCTTCATCGGCGGTGGAGCGATCCTCAAGAAGGATGACGACGGGCTGGTACAAGGCACGGCGACGGCCGCCAGTATCTGGACGACAGGCGCGGTCGGGGCGGCAGTGGCCTTTGGCCGCATCGACATCGCCATCATCATCAGCCTCATCACCTACGCCATTCTTCGTCTCTTCGCGCCGTTGAAGGATAGAGTGGGGCCGGACTAGACAGACGCAGCGCTTCAGCTGTACGTGCGGCTGAGTGTGGTCGATCGCTTCGGCGTGCGCGGCTCAATTCCAGCCTTGCTCATTTTCCTCGAGTATCTCCACCCGGCCATCCTCCAGCCGGTAGTAGGCACCAATCACCGGCGGCGGCGCCTC